>NZ_JBOHGA010000001.1:0-176074 GCF_050699915.1 Actinophytocola sp.
GCGCTGGTCGGCCGCGGCGACGCCGGTGACGCGCTCGACCCGCTCCGGCCACCAACCGGCCGCGACCCGCCAGGCGGCGGCGAACCCGGCGGTCCGCCGATCGAGGTAGTCGTGGTCGAGGTGGCCGTCGGCGACGACCGCGTGCAGGATCCCCAGCGCCAGTGCGAGGTCCGTCCCGGGCGCGGGTTGGAGATGCAACGCGGCGGCTTCGGCGGTGGCCGAGCGGCGCGGGTCCACGACGACCAACTCGGCGTCCGCGAGGTGCTGCATCAACGGCGGCATGGTCTCGGCCGGGTTCGCGCCGGCCAGCAGCACGACGTCCGCGCCGGCAAGGTCAGACACCGGGAACGGCAGGCCCCGGTCCAGGCCGAACGCTCGGTTGCCCGCCGCCGCGGCCGAGGACATGCAGAACCGGCCGTTGTAGTCGATCCGCGAGGTGCGCAGCGCCACCCGGGCGAACTTGCCGAGGAGGTAGGCCTTCTCGTTGGTCAGCCCGCCACCGCCGAACACCGCGACGGCGTCGGGGCCGTGGCCGACCCGTAGCTCGGCGACGCGGGCGGCGATCAGATCGAGCGCGTCGTCCCAGGTCGCCTCGCGCAGCTCCCCGTCCGTGCGGACCAGCGGGGTCGTCAGCCGGCCCGGCGAGTCGAGCAGCGTGGCGGCGGTCCAGCCCTTCTGGCAAAGCCTGCCGCGGCTGGTCGGGAACTCCCGCGGCGCGACCCGGGCCTGGTCGGACCGCGTGTCGAGTCGCATCGCGCACTGCAGCGCGCAGTACGGGCAATGGGTGTCCACCGGCATGCGCCCGACCGTATGGAGCGTGTGTTACCGCGTGATGCGGCTATGTTTCCGGCGCGCGACATTGCCTGCGCAGCGATGCGGGACCGGCGGTGAGACACGCGGGAAGGGCGGTCGATGAGCCTGGTGGGGCGGCAGCTGGCGGGGACGTGGCTGGCGGCACCGAGCTGCTGCGCACGGGCCGCCACCGGGCAGCCCCTGGCAACGCGGCACGAACGGCCTGCTGCGCCAATACTTCCCTAAGGGCACCGACCTGTCCCGATGGGACATCGACGAGATCGAGGCCGTCGCCGCGGCACTGAACAGCAGGCCCCGCAAGACACTCGGCTGGAAGACACCCACCGAAGCATTCGTCGAACACCTACGATCAATCCAACAATCCGGTGTTGCGACAACCGATTGAATCCAGCTTGGGTGCCGTGATCGGAATGAATGATCGTGCCGCTGGGGTTCGGGAGGCTATCGCCGCGCGGACGTCGTTGGGCGTGCGCGTAGCGAGCGCGCCGGAGGTCGTCGCGGCACGCCTTGCGGAGAATGACAGCGCCCTCGAGATGCAGGTTGTCGCCCGTGCGTACCTGGGCGGGGGAGACGGTAGGCCCGTTGTCATTGCTCGCCGGGATGGGTCCGGGCTCGTGCTGGCCTGGAGGTTTCTCGGCCGCGTTTGCGGTCTCCGAGTGTTGCGAGGTCTGCCTGTGCCGGGCGGGCACTCACGGCCGTGGTGGGGTGGTGGTGCGGCGCGCTACCAGGGTGGGAGAGAGCTTGATCTGTGCGGATGGTCGTCGCCGGTCGGTGATGCGGTCCAGGAGCAGTCGCGCGGCGTTGGCGCCGATCTGGTGGCCGGCCTGGTCGACGCTGGTCAGCGAGATGGGGCCGAGGGCGGCGAAGGCGGTGTTGTCGTATCCGGCCACCGAGATGTCGTGCGGAACGGAGACGCCGGCCTCGGCGAGGGCCTCGAGCACGCCCATGGCGACCACGTCCGCACCCGCGAAGACGGCCGTGGGTCGGTCGGGACGGTCCAGCAGCTGCCGTGCGCCGAGGTAGCCGCCTTCCTGGGTGTAGGTGGTGGACACAATGTCGATCTCGAGGCCGCGGGCCCGCATCGCCTCCCGGTAGCCCGCGGCGCGGATGGCGTTGGGCATCTCCGCGAGGCGGGTCGGGTTGGTCTCGTGGTGTTCGATGTGGGCGATCCGGCGGTGTCCGAGATCGGCGAGGTGGTTGACGACGAGTGTGGCGCCCGCGGTGTCGTCGTCGGTCACCGTGTCGTAGACGGGGGAGCGACCGTGGCGGCCGATCACGACGGTCGGCACGAGGCCGGCGATGTGCTCGAGGCGAGCCGCTGGTGAGATCGGGGCGATCAGGGCCATGGCGTCCATGCCGCGATCGATCATCGCCTCGGTGACCCGGGCCTCCGCGTCCTCGCCGTTGCAGCCCGGTCCCAGCAGGACTTGGTAGTCGGTGTCGCGCAGCGATTCGGTCAGCCCGTCGAGGATCTCGGGAAAGAAGGGGTTGCGGATGTCGGGCAGCATCACGCCGATGGTGTAGGTCTGCCCGCGCATTCCCCTGGCCGCAGCGCGCGGCCGGTAGCCAAGTTCGGCGATCGCCTTCCGCACCTTCGCTTGCATGGTGGGGCTGGTCCCATACGCGTTTCGCAGCACCTTGGACACGGCAGTCGTGGAGACCTGGGCTTGCCTGGCGACGTCGATAATCGTGATCCGCCGAGACGCTGGCTGCACCTTCGGTCCTCCAACGCGCGGGGAACGTTTTCCGCAGTCTACGGCGCATCATCTTGACGCTGCGCCGAATCGGCTCCTAGAGTCGTACAACACGGTGTAAAACGTTACCCACTCCTCCCATCTCAACGAGCCCGCACTCTAAGCCGTCCTCGAAGTGAAACGTTTCAGGTCCAGCAAACGATGCTGACCTGCATCCAGGAGATCTTCAGCGGACAGTCCACTCCCGACAAGGTGCTCGCCGCGATGGACGCCGAGTACCGAGCCGGCGCCTGATCGCCGGCCACGGAAGGCAGGAGTACCGATGCTGCCCACCAAGCGTTTCCTTCGTGCCCTGGCCGGTGCGAGCCTCGTCCTCGCCGTGGCCGTGCCCATCTCGGCGGTCGACGCCCAGGCCGCTCCCGCCTCGCACGGCCGCACTGGTGACGTGGCCGTCGTCCAACTGCGCGTGGACGGTCGCGAGGACTCGCCGCAAGGCCTCGGCGACCCACAACCGACACTGAGCTGGCAGCTGGCCGAGACGAAGCAGGCCAGGTCACACCCGTGCTACCGGCCAGGCGTCCGCATGGCATGCCCGGCCGACCGGCAAACGGGCTACGAGGTGGAGGCGGCGCGGACGGCGCGCGAGCTGGCGACCGGCCACCTGATCTGGGACACAGGCCGCATCCACGGCGCCGAGCAGCAGGTGACCTTCGGCTCGCGGCTCGGATCGCGGGCCATGGTCGCCTGGCGGGTGCGGGTGTGGGATGCGCACTCCCAACCATCCCGCTGGTCCAGCCCGGCCACGTGGTCGGTCGGACTGCTCGAGCAAAGCGACTGGGGCGACGCCCGGTGGATCGACTACCCGGACCGGGCCGAGAACCAGCCGCTGCCCATCTTCGCCCGCCAGTTCGCCGTCCCGCGTGGCAAGCGAGTGGCTGACGCCCGCCTCTACCTGTCCGGCGTCGGACTGCACCACGCCACGATCAACGGCACAGAGCTGACCGACGAGGTCCTGGCACCCGGGAACTCGAATTACCAGCTCTCCAGCGAGTACCGCACCTACGACCTCACGCGCGTGGTGCGCAGCGGCGGCAACACGATCGGTGTCGAGCTCGGCAACGGCACCGCGTACGTGCGGCGCAGCGTGACGAACCCCGCCATCGGACGCACCGCGCCGTACTCGTGGTGGCAGAGTCAGCTCAAGGGGAACGGCACGCTGGCGGCCGACACTGCCGCCGGCGCGACCGCCGCCACCCTCGACACCGTGACCGGCTACCACATCGGCGGCAGCATCAACGTCGACACCGGTGGTGGCGGTGACCGTCTGGAGTCCCGGGTGATCACCGCGATCGATGTACCCGCCAACACGGTTACCTTCACCCCGGGGCTGTCGGGCCCGCACGCGGCCGGTGCGAAGGTCACCGGCTCCGGCAACAACATCGCGGCCAGCGATCCCTCCGCCGGCGCGGCGGTGACCCCGCGGTTCATCGGCCGCGCCGAGATCCGCTACACCGATGGCACCCGCGACGTCATCACCACCGACCGGTCCTGGCGAACCGCTCTCGGACCGCTGGTCACCGACGCCTGGTACTCCGGAGCCGACTACGACGCCCGGCGTGAACAACCGGGATGGAACAAACCCGGCTCGGACCTCGGCCCGACCGCCCAGCGACGTGACGGTTCCACAATGGACTGGGACGATGCGGGCATCGCCCCGCCACCCAACCTCGCCACCAGGCTCGTGGCCAGGGCCGCGGAGCCGGTTCGGGCACAGGAGGAGCTGAGGCCCCTCTCCATGACCAACCCGATACCGGGTACGTGGGTGTTCGACCTCGGCCAGAACATCACCGGCTGGCCACGGCTCAAGCTCGACCAGGTGCCTGCCGGCACCACGATCAGAATGGCGCCGGCCGAGTCGCTCAACCCCGACGGCACGGTGAACCAGGCCTCCCTCATGGGCGGCGGCGGTTCCCGCGGCGTTGACCTGTTCAACACCTACACCGCCTACGGGGCGCCGAACGGTGAGTTCTGGCACCCGACGTTCAACTACTTCGGCATGCAATGGGTTCAGGTCACCGGCCTGCCCGAGGGATACACCCCGCCTCGGGACCTCATCACCGGAGTCCGGCTCCAGGCCGACACCCCGGCAGCGGGGGCGTTCGACAGCTCGAACCCACGCATCGATCGCATCCACACGATGGCGCGCTACTCCTTCGCCAGCAACATGATGTCGGTGTTCACCGACTGCCCCGGCCGCGAGAAGCTCTCCTACCCGGCCGACTACACGATGCCGATGGGAGCGATCCACCGCAACTACGACCTCGACGCGTACCTACGGACCACCGCGCACCACCTCGTCGAGGGACAGTCCATTGCCGACACCCCGATGTTCGGCAACGTGGCACTGAAGACCCCGGTGTACGACTGGGGCTACACCGGCCGCTTCGGCGACGAGATCAACTGGGGCAGCGGGATCGTCCTCGTGCCGTGGCAGCTCTACCAGCTGTACGGCGACACCCAGACGATGTCGACGTACTACGACCGGATGGTGGACTACATCGACTACATCCGGCGCGAGAAGGTCACCGGGAACATCGTCGACGCCGCCCTTGCGGACTGGGTCGCAGCAGACCAGACGTCCGGCCGGATCACCGGGACGTGGGGGTACTACGTCATGATCCGCGAGATGAGCCGGATGGCGGACCTGACCGGGCACCCCGCGGACGCCACGGCGTATCGGAACCTCGCCGCAGCCATCAAGCAGTCGTTCAACGACGAGTTCTTCAACGACACGTTCGACCGCTACACCACGAACGGCAACGGCGGCCCGGAGGGCGCCACCCAGACCGCACAGGCACTCGCACTCGACGCCGGCCTCGTCCCCGACGACCACCGCGACGCCGTCCTGAACGCCTTGGTCGAGCTGGTCAACGCCTACCACCCGAACGGAGACGGCCCACACTTCAGCGGCGGCACCATCGGAATGGGGCCCATCGTCCGGGCCCTGGCCGCGGGCAACCGCGACGACGTCCTTTGGGCCCTCGTTCAGGAGAACGACCAACCGAGCTACGGCTACTTCATGGAGTCCACCCCGGCCAACCCGGGCGGCATGACCACGATCGGCGAACGCTGGACCCGAGGCGACTCCAAGAACCACATGATCCTCGCCCAAATCGACGAATGGTTCCAGACCAGTCTCGGCGGAATTCGCCCCGCCACCAACGCATACCGCGCACTGGTCGTCCAACCCAAGCCCGTCGGCGACCTGCGGTATGTCCGCAGCAGCTACGACACGCCGCAGGGGACCGCCCGGAGTTCGTGGACCAGCCACGACCACGAGTTCACGCTGAAGGTGACCATTCCCGCCAACACCACCGCGCAGGTGTGGGTCCCCGCGGGCGGCAGTCACGTCACCGCACCCCCACGGGCGACCTTCGAGCGGGTGGACGGCCTGTACGCCGTCTACGCCGTCCCCTCCGGACAGTTCACCTTCGTCGCCACGTAGGGATGACGGCGGCCCTGCCGCCTGCGGACGGGGTCCATCCCATGATCGGTGTTTCCGGCGGTTCGGTTAGTAGGTCTCGGCGGCCGGCCAGCGGTCACCGAAGGTGATGGCGAAGGAGTTGATCACTGGCTTCCACCGCATCGTCCATCGGGCGCGGCCGGTCCCTGTCGGGTCCAGGCCGCGGGTCACAAGACCGGTAGTCGGAGCGATCCACTCCGACCGCGACGCCGAGATCACCTGCACCCACACATGATCAACTACCAAAGTTCCGGCCAGTCAAGCGCGCCGCGGGTACTGGGCAGACGTCAGGGTCGGGCGGGTCGCGAGCAGCTGGCCGTTGGTTAGTGGTCGGGCTGTTGTTTGGCGAGGAAGCGCTCGAGTTCGGCTCCTAGTTCGTCCGCGCTCGGTAGTGGCTCGCCTTCCGACACCAGCAGATTCTCGGATGTGTCGGTGACAGCGTCGTGCTGTCGTTCGAGCTCTTCGACCAGTTGGGTGGCTTCTGTCGATTCGGCTACTTGGCGGTTGATCTCGGCATCGGTCCTCTTCGCGGACTTGTGCAGGCTGGCTGCCGGGATCACCAGTCCTGTCGATGTCGTCAGTGCCTCGAGCAGCGCGAGTGCGGCGGTGGGGTAGGTCGCCTGGGCGAGGTAGTGCGGGACGCAGGCGGCGAAGCCCATGGCGTCGTGGCCGGCCTCGCCGAGGCGCAGCTCCAGCAGCGCGGACAGGTGGCCCGGGACTTGCACCCGGTTGAACGGTGACTTCTCGGTGACCAGCTCGGGCCTGGTGGCGTGGGAGATCACCGAGAGTTTGCGAGTGTGTGGGACGCCCATCGGGATGCCGTGGAAGCCGGCGGTGAGCCGCACGCCCCACCGTTCGACCAGAGCGCGCACGGCCGCGACGACGGCTTCCCATCGTCGGTCCGGCTCTGGTCCGGTCATCAGGAGGAACGGTGTGCCGTCGGTGTCGTGTAGGAGGTGAACCACCAGCTCGGGCGTGTCGTAGGCTTCCCAGCGGTCGGTGGCAAAGGTCATCGTGGGGCGGCGCGCTCGGTAGTCGAGCAGGTCGTCGATGTCGAACCGAGCGACTATCCGGTGCTCGGTGGTCTCCAGCAGGTGGGTGACCAGCGTCGAACCGGCGGAACCGGCATCCATGAAACCGTCGAAGTGGTGCAACAACACCGCTCCGCTCAGATCAGGGACGTCGGAGTCGACCTCGAACAGCCTCTCCGGAACCAATCCCACCTCAAACCTCCCATGCGATGCGTCTCCACACCGGCCAACAACGCTGGACGACCACCGAGCATTCCCGGTGGTGGAGCTGACCGTGGCACGCCGGTGCGAAGACCGACCGACGGCTCTACTGCCACGTGCGGTGTCGGGTCTTCAATGGCTCCTTGGTGAAGCACTCGGTGCTTCGAGCGATCGGAGGCAGCAACAGTGGGGCGGCACTACCCGACCGAATCAAAGGGGCGGCACTACCCGACCGAGCGGCGGCGCGGGCGATCTTCGGTGGTGCTGTTCAGCATGCTGCTGGTGGTCGTGCTGGTCGCCTGGTTCATCTTCGACATCCTTCGAGACCAGCTCAACACCGCCGGGTGCGATTCGAGGACCGTCGTCACTGTGACCGCGGCACCGGACATCGCCCCGGTTGTGACCCAGGTCGGTCGGCGGGTGTCCGAAGAGGGTGGCGAGGGCTGCTACCAGGTTCGGGTGTCCAGTCGTGAGTCGGCCGAGGTGGCGGAGTCAGTCGCGGTCTCCGATGGCACTGAGCGGCCGGATGTGTGGGTTCCGGAGTCCACGCTGTCGTTGCGGCGCGGGCAGGAGGCGGGCGGGTGGAACACTGCGGTGACCGGGACGTCGATCGCGAGCTCGCCGGCGGTTCTCGCGGTCGCCGAATCCGAGGCGTCTGAGCTGGGTTGGCCGGACAAGTCGCTGGCCTGGGAGCAGGTGATCGGGCCGGGCTCCGCCTCGGACAAGGGGGCGCTCACCGTCGGTTTCCCGGACCCGGTCCGGGATCCGGTCGGTGCCGCGACGCTGTTCGGGCTCCAGGAGCTGGTCAAGACGGCTCCGAAGTCGGCCAGCACTGTGGCCCTGCGCGCGCTGTCGGCGAACACAGTGGCCAAGCGGTCGGAGCTGGTCGCCCGGCTACCGGGCGCGGCGCGCTCGGACAAGCCCCTGGCGGCGTTCCCCACATCCGAGCACGACGTGCTGCGGCACAACGAGCGCCCAAAAGGCTCACCGCTGGTCGCGGTCTATCCCGACCCGCAGGTCGAGTCAGTAGTGCCCGCGCTGGACTACCCCTACGTGGTGCTACCCGAGACCCCCAACGATGAGCGTGAGGCCGCGGAGAAGTTCCTCGACCGGCTCCTCGACCGCGACACCACGAAGGCCCTCGGCGACGCCGGGTTCCGCTCCCCGGACGGCAAGGCGCTGCGCGACGAGCCCCGGGACCGCCGCACCATCGCCGACTCGATCACCTCGGCGCCGATCCCGAAGGCGCAGGACGTGGAAGGGGTGCTCAACACTTGGGCGGCGATCAACCTGACCGGTCGGCTCCAGGTGCTACTGGACGTGTCGGGATCGATGAACGAGCAGGTCCCGGGCACCGGGAAGACCCGGATGCAGGCCACCATCGAGGCGGCGGTCGCCGGCATCGGATTGTTCGGCCCCAACACCAAAATGGGCCTGTGGCTCTACTCCACACACCTCGACGGCGACCGGGACTATCGAGAACTGCTGCCGGTGCTACCACTGGGCGAGCACCTCGCCACTGGTGTGGTGGAGAAGTTGCGTGCGGTGCGGGCCGAAGCGGCCAACACCGCGCTCTACGACGCGATACTGGCCGCCTACCGCGACAGCACCCAGGACTGGGAAGCCGGGCGGATGAACACCGTGGTCGTGATGACCGACGGGCAGGACGACAACGACAGCGACATCACCCGCGCCCAACTGCTCGATGAGCTCCGCAAACTGCAGAACCCTCGCCGCCCGTTGAAGCTCATCGGCATCGGTATCGGCCCCGACGTCAACGCCGCCGAACTGACCGCCCTCACCAAGGTCACCGGCGGGCAGGCCTTCGTCGCGCCGGACCCCAGCAAGATCGGTGATGTGTTCTACTCAGCGCTCTCGCTCATGCTCTGCCAACCCCCCACCTGCCAACCCGACACAACCGGCGGCGGCTGACCCGGCGACGGACCGGGGGCCAGACCAGCAGGGAGACTCCGCAGCGCCCCACATTCGGGCTCGCAGCGGGAGGGACGACCGTGCTCGGCCGTGTCGAGCAGGTTGAGCCGTTCATTGGCCCAGCAACTCCCCATCCAACTCGAGCTCGGCATCCCAACCGACCTCGTCCCGATCGCCGCCCGCGCGGGGAACGACCTCGCACGGCAGGACTACCTCAACGCAGCCGTCGAGGCACAGGAGATCCCGGACTTCGCCGACGTCCTCCCCGCCGCCACCGACTAGCACACGCGGCACGATCGGGCCGTCCACGTCGATCAAGCGCTGGCGTTGCTGGCCGGGTTCCGGCCGACAGGCGAGCGCTGACTGCCCGACATCTCGTGTGGACAGTCGCGTTCGAGGACGCGCCCTTGCGTTGCCTCGGCGTGCACCCTCGGCTGCACGGCATCGGCAGGCCGGCGGCAGAGGCTACCCGGACCCCGCGCGGCGGTGTCGCCGAACGACGAGCGTCGCTATGAGGGCGATCGCGGCGGTGGTTCCGAGGCCGGAGAGCGTGTCGCTGGCTGCTGGTCGTGTGTGGGCTGTGCCCGGCGTGGTCGCGGCGGTGGGAGGGTTGACCAGGTGTGTCCGGGTGGGGGGCGGCACCTACGAACAGCCCCCGGCGCTCAACGCTGCGACGCCGAACAGTCGACACACGAATCGCATGTCGGCTGGACGGCGTGACAGCGGTTCGCGGTTGCATCGTCGGATTTCTCCGCTGGCAAACCACCATCTGGCAACAACTCATCACCGCCGGAATCACCTGATACCCCAGATACGCCCCCAGCACACGACCAAGACCCGCACACAAGAAAAGCGGTCTACAGGCAATGGTGAGATCACGCGAAGCGTGCGATCTCACCAACAGTGGTGTCCGAGGAGCGATGCAAGGCCATGGGCGTCGTAGGCAGCGTCAGCCCGAGCGCAGGCCGGACGGCCGGCACTGCGGCGACCATTGTGGACTCGCCCAGTGATCGTCGTGGCGGTGCCGCGCTCTCGGCCTCCTGTCCGTCGCTACGGGGATTCACGGAACGTCGCCTCGGTCCGTCGAGTCCGGTACGTAGTACTTCGTCGTGGCCTCTACCGCGGCCGTGACCTGCTCCGGGTCGCCACCGGCGGCGAGATGAGCCTCGCCCCACGCCGCGGCGCTGCGCCGGATGAACTCGCGCCCCTCGGGCGATTTGTCGTCCTCGGCCATGTTCTCGATCTCGGCGCCGGCCAGGAGCCGGGCCAGGGCGAGTAGGCCCAGGTCCCAGCCGACGCCCCCGGCGCCGGGGCCGTACGTCGGGAAGTAGTGCGGGTCGACGACCGCGTGGATCAGCTCGAACTCGGTGTCGCCGGTCGGGCCGGGGGTCAGGCGCACCTCGACCTCGCTCGTGCCTTCCCAGGCGTCGGCGTCCGGGCCGTAGAGCCAGGACACCTTCAGCAGCCGCGGCGGCTCGCACCGGAGGATCTCGCCGTGCCCCATGCCCTCCAGCTCGTACTTCCCGCCCAGCCGGAGATCCCCGGTGACCGGCTTCAACCAGCGGGGCAGCCGCTCGGCGCTGGTGATGGCGTCCCAGACGTCCTCGATCTCCGCGTCGTACTGGCGCCGGAGCTCCACCGTGTACGCCTCCCCGGCGGGCACGCTGCCCTTGCCCATCACCCGGTGCACGGCGGCCAGCTCGTCCAGTACGTCCTTCATGTCATGTCCTCTCGATTGGTGGATCGGTCCTGGCGTGCACGCCTGCCACGGGCCAGCTCGGTGTCCAAGATGTCGAGGCGTTGTTCCCAAAACCGGCGAAACCGGTCCAGCCACGCGTCGATCTCGCGCAGCGGCGCGGGCTCGACCGTGTAGAACCGGCGGGTGCCCTCGGCCCGGACCGACGCGAACCCGCTGTCGCGCAGCACGCGCAGATGCTGGGAGACAGCGGGCTGCGAGATGCCGAACTCGGCCCGAATGACGTCTGTGACCGCTCCGGAGGTCTGCTCACCGTCGGCCAGCAGTTCCAGAACACGCCAGCGCACGGGATCGCCGAGAACGTCGAACGCGTGCACCGGCGAGACTGTACCGGCGTCTACTTATATAAGTCAACGCTTTTGTTCGATGGTACGTCGAGTTGTGCAACGGAGTGCCCGAGCCGCGATCGCCGGGGCGCGCCGGACCGGCCGCGCGGGCCTACGCGCTGCTGGGCGCCGGCATCGCCGCGAACGAGAACGGCGACCACCAGGCGGCCGTCGAGCTGGGCGACCGGGCGGCGGCACGCTTCGCGGAGCTGCCCGGGCACGCCGGCCGGTGCGCGCGCTGACCCTCGTCGGCAACGCGCACAAGCTCGCCGGCTACTACCCCCAGGCGCACACCGCGTACACCACCGCCCGGGACCGGTACGCGCAGAGCCTGCGGATCAAACGGGAGCTCGGCGACGAGACCGGCGCGGCGGTCACCCTGATCAGCCTCGCCGACCTCGACCTCGCCGGGGACCGCCTCCCGGAGGCGCGGGAGGCCGGCGAGCAGGCCGCCGCGATCTTCCGGGCGCACGGCGAGCGCCGGAGCCTCGCCCACTCGCTCGCCGTCCTGGCCGGCGTCGCGATCGCTGCACACCGGCCCGACGACGCGGCGGCGCTGGCCGGCGAGGCACTCGAGATCGCACGCGCGATGGAGTACCCGCCCGGCGATCGGGCTGGCCCTCGCCCTGCTCGGCAACCTGTCCGCGGCGGCCGGGCCGGCGCCGCCCGCCGGTACCGCGACGCCCTGGGCCACCTCTACGACGCCGAGGTGACCGCCGCCGTGCTGCACGCCCTGTCCGCCCTCGAGACGGCCGACCACGCCGGGCCGGCCGGCGACTGACAAGCAGGACGCTCCCCGCCGCGGCCCCCACCGCCGGGCGAACACGAACCGGACTTCTCACCGGTGTTTCCGCCGGTGTCACGAGGGTGACACCAAGGCAAAGCTGGTCGAGCTGGGCAAGGCCGCCGCCGGCCACATGTAGGTTGTGGCCCCGTCCGAGATCGTGAAAATCTTGGCCCGGGAGGCCTCCGACGTCGTGCTGGTGCCGGGTGGTCGGCCTCGCGACCGCGACGAACCTGGTTGGCTTCCTCGCCGCCGGGTGAGGAATCTTCCGACCGAATTCCGACGAGCGGGTTGGTTTCATATGAACCTGCTGAGGGCACGAAATTGGCGCAGGTTATCCCGTGGTTGCGAGCCGAGCAGCGGATCACGCAAATTGAGGCGAAGTCCGCCGCGGCAACAACCACCACCAGGCCGTTGCCGGACACCCTTCTCAAAGGGCCGTTCGTGCCGCATCCGCTGCCCGACACGGCGAGGGAGACCCGGCTACGTCGAACGCGTCTCGCGCTCGATCGCAAATGCGCTGCCGGGCTGTCGCTCGTCGCGATCCGCCCGACCCCTGCGCGGTTTCGTCGCGATCTCGTCGTTGGCAGTCTTGTCGGTCATGATGTGGTCAGGAAAGGAGGAATCGCACGGCTTCGTGAGCGCCTTCGGTCGACCGGCTCTGGAGCGAATGCCCGCCGCCGCGTACCACGACGAGTTTCCCGTTGCTCATTCTGGCCTCCTGCTCCCGGGCCCACTCGACCGGAGTGGACAGATCTCGATCGCCGCTGAGCAGCAGGGCAGGCATGGTCAGTCGGTCGAACCGGGCGGGTGGTGTAGGTCGGGATGGTGGCCAGTGCCGGCAGTTGGCGACGATGCCCTGTTGCCCGGCCACCTGTTTGGGAAACGGCCAGGCGGCACGGGTTGGCACGCGCGCGATCGCCCGCTGTATGGCCTGGTCCCGTCCGGCGAGCGGGGCCGACGAGTCGCCCCACGGCATGCCTGGTATGTCGGCGCACAGCGTGGCCAGATGCAGGCCGGCGCTGAACAGTTCGGGTGGTGTGGTGTCCGGCCCACTGAACCAGTCGAGCAACTCGTTGATCGGGTCGAGGTCGCCGGCAGCGGCAGCGCGCATACGGTCGAGCAGCGCGAACTGTGGGTCGGTCAGGGCGGGGTCGATGATGCTGAAAATGATCAGTGTGTCGAGCATGTCGATGGTGCGCCCGGTGCGACGTAGCGCCTCGGCGAGGTCGCGGGCCGGGTCGGACGGGCAGCCTTGTTCGCGGCACGCGGTGCGCAGCACCCGGCCGGACGCGCCCAGTGCGGCGACGTAGAGGGGGTCGCCGTTGTCTTGCAGCACAACGGAATCGAGGACAAGCCTGCGAACCCGGTGCGGATGGGTAAGCCCATAGTGTGCGGCGGTGAAGGTGCCGTAGGAGACGCCGTCCAGTGTCCAGGAGCGCACACCCAGCGCCACCCGCAGATCTTCCAGGTCGGCAACGGTCTCCGCGGTGGTATAGAAGTTCCGCCGATCGCCGAGGCCATTCGCGCACTCGCGCACTGCCTCGGGGGAGGCAACCCGCACGTCCGAGCTGCCCACCTGCTGCTGCAGTTGTGGACAACGTAGCGCGCTCTCCCCGGTACCCCGCTGGTCGATCATGACCAGCCGGTAGTCGGTCAGCGCGCCGGCCAGCGCCTGCCGGAGTCGCTCGAAGAACGGCACTCCGGGCTGGCCGGGTCCACCAGCGAGCAGCAGCAGCACGCCGCGCGGCGCGTCTGCGTTGTCGGCCATGGCCACCTTCAGCCGCAGCTGGTCGGGCACCGAGCCGCCGCGGTCGAGCGGCACCTCGAGATAGCCGCAGGTTGTGCGCTCGAGATCGGCGCAGGGCCGCAGGTCGACCAGCGCTGGAGGCCGATCCCGGGCGGGCGCGGCGTCGGCGTCGGTGTCGGTGCCGAACGGAGCGCACAGCGTGGCGGTCAACACCGCGACCAGGACGCTCATCAGTGACACCCGGGATGCGGTTCGTGCAGGTCTGCCAACCGGTCTGCGCACCGCACCACCCTCACACACCCGTGTGGCGAAGGCCTTGAAGGTTCTTGTTCAGTTAGCCCTCCGCCGACTGGCCCTTCGCCGACGGCGCGGACAGCATCGTGCGGGCACGGCTGGGCGCCATGCCCAGTGACTTCTTGGCCACCCGGCTCAGGTGCGCCTGGTCAGCAAAGCCGTAGGTGGCGGCGAGGGTACGCAGCGATGTCGCACCGTCGGTGAGATCACGGAGCACGGCCCGCACCCGCAGCTCGTTGCGGTAGCTGGTCATGCTACGGCCCGTGGTCCGCCGAAACACCCGGCTCAGATGCGCGGCTGAGCAGCCGACGTGGCCAGCCACCGCACCAAGGGAGAGTGAGTAGTTCCCGGTTGCCAGGACCTCCCGGGCCGCAGACACGAGCCGTCGGTGGGCGAGCTCGGTCCCCGGCCGGATACCGTGCACCACGGGTTGTTCTCGTTGGCTGGGCAACAGGTCCAGCAGCGCCCACGCCCGCTCGGCCACTTCGAACGCATCGACACCCCGCCGGCACGCCGCCACCAGCGCCCAGTGCCACAGTTCGAACCGTCCGGTCCGCGGCACCGCGCCGGCTACCCGGTTGGCCAGCTCACCGGCACCGACATCCTCCGGCACGCTGATCAAGGTCGCCACAGCGCACGGACCGAGCGGATGGGCGACATAGAGCTCCTGGCCCGGCCATTCGAAGCTCGCCACCGTCGGATCGAGAAAGTGCTCCCGGCCATCGACACGGACTTCGAACCCGCCAGTGCGCGGCAGGTTCAGCGCGTAACCAGGCCGGTGACCGGGACCGACCCAGCACGCGCGGTGCTCGTCACATTGCTGCTCGCACACCGCGAACCCGTCCGCCTCGACCACCAGCCGACAGCCCCGCCGCCCACCAAAGTTCGGTTCACCCATGCCGCCCTACCGTGCCGTGGGTGCCTGATCGCAGGATGCGCCCAACCCATGATGCCCGATTGCTCGCGACAGCAAACCAGCGCACCGTGCCGCGCTGGCACCAGCCGGGAACGCTCTGGCGAAGACACGCGCACCAAACAGGAGCATCCTGCCCCACACCGGCCACGCCCGAACACCGCCACGCGCCGAGTGGCTTTGGCCTGTGGAACCTGATGGACCGCGAGGTCATCGACTGGCATGGCCAGGCCTGCCACCACCGAGTTCCTGACCGACCTGCTCGAGCTGCGCCTGATGGTCGAGCCGGGTGCGGCGTCGCTGGCTGCCGAGCCCGCCAGCGCCGTCCAGCACGCGACTCTGGAGGCCGTCTACGCGGACATGGCCGAGCACGCGCCGCGGCTGCCTGAGGACGAGCTCGCGTTCGTGCGGGCCGACCTGAGCCGTCGCTTGTGGATGCGCCATCCGGACGAGGTCTTCCGCGCTGTTGTCCCGGTATCGCCCGCCTGGTCCACATGCGAGCACATCGCGGAATGGTCGGATGCCCATACTCGCGGTAGCGCGACACGGTCGTCATGGGCCTGGCGAAGGAGTCGTGCATCACCTGCCGGGCTCGGCCGTGTTCGACGGTCGCCCGATCACGTCATGGCTGGGCGGGTGCGTCGTCTCGACTGCGCGGTCCGAAAGCTGGAGGCGGTCGAATGACAGGTCAGCTGGACAGTGAACATCGAGACTCGCTGACGATCTGGGACACCAGCCCGGCCGAAGAAGCACACGGCGGCGGCTCGCGGGGGTCGAGGAGCGGCAGGTGTTGCGGTTCGCGTTCTACGGCCGGACGTCGACCAAGGACTACCAGGACCCGGCCTCGTCCCAATGTTGGCAACGTGATGTCGCGGAGAACATCATCGCCGGCCGGGGTGTGCGTTGTTGATTCGGCCATCGGTCGAAAGTCCGGACGGGTGATCCTCTGACCGGGAACCTCCATCCGGCTACCTCCAGATCACCTCCAGAGTGTTGGCGTGTCTGGTCTGTCGCTGGCCACGATCGGGAGGCATGACTGACCGACAGTCAGCTCACAGAGGGAGTGATTTCGTGTTGCGTCAACGCAAATCGGTAGTCACGGTACTGGGCTTGCTCGTGGTCGCCGTGGTAGCCCTCACCGGCTCGGCGACCGCGTCGCCGGCCGCGTCGCCTGAGAGAGCACCGACCGCGTCTTCTGCCAAGTCGGTGCCGTCGGAGCGAGGCGATCTCGGGGTTCAGGCCTGTCGGGACGTGACGAGCCCCGGGGGTGCGCACGTGACGTTCTGCTGGCTCTACGGTGAGGGGACCGACCTGTACGGGAACCGCTTGCCGATGTGGAACATCTGGGGAACGGTTCACGGCGCGAGCTTTGCGCAGGTGCTGTGGGTGTCGAGGCACGGCCAGGCCGTCTGGCAGGCAACGGCAAGGCCGTCCTTCGACGAGTACTTCACCTGGGCGGCCGCGCGGCCAAAGATTCAAGCGTGCAACGCAAACGGCTGCAGCGGATGGGTTTCCGTCTGACATGAGTGCACGACCCGGATGCCCCGAGGACCTCCCTCGGGGCATCCGGCACGCCAACATCTCAGTTGCGGCCGGAGGCTTCTGCGATGCGCTGGGCGTGGCGTTGAAGTGCTTCAGCGTGAACGTGTCGTCCGCGGGCGCGGTGGGCTTGCGCTGTGAGGGTGTACGCGTCGACCTCGACCGCGGAGTTCGCCGAGCGGTGGGCGTAGTCGGCGGCCTGCTCCGCGAAGTCGATCGCGGCGTCGTAGTGGTGCCTGTACATGCACACGGTCGCGCGGCCTAGGAGGGCGATGGCGGTGCGGGAGTCGAAGGTGACACCGCCGGACACTGCTTGCTGCTCGATGAACGCCAGCTCCGCTTGCTGGTCTCGGCCTTGGCCGAGCAGCGCCCGGCCAAGTGAGCCGAGGGCGCCTGCTGATCCCGCTGAGTAGCCGGTGCGCGTCGACAGGTCTGCGGCCCGGCCGGCGTGGGCTTCCGCGGCATCGAACTCGCTCAGTCCGAGACAGGCGTCGGCCAGGTAGATCAGTGTGCTGGCCTCGGCGCGCGGTTCGCCCAGCTGCCGGCGCAGCCGCAACGCACCTGCGCTGTTCGCTTTCGCCTCAGCCCAGTGGCCGGCCGCGTGCTTGGCGGCGCCCAGCATGTGCAGGATGGCCGCCTGTTCGCGCGGGCGCTTCATCGCCCGCCACCGACGGCCCGCGGAGGCGAACACCGATGCTGCGGAGGCAAGTTCGCCGCGCCCCCAGAGAGCGAGACCGGTCGCGTACTCCATCGCTGCCAGCTGCGTGTTGCCGTCGGCGCCGCGCCGGGCGGCCTCGGCCACCGGGGTCCAGTCCACCGCGAAGGGACGCACCTGCTGTGCAGCCCGCAGCGCGTCGGCCACGCGCACCGCCTGCGCGGGGTCGTGCTCAGCGACCGCCTCGGCGGCCACGACGGAGTTGTCCCGCTCGGCGGCCAGCCAGTCCGAGGCCGCCTGGTCGCTGCCGAAGCGAGCCGAGCCACGCGCAGCGACGAGTTCCAGCATTTCGGGGAAGAGTCTGCGCGCCGCGGCCATCATCGTCCGCGCGTAGTACTCGGCCAGCCGGATGTCGGCCGAGCGGATGTCAGCCGCACTGGCCGTGGCCGAGGACATCCGAACAGCGTCCGGGACCGCGAACCGACGGCCTGTCTGCTCCACCACGCACCCGAGAGTGGTCAGTTCGCCCAGCAGCGACCGGCAGCGCCCGAGCGACAGGCCGGCCAGCGCGCTGACAGCGTCCTCGGAGAGGGCTCGGCAGCGGTTCGCGGCCAGGAGCACGAGCAGCCATCGGGCCTGCCCGTCGAGCAGTTCCGCCAATCCGGGAGGCACTTGCGTGGTGAGCATCGGCCGGACCCGGCCGACCTGATGTTTGGCCTGCTGCGCGGCCCGCCATGCCCGCCGGGCGAGGTCGAATACCTGGGCAGCGTGGCCATGGTCGTCAGCGACCGATTGCAGGAAGGCGCGGAATGCGGGGTTGTCTTCGGGAACTCGCGGCAGATGCACACCGGTTCGCCAACTGCGCAGGGTCGAGTAGCCGATGCCGTGTTCGCGCGCCAGCAAAGTGATCCGTGCGGTGGACAGCCGTGAGCCGTTGAGCAGCGCATCGAACTCGCGCGCGAACGCGCCTTTGACCAGATCCGCCACGAAACCCCCAGGCCCAGCCGATCTTTTAGCTCACGTCGAGGCTACTCGCCGCCGAGTGCCGCCGACGACGGATATTCCGCGTTTCGCGTATCTCCTCGACGGCTGACCACTCCTACTAGCCGGACGGCTGGCGCCGGTCTAACTCGAGCCGAGGCGAACGAACAACGCCGTTGAAGTCCTCTGGCGTTCATTCCGGCGTTGTGGCGGACGTCCAACGTGAGGGCAAGACGGATACGCCGCACCATCGGATCGAGCTTGTCGATGACGCCGGTGTGCATTACCGCATCGCGGTGAACGTACCGTCCCAGCAGACGCCTTCCGAACTGCTCTCTTTGTGTGGTCGAGGACTTCCGACACCCGATCACAGAGGCCCCCCACCGCGGGATCCGGGTGGACGCCGCTGCCGCAGGGTCCGGGCGGCGCGAACTCAGCGGCCCGGCCTTGAACGGCGGCCCGTTCGTCATCCGGTAGTCCAGTGACGTCTTGCTTTTCGAGTCAACCTAGCGAGCAGGTTCTCCGTTGCGACCCGAGTTTCGGTCTGGCTCAGTCGGGTGGGTCCGGGCGGAGGAGGAGCCGACTACCGGGCGGCCGGCGGCGCCGACCTTGTTCGCTTTCTTCGGGACCGGGGTGCCGTGGTACTCCAGTGCGGCTGGGCTGGCGAGGGGTTGGTGCGCCTCGACGAACTCGCCGTGGGGCAGCCGTTTGATGATCCCGGTCGGGATGCCGTGCTCGAGAACTTCACGGTCGTGCAGGCGTAGTCCGAGGCAGAGTCGGTAGGTCGTCAGGAAGGCCAGCGGTGGCAGTGTTAGCAGCCCGACCCGCGCGGTCCAGAGCATTGTGTCGGCCGAGAGGTCGAAGTGGAATGCCAGCACGTCGATGGCGGCGGCTAATTGTAGGCAGCCGTAGCAGGCCACCACCGCTACGCCGAGCGCGGTTCGCCACGGCACATCGCGCGGCCGCTGCAGCAGATTGTGCGGGACGTGGTCGTGGGTGAACCGCTGCTCGAGTCGCGGATACAGCGCCAGCGCCAGGAAACTCAACGGCAGGAACACCATCGACGGCCAGAACGACGGCGGTATTACGTAGTCGCCCAGGTGGACCTCCCACGCCGGGAACAGCCGCACCGCACCGTCGACCCAGCCGAAATACCACGGCGGCGCCGAGCCTGCCGACACGTGCGCCGGGTTGCCCGGCCCGTAGTTCCAGCTCGGGTTGATCTGGAACAACCCTCCCATGAGGGCAAGCACGCCGATCGTGGCCAGGAATATGGCCGTCAGCCGGGCCGCGAAGCCGGGCACCATCCGGACGCCGACGATGTTGCGTTCGGTCCGCCCGCGTCCCCGGAACTGCGCCGGCCCGACGCGGCGCTGCAGGGCCGCGCGCAGCACCAGCAGCCCGACCAAGATCGCGATCAACACCCAGTGCGCCGCGTAGACGCGCGGGATGACCTCGGTGCCGGGGAACTCGCCGCCGAACACCGTCCAGTGCAGCCAGATGCCCACCACCGGAACCGACAGGATGTACCCGGAGATCATTCGCAGGCTGGTGTCGGAGAGCATATCGGCGCCCAGCAACACGCCGGTGAAGGCTGTGAAGATCCCAACGATCAGCAGCAGCACGGTTACCGTCCACAGTAGATGGTGCGATCGACGGAACCCGCCGGTGAAGAACAGCACGGCGAGGTGCACCAGCAGCGAGGCGACCAACAGCGACGCCGCCCAGTCGTGGATCTGCCGGATCAGCAGTCCGCCGCGAACCTCGAAGCAGATGTGCAGCACGCTGGCGTAGGCGCGCGTCATCTCCACGCCGCGCAGGTTGTCGTACGGGCCGTCATACCTGACGCTGGCCATCGACGGGTCGAAGTACAGAGCCAGATACCCGCCCGTCAGGATCAGGACCACCAGACTGGCCGTCGTGATCCCGGCAATCAGCTGCGACCAGTGCGTCGGGAAGACCTGGTTGAACCGCCGGCGCAGACCTCCAGTCAAGTACACCCGCCACGCCGGCCGCTTGGCACGGCCCTGCGCTTCCGAATCGCCGGCACGGATCACCGTCGCGCCTGCCATCACCGCCACCTTCGTCGAGAACGAGAGTCACCCAGAAGACACGACGGCGCACCGCGATGTGACAGGTTGGCGATGGGATGCCGATCACAGCGACGTCAGGTCTTGACTTGGCAAGTGACCAGTCGCGGTTTCCGGGTGAGAAAATTGCCGTTTGCTAGCAACGCGAGCGATTAGTCCGTGGCTGAGCTCAGGCGGCGGTGGAGTTCGTAGATCATCACCGTCGCGGCATGTGTGTGGGCTGAGTACTGTCGGCGCATGCGGGTGACGGTGCTCGGTGGGGGTGGGGTCTGGCCGGAGGCGGGGCGGGCCTGCGGGGGCTTTCTGGTCGAGTACGACGGTTTTCGGTTGCTGGTCGATCCGGGGTTCGCCGTCGTGCCGGAGTTGTTGCGGTGGGTTGGGCCGGGCGAGGTCGACGCCGTCTTTGTCACGCACGGGCATCCGGACCACTGTGCCGACCTCAACCCGTTGCTGCGCGCCCGGGCGCTGTCCGGGAAGCCGGACGTCCCCTTGCCGGTGTACGCGCCGGCGGGCGCCGTCGACGCGGTGCTCGCGTTGGATCGCGTCGGGATGCTGGCCTTCGAGCTGTGTGAGCTTCGGGACCGGTTCGCGGTCGGGCCGTTCGCGTTGGAGACGCGGTTGCTGCCGCACTCGGTGACCAACGCAGGAGTTCGGCTCGAGGCCGGGGGTCGCGTGCTCGCCTACACCGGGGACTGCGGGCCCGATCCGGAGGTTGTCGCGCTCGCGCGAGGCGTCGACCTGTTCCTCGCCGAGGCCACATTCGTCGACCAGGTGCCCGCGGGGGCGAGCGGCGTCCTGTCCAGCGCGCGGCTCGCCGGCCGGCAGTGCGCCGACGCCGCGGCCGGACGGCTGGTGCTGACGCATCTGCACCCCGGCACGGATCCGGCCGCGTCGCGGGCCGTGGCGGGGGAGGAATACGGAGGTCCGGTCGAGGTGGCCACCGAATTGATCGGCAACGGACCGATCGATTTGTAGACCGTCGCAGCGAGGTCGCCTACACGCCCGCAGCGCCGAAGAGACCGAGTACGGCGCCGATCAGGACCGGTCCACATGAACTGACGATGCGAACCGGCAACCGGACGACCGCTCGATGGGACAAGATCACCGTTCCCCGGACCCCGCGCTCGTGGTGAGCGGAGGGCCGGCTACTGGTCACGGGTGGCCAGCAGCACGCCGCCGGCGACGAGCGCGGCGGCCGTCCATGCGGCGAGCACGGCGAGCCCGGCCCAGGGCCCGATCGGCAGCTGCTCGTAGTTCCGGGTGGCTTGGATCGCGAGACCGGCCGTCATCGGCGCGAGCCGCTCCAGCCGGTCGTGCCACAACGGGTCGCCCACCAGCCCGACGAGCACCGGCGCGACGTAGAGCAGCGACAGCACCGTGGTGACGGCCGCCGCGGTGCCGCGCACCAGCGTCGCCAGCCCGAGGGCGAGCAGGCCGACGAGAACCAGGTAGAGCACCGTGCCCGCGGCGGCGCGCAGCGTCGCCGCGTCGGCGAGCGAGAGCGGCGGGTAGCCGTTGGCGGCGCTGAACCCGTTGCGCGGCAGGATGAACCGGCCGGCGAGCAGCGCTCCGAGGACCCCGAGCGCGCCGGCCGCCGCCACGGTCGCGGCCAGCACCGCGGCCTTCGCGGCGAGGACCGCGTGCCGCCGGGGGGTCGCGGCCAGCGTGGCCCGGATGAGCCCGGTGCCGTACTCGCCGCCGATCATGCCGACGGCGAGCAGGACGACCGACACCTGACCCAACCACACGCCCCCGAGGCTGAGCTTCGTGGTGTCCTCGAAACACGCCGCGGGCGACGGACACCGTGAGGTGTCGACGGTCCACGTCACCGCCACGCTCGCGGCCACCGTGAACCCCGCGGTCGCTAGCGCCAGCCAGGCGTTGGCCCGCAGCGTGCGCAGCTTGGTCCACTCCGCGTGCAGCACGCGCCGCACCGGGTACCTCATGCGTCCCGCCGCAGTCGCCGATCGGCGAGCACGAGCACGACCGCCGTGTAGGCGCACAGCACGGCGAACCCAGCCCACGGGCCGATGGCCGTGTCATAGGTGCGGACCGTCTGCTGGATCTCGAACCCGGCCGCCGGGGTGACCCGCTCGAGCCACATCGCCGCCTCCACCGGCAGCCCGGTGGCGACGATCTGTGGCACGAGCAGCAGCAGGAGGACCACGGTGATCGAGGCGGCGCTGCGGCGCAGGATCGTGGCCACGCCCAGGCTGAACACCGCGATCACCGCGAGCAGCGCCGCCGTCCCCACCACGGCCCGCAGCACCGCTGTGTCCGACAGCGACCCGGGGTGTATCCCGTTCGAGCGCAGGATCGGCGCCGCCAGCAGGTACGCTCCGAAGCTCGCCACCAGCCCGGCGCCGAACGTGGCCGTGCCGAGCACGAACGCCTTGGCCGCCAGTACCCGGCCGCGCCGCGGGCTGGCCGCGAACGTCAGGTGGATCATGCCCCGCTTGTACTCGGACGTGACGAACAGGACCGCGAGGGTGACGATCGCCAGCAGCCCGATCAGGACGCCGCTGAGCGTCATCCGGGGCGTGTCAGGGCCGGATTGCTGCACCGGCCCGACGTCGCCGGACCCGGCCAGCGTGATCGTGCCGCCGGCGTCGGTGAACCGCGCGTGCTCCGTCGCGTACGACCGGTCGGTGTCCCGCCACGGCCCAGCGGCGGCCGGGTCCGCCCGAACGCCGTCGAACGTCGCCTCGCCGATCGTCGGCGCCTCGTCGACGTTCTCGCCGCCGAACTGGCGCTCGATTCGGATGGCGTTGGGCGAGGCGACGAACAGACCCAGCTCGGCGGAGCCGGTCAGCCCGTCGAGCCGGACCGAGCCGATCCGGGACCACTCGTCGCCGTCGGCGGACTCGTAGCCGGTGACCGTGGTGCCGTCGCGGTCGAGCCGCAGCCAGCGCGGCGCGTCGCTCGCGCTTCCGGCGAGGTCGACGGCGCCGTGCTCGGCCTGCAGCCTGACGCCGTGTCCCGGCGTGACGAGGACGGCCGCGTACGCCGCGCCTCGGTCCGCGTCGGTCGTGATCATGAGGCCCGCCTTGGCCGACTCGTGGCTCGCGGTCTGACTCGCAACGCGGGCGACCATGCTGCCGTCGCCGGCGAGCGTGCGGTGCACGAAGTGGCCGGCGTTCTCGACGGTCGGCGGCGCGACGGGCCCGCCCCCGCCTCCACCGGCCGACGTGGAGCCGGACGCGGC
The DNA here is from genome assembly GCF_050699915.1 of Actinophytocola sp. Taxonomy (GTDB): domain Bacteria; phylum Actinomycetota; class Actinomycetes; order Mycobacteriales; family Pseudonocardiaceae; genus Actinophytocola. Next base: position 23,488 of record NZ_JBOHGA010000001.1, read on the forward strand.
CGCGGAGAACACGGCGACGAGCACCGTCAGCACGACCGCCGCGGTCATCGTCGCCACCCAGCGCGGCACCGTGCGCAGCTTCGTCCACTCCGACAGCAGCAGCGCGGTCATCGCGACTCCCCGAACTCGACCGCGCCACGGGTCAGCTCCATGTATGCCTCCTCGAGCGAGGCCTGGTGCCCGCTGATCCCGAAGAACGACACGCCCCCGGCGGTGAGCAGCTCGACGACGCGGTCCGCCGGCAGCCCGGCCACGGTGACCGTGTCGCTGTCCGTGGCCGCGGCCGTGGCGCCCGCGTTCGCGAGCACCGTCATCGCGTCGCGCCGCCGCGTGGTGCGCAGCACGACCCGGTCCTCGGACGCCGCGGCGAGCAGGTCGGCCACGCTGCGATCGGCGAGCAGCCGCCCCCGGCCGATCACCACGAGGTGGTCCGCACTGTCCTCCAGCTCGCTCATCAGATGACTGGACACCAGCACCGCGCGGCCCTCGCCGGCGAGCGAGCGCAGGAGCCCGCGGATCCAGTGCACGCCCTCCGGGTCGAGGCCGTTGACCGGCTCGTCGAACAGCAGCACCGGCGGGTCCCCGATGAGCGCGGCGGCGATGCCGAGCCGCTGGCGCATGCCCAGGGAGAACCCGCCCGCCGGACGTCGGGCCACACCCGCCAGGCCGACCTGGTCGAGCACCTCGTCGACCCGCCCGACCGGCAGGCCACCCGCGTGGGCGAGCCACAACAGGTGGTTTCGCGCGCCGCGGGCCGGGTGCAGCGCGGCCGCGTCGAGCATCGCGCCGACCTCGCGCAGCGGGCTGCGCAGCTGGTGGTACGGCCTGCCGCCGACGAGCGCGCTGCCCGAGTCCGGCCGGTCCAGTCCGAGGATCACCCGCAGCGTCGTGGACTTGCCGGCGCCGTTCGGGCCGACGAACCCGGTGACCTGTCCGGGGTGGACGGTGAACGAGAGCCCGTCGACCGCCACGGTGTGCCCGTAGCGCTTGTGCAGCTCGCGCACCTCGATCGTTGCCTTCATGTCGGTAGACGCTACGAACGCGGGCTCGCGGAGTCGTCCCGCCGCGGAACCGTCTTCTCACCCGGCCGCGTCCCTCCCCAGGGGGACGCGCCGCGCCGGCCCGCGGGGGACGCCCAGGCGGCGCCGGTCCGGCCACAATGGGCCCGTGTGGCGATTGGAGTGGGCGGGGGCTGGGCTGGCGGCGGTGTCGGTCGTCGAGGCCGTGCTGCGGGCCGGGTCGCTGTTGCCGGTGGCGCTGCTGCTCGGCGTGTTCGCCACCGCGCCGCTGGCGTTCGCACGCGGCCACGCCCTCCCGGCGGCCGCGGTGATCACGCCCGCCGCGGCGTTGTCCATCGTGCTCTACCGCGGTCCGACCACCGGCCTGGTCGCGCTCGCGGCCGTGTGGCTGCTGATCGCCGGGCGGCGGCTGCGGCGGGCGCGGGCGGCGGCCACCGAGCGGACCGCGTCGGCCCGGGCTGTCGAGTCGACGCTGCTGGAGCTCACCGCGCGCGGCGAGCGGGCCCGCATCGCACGCGAGCTGCACGACGTGGTGGCCCACCACATCTCGATGATCTCCGTGCAGGCCGAGACCGCGCGGCTGGCGACGCCCGGGATGCCGGCCGAGGGCGCCCGCCGGCTCTCAGAGATCGGCGACACCGCACGCACGGCGCTCACCGAGATGCGCCGGCTGCTCGGCGTGCTGCGCGAGGACGCCGGTGCCGAGCCGACCCGGACGCCCCAGCCCGGGCTGGACCAGCTCCTCGGGCTGATCGACGAGATGCGGACGTCCGCGAGCGCCCGGCTGATCGTCAGCGGCCCGGTCACGTCGCTCGACCCGGGCGTGGAACTCGTCGCGTACCGGGTCGTCCAGGAGGCGCTGACCAACGCCCGCCGGCACGCCCCGGGCGCGGCGGTGGACGTGTCGATCGCCTACTCGCCGGACGATCTCCTGGTGAGCGTGCGCGACAACGGACCCGGTCCGGCGCCCGAACACGGCGGCGCCGGGCACGGGCTGCTCGGCATGCGCGAACGGGTGGCCACGGTCGGCGGCGTGCTGCGCACCGGTCCGGCGCCGGTCACCGGCTTCCTCGTCGAGGCCCGGCTCCCGGTGGCACGCCCATGAGCACCGTGCGCGTCGTCGTGGTCGACGACCAGGAGGTGGTCCGCGCCGGGTTCGCCGCGCTGCTGGCCACCCAGCCGGACCTGACCGTCACCGGCACCGCGGCCGACGGCGTCGAGGCGGTGTCCGTGTGCCGCGCGGAACGCCCGGACGTGGTGCTCATGGACGTCCGGATGCCGGGGATGGACGGGATCGAGGCCACCCGGCGGATCACCGCCGCGCAGGACCCGCCGCGGGTGCTGATGCTGACCACGTTCGACCTCGACGAGCACGTGTACGACGCGCTCGTGGCGGGCGCGAGCGGGTTCCTCCTCAAGGACGTCACCGCCGAGCGGCTGTTCGACGCGGTCCGGGTGGTCGCCGCCGGCGAGGCGTTGCTGGCGCCGACCGTCACGCGGCGGCTCATCGCACAGTTCGCCCGGCTGCGCCCGCGCCCGGCCGCGCCGGAGCTGGCCGCGCTGACCCCGCGGGAGACCGACGTACTGCGGCTGATCGCACAAGGCCTGTCCAACAGCGAGATCGCGGCCCGGCTGGTGGTGGGCGAGGAGACCGTGAAGACCCACGTGAGCCGGGTGCTGCGCAAGCTCGACCTACGCGACCGAGCGCAGGCCGTGGTGTGCGCCTACGAGTCCGGGCTCGTCGTCCCGCGCACCGGCTGAAGGACCGAAGACCCGATCACCCCGGCTAGACGGCCGTCGGGGCTCCCGACGTGTCCGGGCCGTCGGCGTCGCACGGCAGGCGGCTGGGCGTTGCGCCGGCCGGTTTGCTGCGTAACCTTCACCGCGCTTGTCGACATGGATGCGTTGATCCGGGCCGGACGGGCGCATCGCCGATCGACATCCGGCCCAAGGTAGCGGCGTCGGCTCGCCTACCAAGGCTCGGAGATGTGTCGTACTCGCAAGAGTATTCCGGCTGAGCAGCGGCGAGTTCTACCTGGCCGCCGAGGCGCGGCACCACGCAAACTGAGAACCCCGCTGTGCCTGAGCTACCACCCACGCAGCCCGCTCACCAAGGAGGAGATCATCACCCGCTCCGTAGCGGGGAGCTGATCAAGACGCCGGAGAAGGGCCCCTCGGTCAGAGATTGGGCTCCCAATCGCTCGTTTCGTCACCGTCGAGTACCGAGGCGTCGCTGATGTCGGCGGCGGCCACCGGCCAAGTGCCATCTTGGTGGAACTTTGTAACAAGCCCCTCCAACTTGGCCTTGTGGCCGTCCAAGGCGCCGTGGATCATGGAATACGCAGTGAACGTCGTACCAAAGAATGCGGCGACTCCTCCGATGGCCGTCACGATCGCGGCCTCGGCCGTGACGATTCCGAGTACCTCGAGGGCACACACCACCAGCGCTGCTGCCAACAGGAGGACGGCACCCGCGATCGCGACCCAGAAGTTCCTCACCGCGTCGGCGATGTCGTTCAGCGTGGTGTTCAGCTTGCCGAGTTCCTCTCGGAAGTCCGAGAGCGCCTTGGTCTGCTGGTCGATGACAGACCGGTACGCCAGTTGTGCGGGGCCTTTCCATTTGTTGTTGCTCGGCATCGACGCGAACCCGAGGTCGTTGGCGTAGTTGCCCGCCACCGCCTCGACCTGTTTGTTCCACACCTCGGCCGCGTGGCGCAGCGCGGCGGGTGAGCCACGTTCGACCAGTTCGGTGAGGAGCCAGCCGTCCGCCTTGTGGTATTCGCCGCCGAGCTTCTGCGTTGCCTTCTTGACCTGGTCGGCGACGGAGTCGGGGAGGAACTTGACGGCCCAGTTGACGTGGTTGACGATGGCGTCCCAGGTCTTGTCCATCTTCTTGCGGGCGGATTCGATCGACGAGATGGCCTCGTCGAACGCGCCGTCGATGCCGCCCATCAGAGTCGATCCTCGAGTCGGCGCATGGCGTGCTCGCCCGCCTGGTCTTCCCTCAGGTAGGTCTCTGCGACGAGGGTCAGCGTGTCGGCGATCTTGGCGAACTCGGTCGCCGCGCCCGAAGCCAGGGTCGTGAAGGTCTGCTGGAGCGGCGCATATGCGGACACGACCCCACGCTCATCGGCGATCTTGCCGAACTGTTCCGCACCCATCGCCAGACCGCCGGCCGCGTCAGCCGCCTTGCTCATCCCGTCGGCGGCCGCCCGCCATTTGTCCGCGTCCTCCACCAGTTTGGAACACACGACCTCGACCGTGTCCATGTGACGATGCCTCCGCCTTTCAGCTCAGGTCGCGCGGGCCGTGCGCGATCCGGTCGACCAGTTCTTGGAGCCGCACCAGTGAGGCAGGCTTCTGGAATGTGGAGATGTCCGTGTCGCCGAGCTGCCGCCTGGCCGCACGAAAGGCACCGAGGGCCTCGGACCGGATCTCGGTGTAGCGGACGTGGGAGGCCCACCGCGGATCGGCGGTCACCTCGGCCACCCGCCCCCGCGCCAGACTGACCGTCACCTTGTTGTTCGGCCCAGCCGCGGTGGCGGTCGCGGTGAGCACGGATTCGGCCTGGGCCTGGAAGGTTTCGAGATCGCGGCCGGCCCGGTTCAGCAAGTCGGCCATCTCGTTCAGCGTCGACTCGTCCATGGCCGGTATCGCCGGGGGAGCGGTGGGCATCTCGATGACGACGGAGTCGAGATCCAGGTGCTCGGCCAGGCCGGCGACGAGTGCGCGGATCGCGTTGTCGGCGGCGGTGAGCAGGGCGTGTCCCAGCTCCGGCGGCGTGATGAAGTCCCGCCAGTTCCTCGCGACCGTGACATCGGCAACCAGGCCCGCGCGGTCCACCGCCACCGTGATGGTTCCGCTGTCGTCTGCTCCGTTGAACGCGCCAGGCCCCGGTTCAGGAGCGTGGTTCCCGGTCCCATCTGACGCGTCGCGCTTCGACGCCGGCCTCCGGGCGGGCGGGTCCTCGTCCTCGTCCTCGGGATCGGCGAAGCCACGACGCCAGCCGTCGGCCGTCGGGTTCGCACGGCCGGAGGAGTGGGGACTGGTTGCGGACATCGTTGGGTTCCGCCTCTCGAGCGGGTTCGGATGAAGCGGCGGGTCCCCCTGGTCACCCTTGGCCCGCCGCGGGTGTCACCATGCACGGCCGGTCGTGTTGGTTGCTTGCCAACTTTCTGCATTACCCTGGTCGCCGCGCTGTTCTGGGTGCGGCGCGGTCGTGGTGGGAGGGGCGGACGATGCTGAGGATCGCCCTGTTGGGTGAGGTGACCGCGGAGGTCGACGGGCGGTCGGTGGATCTGGGTCCTGCCCGGCAGCGGTGTGTGCTGGCTGCGTTGGCGGTGGATGCCGGCCGGCTGGTGCCCGCGGACCGGTTGGTGGAGCGGGTCTGGGGGACCGACACGCCACGGCGGGGTCGGGCGACGTTGCACAGCCACATCTCCCGGCTGCGCGGGGCATTCTCCGGTGCGGTGGCGATCGTGCACCGGTCCGGCGGCTACCTGTTGGTGTTGGATCGGCCGGACCAGGTGGATCTGCTCCGGTTCCGCGCTCTGTGTGCCGAGGCCCGGGGCGAGGGGCCGCGCGCGGTGGCGTTGCTGACCGAGGCGTTGGCGTTGTGGCAAGGGGACCCGCTGACCGGCCTGCGTGGCGAATGGGTGGACGGCGAGCGCGAGCGGTGGCTGCGGGAACGGCTGGCCGCCGAGCACCAACTGGTCGACGCGCGGCTGCTGGCCGGTCAGGGTGAAGAGCTCGTGGCGCAGCTGGCGGTGCGCAGCACCCAGGATCCGTTCGACGAGCGGGTGGCCGGCCAGTACATGCTTGCGCTGCACCGCGCCGGTCGTTCGGCGGACGCGCTGGACTACTACCGGCAGCTGCGGGAACGGTTGGTCGAGGAGCTGGGCACCGACCCCGGCAGCGCATTGCAGGACCTACACAGGCAGATCCTGGCCGCCGACCCCCAACTGCTCGTGGCTCCCAGGACCGCCGCGACCGCGTCCATCGTGGTTCCCAGGCAGCTGCTTGCAGTGCCCGCGCCGTTCGTGGGTCGCCGCGACGAGCTGGATCGGCTCGACGCGACCCTGTCCACCGGTCCGGGCGGCGGGACGGCGCTGATCTCGTCGATCGGTGGGGCCGGTGGAATCGGCAAGACCTGGCTCGCCTTGACCTGGGGGCACCGGAACCTGGCCCGGTTCGCCGACGGGCAGTTGTTCGTGGACCTCCGCGGCTTCAGTCCGACCGAGCAGCCCGCGCACCCGGTCGACGTGCTCGGCGGGTTCCTTGCCGCGTTGGGCATCGACCGTGACCGCCAGCCCGCCGACCTCGACGGCCGCGCCGAGCTGTACCGGAGCCTGGTCGCCGACAAGCGGATGCTCGTCGTGCTGGACAACGCCACCGGCACCGACCAGGTCACCCCGCTCCTGCCCGGCGGCCACCACTGCACCGTGCTCGTCACCAGCCGCAACCAGCTGCGCGGGCTCATCGCCCGCCACGGCGCGCGCCCGGTCCCGCTGGACGTGCTGACCGACACCGATGCGCACACCCTGCTGGTCGACGCCCTGGGTCCGGACCGCACCGCGGCCGACGAGGGAGCGATCGCGGAGCTGATCGAGCTGTGCGGCGGGTTTCCGTTGGCACTGGGGCTGATCGCCGCCCGCGCCGCCGCCGACCCGCACCTGCCACTGCGGGACATCGTCGCCGAGCTCCGCACCCTCGGCCTGAACGCCCTGGACTCCGACGACCCCACCGCGAGCCTGCCCACCGTGCTGTCCTGGTCTCTGCGCCACCTCACCGACCAGCAACGCGAGGTGTTCGCACTGCTGGGCATCGCCCCCGGACCTGACATCGGCCCGCCTGCCGCGGCAAGCGTCGCCGACCTGCCCGAACGTGAGACGCACGCGGTGTTGGCCGTCCTGGCCGACGCCTCCCTCATCGACCGCACCCCGGGCGGCCGGTACGGCATGCACGACCTCCTGCGCGCCTACGCCACCACCCGCGCCGACGAGCTCTCCAACGAGGTGCGGGAGGCGGCGCTGGAGCGGGTCCTCGACTACCACGCCCAGACCGCCTACGCCGCCGACCGGATCCTGAACCCCCACCGCAGCGTCGCCGAGCTCGACCCGCCCAAGGCCGGCGCCCATCAACCGCCCGATGCCCAGGCGGCGTGGGCGTGGTTCGACGCCGAGTACGCCTGCCTGCTGGCCGCCCAGCACCTTGCCGCTGACTTCTCCTGGCACGTCACCGTCTGGTGGCTGGCCTGGGCCATGGACACCTACGTCTTCCGGCGCGGGCATCGTAGCGACCGGCTGGACGCGTGGCTGGCCGCCGCCGATGCCGCCACCCACGTGCCCAACCCCATTGCCCGCATCACCGCTCACCGGGCCCTCGGCCGCTGCTACGCCGACCTGGTCCGGCACGAGGACGCCATCGATCACCTGCAGCAGGCGCTTGCCCTCGCCGAAGACCACCGCGACCCGATCCAGCAAGCCCATACCCACCACGCGCTCGCGCGGGCGTGGGAGCTGCGCGGGGACGACCGGCAGGCGCTGGGCCACGCCCGCAGCGCGCTGGACATCCACCGCAGCCTCGACCAGCCGGTGTGGGAGGCCGACGCGCTCAACGGGGTCGGCTGGTACGCCGCCCGCCTGGGCGACTACGACTCCGCCCGCGACCACTGCCGGGCCGCGCTCACCCTGCACCGGGACCACGACAACCCCGACGGCGAGGCGAACACATTGGACAGCCTCGGCTTCATCGACCACGAGAGCGGCAACCACCGCCAGGCCATCGACCACTACGACCAGGCCCTCACCGTGTACCGCGACCTCGGCAACGCGTTCCAGGTCGCCGACACCCTCGATCGCATCGGCCATCCGCACGCCGCCATCGGCCAGACCGAGCAGGCCCGTACCGCGTGGTGGGCAGCCGTGAAGCTGTACCACGAACAAGGTCGCCACGACGACGCCACTCGTGTGCAACGACAACTCGAAACCGTCGCGGCGGGTCGCAAGTAGTCCCTGGGGAGCCTGTGGGCGAGTCCGCGGCGCATCTGGGCACGGCGAGCCCACGCCCGGCAAGGCAAACGCGTCCAGCATCTTGACCAGGCGTGATCGAACCGGTCATCGATTCCGCTTCGGACCGACACTCGCTCGCCGCGGCCGACATTTGGCATCGGTCGCCGGCGGCGTCAGCAGGGATACCGCAGGTGGCTCAGCGCGTCGTGGTCAGAGCATCCAGGTTCGGCGGGGAGATTTGTACCTGTCGCAGCTCGTCGCCGGTGAGGTCTTTCAGGCCGCTGCCGGTCGCCAGTGCCACCACGCGACGGGCGTTGCCCAGTACGCGACGGGCGGCGACCACGGATACAGCCGACGACGATTCGAGGTGGAACCCGGTCGTTGCGGGCAGCGTGGTGCGCTCTGTCATGTAGTCATCGACATCCACTGCGATCGCCTCGCCGTTCGTGCGCCACAACGCGTTGAGTCCCTGCCAGGTGGGGTTCGTGCTGCCGATGGAGAACGCGGGCGAACCGGTGTCCTCGACCGTGACCCTCTCCTGCGCGGCGCGGTCGGCGTGGCTCAGTGCGGCCGTGAACGGTGCTCCGGTCGCCGTCTCCGCGGCGACCATTCTCGGTACCCGGTCGACCAGGCCCGCGGCGAGCAGCTCACGGTAACCGCGTTCGATGCCGGCGAGCACGTCGGCGCCACTGGTGGGAACGACCACGGCGTCCACATCGGACCCGAGATCGCGGGCCAGCTCGTAGGCGATGCTCTTGTAGCCCTCGTTGGCATAGGGATTGTCGCCCGAGCACGGCAGCTCGTAGTTGGTCAACGGATACCAACCCAGCTCGCGGACGGCCTCGGTCATCATCCTGTTGCGGGTCGTCCGGTCGGGATAGGCCGCGAGAGTAGCTCCCAGTGCCGTGATCTGAGCCGCGACCACTCTCGGAATCGTCGCCATCGTCAGCACCACGCATCGCAGGCCGGCTCGTGCCGCATACGCGGCCGCGCTGGCGCCCGCGTTGCCTGTCGATGCAGCGACCACGGTCGACGCACCGGCCTCGACAGCTGCGGCGACGCCGACCGACATCGCGCGGTCCTTGTGGGTCCCGGTGGGGTTACGCGTCTCATCCTTGATCCACAGGATGCGGTCGTCCTCGTTCACGAGCTCGATGCACGGGGTGTCGCCTTCGGCCATCGAGCCGCGCTCGGGCACCGGCATCGCCTGCGGAATTCCCCAGGGTCCACCCGGATATCCGCGCAGGTCGACACCACCCAGGTCGGCGGGCGGTGGTACCAGGTTGACCGGCACTCCCTCCGCGCGGCAGCGCGGACAGCCGGCGTAGCCGTCGCCGGCGCGGCGACAGCGGGGACAGGACAGCGGCGGCAAGGATGGTTTCGACATCGACAGGTTCGCCTCTCAGTCGAGAAGTCGCGGGATGCCAGGGGCCTGGGTGTTGAGCCGCAGAGTCCCTCCTCGATCGTCGGACCCGAGGACCAGGTGTCCATCCAGATCGGTCCAGTCGGCGAGTCCGGCGAGTTGTGCGGCGAACGCGATCGCCCGTGGTGGCTCGATGAAGCAGCCGAGCATCGCACGCTTTCCCGTCGCACGGAGAAATTCCAACGCGCGCCTGGACTCCATCAGGCCACCAAGTCTGGCGACCTTGATGTTCGCGCCGTCGGCATCGCGGGCCGCCCGCTCGACCGCGTCGAGGTCGGCGACTTCCTCGTCGAGCAGGACCGGAGTGTCCGGCAGCGCTGCCCGGACCTCGCGGAGCAGTTCCGGATCCGCGACCGGGTCCTCGACCGCGGTCGGGCGGGCGGCCCGGAGCGGTTCGCGCACCGTCTGCCACGAGGCGCGGTCCCAGCCGCGGTTGACGTCCACGATGACCTCGGTGCCGGGGTCGAGGCTCCGCAGCCGTCTCAGGAACTCCGCGTCCCGCGGCCCTCCCAGCTTGACCTTCAACCGACTGCCGCCATCCGGCACCGGGTCGCCGAGCGAGACCGTTCGCCACAACCGGATCGGCGTCGGCGGAGGCAGCGCCAGCAGCTCCCACAGCGGTCGACGGGCCCGCATGGCCAGCAGATCCAAACAGGACATCTCCACGAGCATGAGTGCCACGGGTGGGCAACCGTCCGCGCGTGCGACGGCCAGCTCGACAGCCAGGTCCTGCGGCGAGGCAGGCCCACCTGATTCGGCCAGCCGTCCCGCCAGCCGTCGTGCCTGGGCGACTACCTCTTCGGGGTCCTCGTGGGCGAGACCGGGTCCCGCCGTGACCTCGCCGAGGCCGCTGTGGTCCCCGTCCCGGACGAGCAACCGGACGACGCTCGCGGTGCGAATGGTGGTGTGGGACACCCGGAAGGGTTGCGCGAGGGTCTGTTCGTCAACGCTGAACGCGAATCGCATCCGTGCCCCTCTCGGCATCGGCCTCGCGTTGCTCGCATCCGTCGTTCTTGGGTCGGAGCCATCGTTCGGACAGCACACCGACGGTGACTCCGGCGAGGATCGCGACGAACAGGCCGCCCTGGAACGGTATCGGAGTGAGGACCAGGGCGACCAGGCCGGCGGTCACGCCGACGATGATCGAGCGCGGGTTGTCCATCGACGGCGCGGCGAGGGCGACGAGCGTGGCGTAGATCGCGAAGTCCAGGCCGAGTCCGTCGAAATCCTTGAGTACATCGCCGAACGCGAACCCGACGTAGGTGCTGGCGAACCAGGCCACGAACAGCGTTGCGGAGGTTGCGAGCATGTACCAGTGCTTGTCGGTGCTGCCGTCCCGCGCGCTGTATCGTCGCTCGGCCAGCGCGTAGATCTGGTCGGTCATCCCGTAGGAGAGCAGCACCCGCCACCACACCGGGAGCTGGCGGACGTACGGGGTGAGCGCCGCGCTGTAGAAGACGTGCCGGGAGTTCACGATGACGCTCGCGAGGGCGATCAGCGGCAGCGGCGTCGCGGCGGCGATCATGTTGAGGCCGATGAGTTGGATCGTGCCGGAGTAGACGATCAGCGACATCAGGAGTGTGTTGGTGGCGCTGAAGTCCGCCTGTGCGGCAAGAGCGCCGAACAACACTCCGAACGGCACGGCGCCGATGACGATCGGCACCACGTCCCGTGTGCCCGCGCCGAACTCGGCCATCCTGGTTCGTTGCCGGCAGACGTGCTCGCTCATTGGGCGAACACCACCTTCGCCACCGCGAACGCCAGGACGCTCGAGCCGAACACGAGGAAGAAGTTGTCCTTCTTGACCGCGCCGACAGCGAAGCCGGCGACGACGCCGATCAGGTACGGACCGTAGATCGGGTCCCTCAGTGGGCCTTCGTCGGTCAGGAAGACGCCCGGGACGAGCATCGCCAGCAGAACGGCGGGCAGCACGTACGGCAGGGATCGCTCGACCAGCTTGGGCATGGTCCAGTCACGGGGGATGGCGAAGAAGGAGAACCGCATGACGAAGACGATCACGCCCATGAGGAGGATCGTGAGCAGAACCATGACATCCTCTCGCTCTCGTGTGGACGGTCAGTGACGTTGTCGCGCGCTGGGCTCCCCGTCGGCGCACGCTTCGCCGTCGACGGATCGCAGGACGCAGGCGGCGAGCAGTTCCGGTCGCGTCATGTTGAGGTAGTGGCCACCTTCCGGGCTGACCACGACGTCCAGGGGACCGAACCGCTCCCAGGTTCCGACAAGGTCCTCGTGTCCGCTGGCCAGGGAGTCGTCCGCGGCCAGTACGGCGACGACCGGGACGCTCAGCGGGTCGGAGTCGCGCAGGGCGAGAGCGAAGGCGCGTGTGGCCTCTGCCGTGTCGTAGCGGAACGCCCGCGCGAGGTCGGAGCGGTCCGCGTCGCGCATACCGTGCGGCTCTGTGAAGCCGGTGTTGGTCGCCAGCCATCGCAGAATCTCCTCATCGGACATGTGGGTGACCTCGTTGTGGTCGTGGTCGGCCGGTTTCGTCGACCTGAGCAGCTTCGCCACGACGAACAGACGTCGAACTTCGATGCCCTTGTCCCGCAGGGCGTACGCCGTGGTGAGCGCCGGGCCGGTGCCGGCGCAGTGCCCGAGCAGCGCCACCGGGGTGTCCACGCGGGCGGCGATCTCGCCGGCCAGTTCGCCGCCCAGCCGGTCGGCGGGAACGGGCGCACGCCGGTCGGTCCGCGAACGCCCGGGCAGCTCCACGCCGAGTACCCGCACCTTGGCGTCGGCGGCGTGCACGCGCCGGGCGAACTCGATGTAGCTGACCGCGCCGCCCCCGGCGAACGGGACACAGACGATGGTGAGCTTCGGCTCGACCACGTCGAGTCCGGCCGCCGCGGTCAGGTCGACGAGCAGGTCGCGGCGCGTCTCCCGCTGCTCGCGCATGCCGGCGGCCAGCGCGCGGACGGTGGGTCCGGCCAGCAGGTCGTGTAGGCCGATCGCGCCGTCGAGTCGGACCGCGACCTTCATCGCGGCGATCGAGTGACCACCGAGGTCGAAGAAGTTGTCGGTCACGCCGACCTCGGCGGCCTCGAGCCCGAGCACCTCGGCGAACAGCTCGGCGAGCTCACCCTCGAGCTCGTCACGCGGCGCCTCACGGACCCGCGTGGTCTCTTCGACGGGCAGCCGCTCCAGCGCGGCACGGTCGACCTTTCCGTTGCCGGTCAATGGGAACGCGTCCAGCCGCCGCACCGAGTCTGGATGTAGGTAGCTCGGCAGACGGGCGGTCAGCGCCTCGCGCACCGCGGCGAGGTCGTGCTGGGCCGGGCCGGTGTAGAAGGCGGCGAGCAGCTTTTCGCCACCGCTGTTCCTGACGACCACGACGGCGTGGTCCACGCCGGGCAGCTGGCCGAGGGCTCCTTCGACCTCGGAGAGCTCGATGCGGAACCCACGCACCTTGACCTGGTGATCGAGCCGGCCCGCGCAGTCCAGCACGCCGCCGAGCAGCCATCGCCCGACGTCCCCGGTGCGGTACATCGTCGCGGAGCGATCGTCCAAGACGTTGGGCTGGAAGGCCGCCGCCGTCCGGCCGGGATCATGGACATAGCCCAGGCCGACTCCGACGCCGGTCACGACGATCTCCCCGTAGCTGCCGATCGGCCGCGGCCGGTCGTCGGGGCCGACGACGTGCAGTCCGGTATTGAGGACCGCCCGGCCGACCGGGACCCGCTCGCCGTCGACCGGACCGGTCAGTACGTGGTGGGTCACGTCGTCGGAGGCCTCGGTCGGACCGTAGGCGTTGACCAGCGGGACGCGGTAGAGCGAGAACCAGCGCCGGGTCAGCGCTGGTGGCAGCGCCTCACCCGTGACAAGCAGATGTCGCAGTGCGGGCAGATCCACCGGCCGCAGCTCGGCTTCGGCGAGCAGGGCGTCCAGATAGGACGGTACGACCTCGAGGACGCTGATGTCGCCGTCGGCCACCGTGTTCCGCAGCAGCGCCGGAACATCCGTGACTACGTCCTGGGGGACGACGACAGTGGTTCCGCCGACAAGCCACGCGGCGAGAAGCTGCCACACCGAGATGTCGAAGCACTGGGTTGCGAGCTGGGCGATCCGGTCGGTCCCGGTGAGCTCCAGGTCCACGACCTTCGCCCACAGATGGTTGAGCATGCCCCGGTGGTGGATCATCGCCCCTTTGGGCTCGCCGGTCGACCCCGACGTGAAGATGATGTACGCGGGGTCGTCGGGCCGCGGCGCCACCACGGATCCGCGCGGTGCGCCGTCCGCCGTCGCGGTGAGGACCGTCGGCGGCTCGTCGAGCACCTTGGCCAGCGTGTCTCGCAGCGGCGCGGCGAACACGTCATCGGTGACCACGTGGCGGCATCCGCTGCGGCGCAACACCGCACCGATACGCTCGGCCGGGTAGGACGGGTCCTGCGGCAGGTACACCGCGCCGAGCTTGAGGACTGCCAGGACGGTGAGCGCCCAGTCGACGCCGCGCTCCTGCACGGTGGTCACCACCGTGCTGCGCCCGACCCCGTGGGCGCTCAGGCTCGCAGCCACCCGGTCAGCGGCCGCGTCGAGATCGCGATAGCTCAGCCGCGCCTCACCGTGCACCAGCGCGGTGTTCGCCGGCGTGCGCTCGACCTGCTCGGCGAACAGGTCGACGAACGTGGCGTCCGGCAGTACATGCGGCGGGCCGGCGCCGATCTCGGCGAGCAGCGCACGCTCGGTGTGACCGAGCAGGGGCTCCGCCCGGACGTCCCGGTCGGGTTGGGAGGTGAGCAGTTCCAGTGCGCGGGCGTAGTAGCCGCCGATCCGCTCGATCTGCTGAGGGTCGAAGGCGGCCGCGTGGTAGTGCAACGCGAGCTCGACCCGGTCGGTGATCGCGTCCTGGGCGAACTCCGCGCGGAACGGGAACTCGGTCTGCGCGTTGACGACCGAGCGGACCATGCCGAACCCGTCGCGGGCGCTGAGCTCCTTGAGGACGTGGAAGTGCGTGAAGTTGAACACTGTCTCGAACAGCGGCTCCCGGGTACCCGCCGCCCGCTTCATCTCCTGCATGGGGTAGCGGCGGAACGGCAGCAGCTCGGTCTCGGTCTGGTACACCTCGCGCACGAGTTGCGACCAGGTTCCGTCCGCGCATCGCGCGCCGAAGGGAACGGTGTTGAGGAACAGGCCGGGTAGTCGCTCGCCGTCGGCCACCTCGGGGCGGCCGCTGTGCTCGTACCCGGTGCGCACGGTGTCCGTGCCGGCCACGAATCCGAGCACGGCGACATGTGCTGCCAGCAGTACGGACTTCACCGGTACGCGCAGCGACGCGGCGGTGCGCACCACGTCTGCGGTGACGTTCGCGGAGAGGTTCACGTCGTGGATGACCACACCGGTGGCGCCGGTGGGCCCCAGCCTGGGCAACCGGGTCTCGTCGTACGTGGCGAGCACGTCCAGCCAATGGTCACGCTGGTGCCCGGAGGCTTGCGCGTCCCGCTCCAGCCGGACGAAGTCGCCGTAGCCGACCGCTGGCGGCGCGGGGTCCGGGGCGTGCCCGTCGAGCAGGGCGAAGTAGGTGTCGAAGATGTCGCGGTGGATCGTGTTGACGCTCCAACCGTCGAGGGCGGCGTCGTGGTAGCTCAGGGTGTACCGGAAGCCGCGCTCGCCGAGCAGGTGCAGGTAGACCCGCACCATGTCCGGCTCGCCCGGCCGGAACCCGTGGGTCAGCTCGAGCGCCGCGAACTCCCGTAGCCGCTCGTCCTGTTCGGACTCCGGCCGGCCGCTGAGGTCGAACACGCCGAGGGGACATGGAATCCGGTCGTGGACTAGCTGAAGGGGTTCGCTGAATCCGTCGAGGTGGAAGGAGGTTCGGAAGACTTGGTGGCGGGCCGCGACTGTGGTCGCCGCGCGGCGGAAGGTCTCGACGTCGACCGTTCCGTCGATGTGGTAGCTCAGAATGTCGTGATACAGCCCGCTTCCCGGCTCGGCGCGCGCCGCCTCGTAGAGCAGGCCGGTTTGCAGCGACGACATCGGGTAGGCGTCCTCGACCCCGTGCGGCAGCCGCCGCCGGTCGGCGTCGTCGAGCAGCGCGAACCGGTGCGCCTGGGACCTGGCAGCGGAACCTGTGTGCCGCTCGGACACGAACGCGGCCAGCTCGGCGACCGACGGGTGAGCGAACAGGTTCTGGAAGCTGAACTCCAGCCCGGCGGCGTGCGCGCTGGACAGGACGGCGATGCCCTTGATCGAGTCGCCGCCGAGCGCGAAGAAGTTGTCCCGCACGCCGACCCGGTCCGCGCCGAGCACGTCAGCCCAGATGTCGCAGAGCCGCCGTTCGACCGCGGTACGCGGTGGCGCGTACGCGGATCGGGCGGCGACGTCGGGCCGGGGGAGCCGGCCGAGGTCACGTTTGCCGTTGTGGTTGGTGGGGATCGCGGGCACCGGCATCGTCCACTGTGGAACCATGTAGGACGGCAGCTCGGCCGCCAACGCTGCTCGGAACTCGTCGTGGTCGAAGTCCTCACCCGCGACCACGTACGCGCACAGCACCCGGTCGTCGTCCGTGTCCTCACCGCCGAGCGCGAGCGGTGCGACCGCGCAGTCGGCGACTCCCGGGACGCGGCAGGCCACGTGCTCGATCTCGCCCGGTTCGATGCGATGTCCGCGGATCTTGACCTGGGTGTCGATACGACCGAGAAACTCGATGGTGCCGTCGGGCAGCCAGCGGGCCAGGTCGCCGGTTCGGTACATGCGCTCGCCCGGCCGGAACGGGTCGGCGACGAACCGCTGGCCGGTCAGGTCCGGAGCGTTGAGATAGCCACGAGCCAGACCCACCCCGGCGATGCACAGCTCGCCCGGCGTGCCGATGGGTGCGACAGTGCCGGCCTTCGTCAGCACGTGCAGCACGATGTTGTCGATGGGCTGGCCGATCGGGACCGGGCGGCGCGGGTCGAGCTCCGCGCAGTCGAAACAGGTGACGTCGACGGCGGCTTCCGTGGGGCCGTAGAGGTTCACCAGCCCGGCGTGCCCGAGAAGTTCGCGGAACCGCAGCGCCTGGGCGGTGGTCAGCGCCTCGCCACTGGCGAACACCCGGCGAAGCGAGGGCAGGCAGCACGCCGTGCCGGTTGCCGCCACGTACCGCAGGAACGCTTGCAGCATCGAGGGAACGAAGTGCATGGTGGTGATCCCGTGTCCGGCGATGTGCTCGACGATGCGCCGCGGGTCGCGCTCGTCGCCGCTCGGCAGGGTCGCGACGGCGGCGCCGGCGAGAGACCACCAGAAGATCTCCCACACCGACACGTCGAAGGTGAACGGTGTCTTGTGGAGGATCACGTCGTCCCCGGCGAGCGGGTAGGCCCGTTGCATCCACGCGAGCCTGTTGACGATCGCCGTGTGCTCGACCATGACGCCCTTGGGACGGCCGGTCGAGCCCGAGGTGTAGATCACGTAGCACAGGTCGCGCGGACCGGCGACGGTCTCGGGATCGGACTCGGCATCGGCGAAGCTGCGTTCGTCGTCGAGGTCGACGAAGATCGTCGCCTCGGTCACGGCGGGACGCGTCAGGTGATCGCCGAGCACGATCCGAGTGCCGCTGTGTTCCAGCAGGTAGTCGATCCGGTTGCGCGGCAAGGCCGGGTCGACGGGCAGGTAGGCGCCGCCGGCCTTGAGGACCGCGTAGATCGCGGTCAGTTCGCGAGGCGAACGCGGCAGGCACACGCCGACGATGTCGCCACGGCCGACGCCGAGCTCACGCAGTCGATGAGCGAGCCGGTTCGCGCGGGCGTTGAGCCGCGCGTAGGTCAGACCGTCGCTGGTGCCCGATCCGGCGATGGCGATCCGGTCGGGGTGTTTCGCGGCTCCGCGTTCGAGGAACTGGTGGAGCAGCGTGGTGGCGGGGAACTCGGCCCCGGTGTCGTTGAACGCGCCCAGGCGGCGCTGTGCATCCGGGCCGGCGTCGAGCAACGGGCCGATCGGGGCGTCCATGGCGTTCGTGGTCTTCTCCAGCAACGCGGCGAAGTCGGCCGCGAGGCGTTCGGCCGTGGACGAGGTGAACGAATCGGACCTGTAGGTCACGTCGACCCGGTCGTCGAGTACGGCGAAGTACAGCGTGCATCCGACCGCGGCGGCGTCCGGCGGGGACAGGTCGCCCTCGACGGCGAGCGCGACATCACTCGGCGCCGCCGCGGCCTGGTCGTAGAACAGCCAGTACGGTGCGGCGGTGTGCGAGGCCGCGTCGAGGTAGGCGGTCCTGGCCGCCATCAGGAGGTCGCGGAACGTGTCCTCGCGCTTCACCGGGACGCTTAGCGGGAGAGCGGAACCCGCGGCTCCCGACGGCGCCGCGACGACCGTGGTGACGTGCTCGGCGTCGGTGGCGCGGGCGGCGACGAGCGCGACCACGGCGCCGTGGAGAACGCGGAGCAGGGCCGGGTCCTCCCGAGTGACGCGCCGAGCCCGCGCGAGAGCGGGAGTGGCGAGTCTCGCGGTCGCCGTGGCCGTCGGCGCGTCGGTGTCCTGGCCGAGGTGGTCGCGCACCAGGGTGGTCGGTTCGGACTCGACAGCACGGCGCCAGTAACCGACGTGGTCCTGGTCGGCATGTGCCCGACGGTTCTGCTCGAGGATCGTGGTCACCGGGCACCTCTCAGAACGCGAAATCGGCAGCGAAGGCGGACATGGCGGCGCCGGGCGAGGAGAAGACCGGCGTGCCGGGGTCGTCGCACAGCTCGTCGAGTGCCACCAGGTACTCGTCGAGCAGGTAGTCGGCGGAGGTGGGATCGAACAGCTCCGTGGCGTACTCGAGGTCGAGCACGAGCCGGTCGGGCCGCCGGTAGACCTGCAGGTTGAGATCGAACCGCGTCGTGCCGGGGTTGAGCAGTTCCACCGAGATCGCGAGGTCGGCTGTGGCCAGCTCGTAGACGTCGAGATCCTGGTAGGCGAACAGGGCGTCGAACACCGGGTTGCGCGCGGGGTCGCGTGGCACGTCGAGCCGGTCCACGAGCCGCTCGAACGGGAAGTCCTGATGGGTGAGTGCCTGCCACTGCCGCGCGCCGAGCTGCCGGGCCAGCCCGGCGAGGTCGGTATCGCCGGCCAGTTCGGCACGCAGGCAGACCGTGCCGACGAACATTCCGACGACCGACTCCAGAGCCGGGTGTGTCCGTCCGCTCGCCGGCGTGCCGATCACGAGATCGTGCTGGCCGGACAGCCGTGCGAGGGTCGCGGTGTACGCGGTCGCCAGCACCGCGAACGGGGTCGCGCCCAGGCGGCGGGCGGTCTGGTCGACCACTGCGAGCCGGGGCGCCGGCAAGGTGCGCCTGACCACCGCGCCGCGCGTCGCGCGGGAACGGCCGCGTGGCCGGTCGGTCGGCAGCTCCAGCCCTGCCGGCGCGCCGGTCAGTTCGGCGCGCCAGAACTCCTCGTCGACATCGGTTACCTGCCGGGCACGGCACCACTTCGCGGCCGCGGCGAACGTCGTGGCGGCCGCGGCCGGCTCGGTACCGGCGTACAGGTCGAACAGGTCGCGCACGAGAACCCGCAGCGACACCCCGTCCAGCACGATGTGGTGCCCGTCGAGGTACAGCTCGTTCTCGTCCGGTCCGCGGTGGACGAGACGCGCGCGAAGCAGCGGCGGCCGATCGAGCCGGAACGGTCGCACGAACCCCGCGAGCGGGTCGGCCACGGGCCCGGACAGGTACTCGAACTCCGGCGTGAGGTCTTCGAGGGCCACCTGACGGACGGCACCGTCAACCGGCGTCAACCGCATGCGCAGTGCGTCGTGGCGCTGCAGCAACACGGTGAACGCCGAACGCAACCGCGCCACGTCGAGCGGGCCGCGCAACGTCAGTCGGACCGGGATGTTGTACGCCAGCGAGTCCGGATCGGCCTGCCACAACGCGTAGAGCCCCACCTGCTGCGGGTGCAGGTCGACCGCCGCACCGGCGGACGGAGGGATCGGTTCGACCAGCTCGCGCCTCACGGATGCGGTGGCGATGGCACGAGTCATCGTGGCGAGTGTCGGCGCCGCGGCCGCGTCGGCGAACGACAGGTGGCGGCCCCATCGGCGGTGGATGCGACCGAGCAGCGCTCCCAGGGCGATCGAGTTCCCGCCGATCTCGAGGAACCTGTCGTTCGGTCCGATCGCCCCCGGATCGATGCTCAGCACGTCGCCCCACAGCTCGGCGAGCTGGTGCTGGTCCGCGGTCTGGTCGGCCCGGTCCGCCTGTCCGGTGCGGGGCAGCGCAGCCACATCGACTTTTCCGTTGCCGTTCAACGGAAGTCTCGTCAGCCACACATACTGGTCCGGCAGCGTGTAGCGGGGAAGTTTCGCGGCGACTGCGGTACGCACCGTCCGCTCGGATGTCTTCGGCGCGACCAGATATGCCACCAGGTGCTTGTGGTGGGCTGGTCCGGCCACGCTCACGTGGCAGTCGGCGACGCCGGGCACCGAGCGCAGCGCCGCGGTCACCTCGCCGAGTTCGATGCGATGGCCACGGATCTTCACCTGACCGTCGGTTCGGCCGTGGAAGTGCAGCACTCCGTCGGCATCGACGTGCACCCGGTCGCCGGTGCGGTAGTAGCGCTCACCCCCGATGAGGACGAAACGTTTCCTGGTCAGCTCCTCGTTGTTGAGATAGCCGCGGGCGACGCCGGTGCCGCCGGCGTACAGCTCGCCGACGACTCCCGGGGGCAGCGGTCGACGTTCGTCGTCCAGCACCAGTGCGGTCGTGCCGCGGATCGGCCGCCCGATCGGGATCGGGCGGTCACAGCGCTCACGGATCCGGTGCACCGTGGTGAAGGTTGTGTTCTCGGTCGGCCCGTAGCCGTTGTACAACGCGAGGTCGGGGTGGCGGGCGCGGACCAGCTCCACGTGCCGTGGCGAGAGGACGTCCCCGCCCGTGAACAGGCACCGCAGCGGGGCGAACATCCCCGGGTCCTCGTCGGCGAGCTGGTTGAACAACGCCGACGTCAGCCATGCGACGGTGATCTCGTTTGTACGCAGTGCCTCCGCCAGGCGCCACGGTACGACCGCCGTCTCGGTGTCCACGATGTACAACCGTGCGCCGTTGAGCAGCGCGCCCCAGATCTCCAGGGTCGAGGCGTCGAACTCCAAGGCGGACAGTTGGGCGAACCGGTCCGCCACGCCGAACTCGGCGTAGTCCGGGTCTCGTACCAGCCGCACGATGCCGCGATGCTCGACCAGTACGCCCTTGGGACGTCCGGTGCTGCCCGAAGTGAACATGACGTAGGCCAACGGGGAGCGATCCGGCGGGGCGGGCGGCGTCACGTAACCCGGCCGGCGGGGCACCTCGTACAGGTCCATCACCCGCACGCCGTCGGACGCAGCGTCGGCGACCTTGGCACATCCGGCCGGATCGCCCACCACGAGCCGCACACCGCTGTCTGCGAGCAGCTCCTTGACACGGCTGGCGGGGAACGCTGGATTCAGGGGAACGTAGGCGCCGCCGGCCAGTGTCACGGCCAGGATCGCGACGATGGCGTCGGGGGAGCGGTCGAAGGCGATCCCGACCAGGCTCTCACGCCGAACACCGAGATCGGCGAGGCCGCCGGCGATCGCGGTCGCACGCTCGGCAAGTTGCCCAAACGTGATGGAGGTGGAGCCGGAGGTCACGGCGATGTCGTCGGGCCGCCGCCGGGCCTGTGCCAGGAAAAGCTCGTCCACACGTGGGTTCATCGAGAGCTCCTGGGGATCGCGCCGGGGAGATCGAGCGAGCCGGCCCGCGTGCACGAGTCGAGCAGATCGGTGCCATAGTGCTCGGCCACCCACGCGTCGTCGTACACCGTGTCGAGGTAGCGTTCGCCGAGGTCAGGGGCAATCGCGATCGTGTTGGCGTCCTCCCGCCCGGCCGCCTCGAGCCACGCCGTGGCGCCGGCCAGGACCGTGCCGGTCGACCCACCGAACAGGAATCCGGCTCGGGCCAGCGTGCGGCACATCCGGATGGTGTCGGCCTCGTCGACGTGGATGACGCCGTCGAGCACCGACGTGTCGACCATTTCGGGCCGTCGGCTCGTGCCGAGCCCCGGGATGAACCGCGGGCCCGCCGTCCCGCCGAACGTGATCGACCCGACGCTGTCGACGGCGATGACTTGGGCAGGGTGATCGACGTCCCGCAGGTAGTAGGCACACCCCATCAACGTTCCGGTAGTGCCGGCACCGACGAAGAGCACCTCGAGATCGGGGCAGGTCTTCACGATGGCAGGCGCGGTGCACTGGTAGTGCGCACGCCAGTTGTTCTCGTTCGTGTACTGGTCGAGCCAGACGAAACGCGGGTTCGTCGCGCACAGCTCGCGCACGACCCGGATGCGACTCGCGAGGAATCCGTGGTTGGCGTCGGGTTCGGTCACGACCACGACCCGTCCGCCGGTCGCCTCGATCTGCCTGCGGTTGTGCACGCTGGAGCGAGGGTCGGTGACGCAGACGAAGTCGTAGCCCTTGCTCGCGGCCACGATGCTCAGGGCCACCCCGAGATTGCCGGACGAGGACTCGACGATCGCCGAGCCGGGCTCGAGCTCGCCCGAATCCTCGGCGGCGGCGATCATCGAGACGGCCGCCTTGAGCTTCACGGAACCGGCGAGGTTGAACGACTCGCACTTCACGGCGATCGGCACGTCGAGCACCTCGCTCAGGTCGACGTACACGTCGTCGATGAGCAGCTCGTGCGGATGGCGTGCGCCTAACACGCTTCTACGTTTTCTCTTCGCATGGCTGCTGCCCCAGTGCGATAGAAGAAGTTTCGGTACTTCAAAGCTAGCAGGATTGCCGCGACGAGGGCTATCATTGATATTCTTTGATGAATTCACTGTCGTGGATATGAATAATTCATAATGCGGACGGGAATTCTTCACGGCCGGTTGCGAGCTACCCCCGATGTGGCGTTTTCGCGGGTAGCATCCGGCAGGTCTGCTCAGTAGGCAGGGAGGCGATGGTGACCGGTCCAGAATTCGCCGTCATCGGTGGAGAAACCGTTCAGGATGTCCTGTCCGGGCGGCACGCCGAAGTGATGTCGGTCGTCGAAGATGCTTATCGGACCCACGCGGCCGGCGAAACCGTCAACCCGCCCAGCTATTTCCTCCGGTTTCCCGACCGGCCAAGGTCGCGAATCATCGCACTGCCCGCTTCGCTCGGCGGCGAGGCCGCCGTCGACGGCATGAAATGGATCTCGAGCTTCCCGGACAACCTCGAGGCGGGACTGCCACGCGCGTCCGCCGTGCTGATTCTCAACGACCCGCGGACCGGCTTTCCACTGGCCTGTCTGGAGAGCTCCGTCATCAGCGCCACACGCACCGCGGCCTCGGCGGTCCTGGCCGCGGCGAAGCTCCACGAGGGACGCTCGCGGCCACGCCGCGTGGCGTTCGTCGGTTCGGGCCTGATCGCGCGCTACATCCACACCTTCCTGCGGGCCACCGAGTGGGAGTTCGAGGAAGTCGGCGTGTTCGACCTGGCCGACGAGTACGCGGCGGCGTTCGAGAGGTACCTCAGCGCCAACGGGGTGGGCCAGACGCGGATTCACCCGTCCGCGGAGTCCGCGATCCGCGAGTCGGACCTCATCGTCTTCGCGACGACGGCGGCCAGGCCGCACGTCCACGACCTGTCCTGGTTCGCGCACAACCCGACCGTGCTGCACGTGTCACTGCGAGACCTCGCGCCGGAGATCATTCTCGGCTCGACCAACGTGCTCGACGATGTCGACCACTGCCTCAAGGCGGACACCTCGCCGCACCTGGCCGAGCAGCTCACCGGCTCGCGAGACTTCGTACACGGCGTGCTGGCCGACGTGCTGCGCGGCGACTTCGTACCGGCGGTCGACCGGCCGCTGGTCTTCTCGCCGTTCGGCCTCGGCGTGCTCGACCTAGCCGTCGGCCGCTTCGTCTACGACTCGGCCGTCGCCGCAGGCCGACTGCACACCGTGCCGGGGTTCTTCCACGAACTGAGCCGCTACTGACACAGCGACGTCCCGAGACTCATGCGAGCACGTCGGCCACGCGCGGCGCGCGGGCACGCCGGCTGACCGTGGCCAGCACGGGTCCGGCGGGGCGCAGCGTCAGCAGTGGTGCGAGCGTCATGTCGTGCTGGGTGGTGTCCACCTGGAAGCGGGACAGCAACGCCTTGAGCAGCACGGTCGACTCCAGTAGCGCGAACTGCATCCCCACGCACGCCCGGGCACCACCGCCGAACGGGAAGTACGCGTAGCGCGGGCGCCGGTCCTCACGGACGAACCGCGACGGGTCGAAACGGTGCGCATCGGGCCAGAACTCCGGGTGCCGGTGGGTGACCCACGGGGAGATCAGGATCTGCGAACCGACAGGCACCGGACAACCTGCGATCTCGGTGTTCTCGAGGGTGACCCGCTCGGTGCTGTGTGCCGGTGGGTAGAGCCGCATGCCCTCCTGCACGGCCGCACGGGCGAGAACGTCGGCCGCCGGCCCACCTTCGTGCACCGCTGCGACGATCTGGTCCTGGAGGTCCGGCCGCCGACCGAGCTCGTGCAAGGTGAACGTCAGCGCGCCCGCGGTCGTCTCGTGACCGGCCAGCAGGAAGCCGAGCACCTCGTCGCGAATCTCCTGCTCGGACAGCGTCTCCCCGGTCTGGGGATCACGCGCACCGCGCAGCCGGGAGAGCAGATCGTCCGCGACCGGCGAGGATTCTCGCGACCAGCCGTTAAGCACACGTTCGGCGACCGCGAACAGCCGGCGGCGAACGTCGCGGAGCGGGCGGTTGCACGGCGTCGGCACGGTCAACGGGATGGTGAACAGCTGCAGCCGGCGGGCCGTGCTGGCCTCACCCAGCAGAGGCACCAGCTCGTGCAGCTCGGCGACGACGTTGTCGATGTCGTCGCCGAACAGCGCCCTGCCGACCACGCGCAGCGTAAATCGCTGCATGAGGTGATGCAGGTCAAGGATGCCTGGCCGCATCGCCGGGCCATCGACGATCTTCTCGGCCTCGGCGGCCATGAGAGCCGCGTAGCCGGTGACTCGCCGGCGGGAGAACAACGGCTGCACCGTCCTGCGGTGCCGCCGCCACGTGTCGCCGTCCCGGGTGAGCAGACCGTCGCCGATGCTCTCGCGGATGACCGTGAAACCGGTCGTGTCTCGCCCGAACACCGTGCCGTCGTTCATCGCCCGCGCTACGTCGTCCGGGTGGTAGGCGGCGATCACGTCGCGGCCGAGCCAACGGGGCCTGGCCGGACCCAATCGGTACGCGACGCAGTCACCATGCTCCCGAAACGTCCGCTCGAGCGTGCCGAGCAGATCGTGCCGAAACGCGGGCACCATGCCCAGCAGCGGGTGACCGGCTGGTCGGGGTATCGCTCGAGTCACTGCCTCTCCTCCCTGGGACACGCCGTGGCATCGCGACCCTGGCGGCGGATCTCATGCTGGCCAACGGGTGTGGAGGTCGTCGATCCGGTACGGGTGCGCGTGACGCCACCGGCCGTGCGCGTGGGTCGCGTCGTGGAGGTGTTCGTGGTCGGCGTCGAGATCGTGGTCGTGTTCCAGGGACTCCGGGTCGTGGGCGGTCCACAGGCGTGTCGCCGCGGCGGTCGCCGTGACGGTGAGTGCCCCGAGTACGCCGAGGGCGGTGGCCATGCCGGCTTGGGTGGCCAGCCAGCCCGCGAACGGATAGCACAGCAACCAGCACGCGTGGGACAGCGAGAAATCCGCCGCGAAGACGGCCGGCAGGTCCGCCGGATGCGCCGACAGCCGCAAGAGCCGGCCGCCTGGAGTGAGAATCAGCGACGTGCCGGCGCCGACGGCCGCCCACAGAGTGAGCAGCACCAGCCAGCGCTCCGCGTCCAGCAGCGCGGTCGACGGGACGCCGAGGAACAACGCGACCGCGAGTACGGTGGCGCCGCGGAGCATCACCGTCCGGTCGGGGAACCGCTCCAACAGTCGCGGCACCGTGAGGGCCGCGACCAGCGAGCCCAGGCCGTTGGCGGCCAGAGCGAACGCGACCGCGGTGTCGTCACGGCCGAGGACGTCGCGTACGTAGACCACCGTGTTGACCAGCACCATCGATCCCGCGGCGGCTACAGCGAGGTGCGCGGCGAAATACCCGCGCAGCCTGGGCGTGGCCAGGTAGATCCGCAGGCCCAGCGTCGTGGCCCGCAACCCCCGGCTGGACGGCCTGGCGCGGGTCGTGGGCAGCAGCGCGGACACGACCAGGAAGCCGGACGCGGCGAAGCCGATCGCCGTGCCGACGAACAGGAAGTCGTAGCCGACGAGAGCGAGCGCTGCGGCGGCGACCAGCGGGCTGAGCAGGTTCTCCAGGTCGTAAGCCATCCGGGAGAGGCTGAGTGCGCTGGTGTAGTCCCGTTCGTCGGTCAGGACGTCGGGGATGGTGGCCTGAAAGGTCGGCGTGAACGCGGCCGACGACGCCTGCAGGAGGAAGATCAGCAGGTAGACCTGCCAGACCTGGTCCACCCAGGGCAACATGACCGCGATCGCGGCGCGGACCGCGTCCAGGGTGACCAGCAACCTCTTTCGCGGCAACCGTGCGGCGATCGCGCCCGCCACTGGTGCGACGCCGACGTAGGCGATCATCTTGATCGCGAGTGCGGTGCCCAGCACGGCGGCGGCGTCGTTACCGGCGATGTCGTAGGCGAGCAGGCCCAACGCGACGGTGGCCAGACCCGTGCCGGTCAGCGCGACCACCTGTGCCGTGAACAACCGGCGGTAGGTGGGATTGGACAACGCCGTGGGCATTCCATCTCCCAACGCATCACGCGGCGCGAGAACGCCGTACGAGGTGGGGCTGTCCGGCGAGCCACTCGCCGAACGCCGGAAGGTCCGGCAGGATCACCGATGCGAACGCTCGCACCAGGAGATCGTCGCGATGCTCGGTGATCGCCACGACCGTGCTCCCACCACGGTGTGCGGCCTGCAACTCCGCGCCCGCCTCCGAGATCCCCTGCCGGTCGGGCAACCACGCGACGCACATCGTGCTGGCGGCGGCCAGCGCGGTGTGCCGGTGCAACTCGGCGACCGGGTTCAACTCGTCGAACGACGTCACCGCGCGATGCAGCACCGCCGCCGAGTCGTGCTCGTGGATCGTCCGGGCCAGCGCGTCGTGGTCGGCCGCATGACCGCCGCGTCGTACTCCCTGGACGAACCCGACCAGGTAGTACGACGCGACCGGCGCTCGTGCCGGTCGGACGCCGGCGCGCATCATCAACCGGTACTCGGCGAACTCCAGCTCTGACATGTCACGCGGCCTTGCTCATCGAGCCGGCAGTCGCGACGGGATGGGGGTAGAAGCCGCGCCCGGTCTTCTTGCCGAGCAGGCCGCCCGCGACCATCCGCGCCAGCAGCGGCGGGGGAGAGTAGTGCGGCTCCCTGAACTCCGCGTACAGCGACTCGCTGATCGCGGCGACCGTGTCCAGCCCGATCAGGTCGATCAGGCGCAGCGGGCCCATCGGGTGCGCGCAGCCGAGCACCATCGCCATGTCGATGTCCTCTATCGACGCCATCCCCGACTCCAGCATCCGCACGGCGGACAGCAGATACGGGATGAGCAGCGCGTTGACCACGAACCCGGCACGGTCCTTTGTGCACACCACCTGCTTGCCGAGCACCTCGGAAACGAACCGGTGGGCACGGTCCATCGACGCCTCGTCGGTGAGCAGGGAGCCGACCAGCTCCACCAAGGGCAGCACCGGCGCCGGGTTGAAGAAGTGCACCCCGAGCACGCGGCCCGGCCGGTCGGTGACCCCGCCCAGCGCGATGATCGGCAGCGACGAGGTGTTGGAACCGAGGATCGCGTCCGGGTCCACCACGACCTTGTCCAATGTGGAGAACACGGCTCGCTTCACCGACTCCTGCTCGGCGACCGCCTCGACCACGAACTGGCGGTCGGCGAAGTCGGTGAGGTTCGCGGTGAACGACACGCGCGCCAGCGCCGCGTCCCGCTCGCCCTCGGTGATCTTTCCCTTGCGCACTGCGCGTTCCAGCGACCCGGTCAGCCGTTTGCGACCCGCGGCGATCGAAGACGGTTTCGACACCGCGACGAGCACGTCCAGACCGGCGCGCGCGGAGATCTCCGCCACGCCGGCGCCCATGACCCCGCAACCGACGACGCCTACCCGTCGAATCTCGTTCATATCCCCTACTTTCCTGCCGGCGCGGCCCACCGCAGCAAGCACGCGCCAATGGATATTCCGCCGCCGAACCCGGCGAGCAGTACCAGGTCCCCGTCCGCCAGCCGGCCCGACCGGTTCGCTTCGTCGAGCGTCACCGGTACGGCCGCACTGCCGACGTTTCCGTACTTCTCGACGGTGCGATGTGTCTGCGCACCGGTGAGTCCGCACCGCCGAACCAGTTCGCCGAGCAGCACGCCGTTCGCCTGGTGGGGTACGAAGTGTGCGACCTGCCCGAGGCTCGTGCCGGCGCGCGTCACCAGCTTCTCCAGGATCGGGGGGATCTCGTGCATCACGATGTCCGTGACGCCACGGCCCTGCATCCGAAAGTAGTGGCGTCCGTCCGCCACGGTCCGATCGGTCGACGGCTCGCGGCTGCCGCCCGCCTCCACTCGGATGAGCTCGTGCGCGTCGCCGCGGCTGGCGAGCTCGAAGTCGACGATGCCGCGGTCGTCGGGTACTTCGCCGACGACCACGGCGCCGGCGCCGTCTCCGAAGAGCACGGCGGTGCCACGGTCCTCGAAGTCGAGAATCCTCGAGTAGACGTCGGCGCCGACGACGAGGGCATGGCTGCCCGGTCGCAGCGCGACAAGGCTCTGGGCCAGGACGAGGCCGTGCACGAAACCGGCGCACACCGCGTTGACGTCGAAGCATGCCGCACCGAACGCGCCGACGAGGTTCTGCACCAGGCACGCCGTCGGCGGCTGGGGATGGTCGCCGGTCGATGTCGAGACGATGAGGTAGTCCACCCGCTCGACCGGGAGATTCGCGTTCGCCAGCGCGTCGCGTGCCGCGCCGGCGGCGAGGTCGGAGGTCGCCTCGTGGGCCGCCGCGTATCGCCGGGTGCGTATCGCGGTCTTCCGAAGGATCCAATCGGAATCGACGTCCGGAATGCGCCCGGCGATTTCGTCGTTGGTTCTCACGTCGGCAGGCAGCTGGGATCCGGTTCCGAGAATTCCGATGGACATTGGCGCCCTCACCGTCGGGTTTACATTGCCCCGACGCTAAGCAGCCGTCGTCGCGAGACGCAACGCGTCATGCGAATATCTAGTCCGGCTCATGCCTGAGTGCGAGCGTGGAAATACCGTGGAATGGATGCCAGATGACCGCAGGGAAACGCCGCGCGAGTCAGATTCGACCGGATCGTGGACAGGCGACGTTACGGTGAGCAGATGACGAGCACGCATGACATCACGACGCATGACGTCACCACACCCGGCCCGCCACGGGTCGAGGAGGTCAGCGACGGGATCTACGCCTACATTCAGCCCGACGGCACCTGGTGGATCAACAACGCCGGGTTCCTGGTCGGCCGGCGCGGCGTCGTCAGTGTCGACTCGTGTTCGACGGTGCGCCGGACCCGCGCCTACCTCGACGCGATCCGGGGCGTTTCCGACCAGCCCGTGCGCATGCTGATCAACACCCATCACCACGGGGACCACACGTTCGGCAACTTCCTGTTCGACCAGGCGACGATCGTCGCGCACGAGGCGATCCGCGAGGGCATCGCGACCTACGGCATGCCTCGCTCGGCGCCGTTCTGGACCGATGTGGACTGGGGCGATGTCCAGCTGGAGCCACCATTCCTCACCTACACCGAGGGCGTGACCGTGTGGGTCGACGACCTGCGGTGCGAGGTCGCACACGTCGGCTCAGCGGCACACACGACCAACGACTCGATCGTGTGGGTGCCGGACCGGGAGCTGTTGTTCTGCGGCGACCTGCTGTTCAACGGAATCACGCCGTTCCTGGTGCAGGGCTCGATCTCGGGTGCGATCAACGTCCTGTCGGACGTCCTCGCGCCACTTGGCGCGAAGACGATCGTGCCTGGCCACGGCCCGGTGACCGGTCCGGGACTGATCGACGACACGATCGCCTACCTGCGGTTCGTGCAGCAGGCGGCGCGCGACGGCCGGGCGGCCGGGCTTCGCCCGCTCGAGGCGGCCCGAGAGCTGGATCTCGGTGAGTTCGCCGGCCTCAAGGACTCCGAGCGCATCGTCGGCAACCTGCACCGCGCGTACGCCGAGGAGGACGGCGTCGCGCCGGGTGGGCCGATCGACGTGCCGGCCGCGCTCCAGGACATGGTGGCGTTCAACGGTGGCCGGCCGATGACCTGCCACGCCTGACCGTCCATCCTGTTCGGACGGACGAGCCCGAAGGGGTCAGAGCCAGCCGTTCTCGTGGGCCAGTCGGAAGGCCTCGGACCGCGAGTTCACGCCGAGCTTGTTGACCGCCGCCGTGAGGTAGTTGCGCACCGTGCCGGCGGAGAGATGGGTGCGCGCGGCGATCGTGGCCACCGGCGTGTCGTACTCGGCGAGCCGCAGCACCTCCACCTCGCGCGGCGTCAGCGGGCACTCGGGCGCGGTCAGCGCGTCCGCGGCCAGTGCGGGGTCGACATAGCGTCCGCCGCCGTGCACCCGGCGGATCACATCGGCGAGCGTGCCGCCCGGCGACCCCTTCGACAGGAAGGCCTTGGCGCCGGTGTTCAGCGCCCGTTGCAGGTGTGTGGGGCGGGCGTGGCCGGTGAGGATCACCACGGCGCAGGTCGGCAGCGTCCTGGTCAGCTCGGCCGTGACCTCCAGCCCGTCCAGCTCGGGCATCTCGAGGTCCACCACGGCGACGTCCGGACGGTGCGCCAGTGCCTCCTCGACAGCGGCCCGCCCGTCCGCCGCGTGACCCACGATCTCGAGATCCTCCTCGAGGTCGAGCAACGCGGCGACCGCGGTCCGGATCAGGTCCTCGTCGTCGACGAGCAGAATCCGGATCACGTGGTGGACCGAACGGTGGCCTCGAGGGTGAACATCCCGTCCCGCTCCCAGGTGTGCAGTTCGCCGCCGGCATCCCTCAGCCGGTCGGACAGCCCACGCAGACCGTAGCTGTATCGGTCCGGCCGCCCACCCCCGACACCATCGTTCACGATCGTCATCCGCGCCTCACCTCCTTCGTGGACGACGTCGATCGTGCACCACTGCGCGTGACTGTGCCGCATGACATTGGTACTACCTTCGCGCAGCACCGCGACGAGCGAGGCAGCGGCATCGGCGGAAAGGCCGGCGTCGGGCCGAGACACCGTGCAGCGCACGCCGGAGGACCGCAGAACCTGTGCCACGGCATCGACCTGGTCACCCAGGTCGACCTCGCGATAGCCGTGCACGACTTCACGCATCTCGGTCAGCGTGGACGCCGCGAGGCGGCGAACCTCGTCGGCCTCGCGGCCGGCCCGCTGGGCGTCGAGTGGCGCCAGCCGCGACGCGAGCTCGGCCTTCAGGGCGATCGCCGACAGGTTGTGGCCGAGCAGATCGTGGATGTCCCTGGCGAACCGCAGCCGCTCCTCGGTGGTGGCGAGCTTGGTCAGCGCCTCGCGACCTTCCTGCACCCGTACCAGGAACCGCCACCCCCACAGGTGCAGCCCGTTCCAGACGGCCACAGAGAGCCCGAGCCCCGCGGTGATCACGACGTAGCCGCCGACCGAGCCACCGAACCACCACGCCGCGGCGGCGGACACGGCGGTCGTCGCGACCATGACGATCACGGCGGCGCCCACCCTGCGCAGCAGCAGCGGTGCCCAACCGACGATCGCGGAGCTGAGGAACGCCCACGTCTGCCACTGGTCGGCGCCCACCGGCCCGACCAACGGCAGCGAGAGCACCGACGCGGCGGCGAAACCGGCCAGCAACCGCCTGTCGGTGCTCGCGCCCAGGCCCGGGGTGATCGCGCGGTACAGCGCACCGGCAAGGCCGGCGGCGAAGCCCAGCACGCCGACCGAGCCGAGTACAATCCACAGTGGACCGTCGGCGAAAGTCAGTCCGACTCCGGTCATCACCAGGCTGAACAGCACACCACCGACGATCGCGAGGATCGTGACCAGTCGCGCCCGCGCCATGCGACGGCTCGACGGACCCGTGTCCGGGGCATCGGTCACCGCGGTGAGGCTGACGAACCGGTCTCCGGTGATCATGAGTGCCGAGGCTCCCACCGGAAGCAGCGCCTGGTGAGGTCGGCGGCGATGAGCAGCCACATGGCCAGGCCGGCGAGCCAGGGCAGCGCGCTGAGGGTGCTCTCGACGAAGCTCGGGTCCGAGCCGCCAAGCTCATGCCCGAGCCAGCCGGTTCGCAGCACCTCGGTGAACGGCCCCATCGGCAGGTACGCCGCGACGCTCTCGACGCTCTCGGGCAGTACGCCCAGTGGAAGTAGTACTCCCGGCGACAGCAGGAAGATCGTCACGGTCGGCAGCGTGGTCAGCATCGCCGCCTCGGCGCTGCGGGTGACGGCGGACAGCGCCGCGGCGAGTGCCGCGAGCACCGCGGCGCCGAGCAGCATGGCCAGCAGCATCGTCAGCGGGTTGACGGGCACCGGCATGTCGAGTACCAGCACCCCGTAGCCGATCAGCAGCACCGCCTGCGCGAGGAAGATGAGCACCGCGGCGCTGGCCGCGCCCGCGAGGATCGTCGGACCGGACGGCAGGCCCGCGCGGAGTCGCTTGAGGACCATCTCCTGCCGCCGGGAGGCGTAGGACGTCGTCAGGTGGTGGTGCACGCAGAAGACCGCGATCATCCCGATCACCCCGGACACACGGGCGACTCTGCCCTCGGTGTCGTAGTCGCCGCTGATGAGCAACACCGCCACCACCAGCGGGGTCACCACCGACATCACGGTGGCGGCCAGGTTTCGCCGCAGCAGCAGCAGTTCCATGCGGACCAGCGCGGTGAGCTGTCGCCCCACGCCGGGCACGCCTTCCGTCCGCTTGTCCATGGTCGCCGGGGTCATCGGGTGGCCTCCGTTCGTTCCTGGTCGTGGTCGGCGGCGTCGTCGTCTGTCGCGATCTCCATGAAGACGTCCTCGAGGGACGCGGGCCGTGCAGCGAGGCCGTGCAGCGTGATCGCGTTGCCGTTCGCCCATGCGAGCAGCTCCGTGAGATCGGCCTGCAGGTCGTGGGACTCGTAGGTGACCTGGTCGCCGGCGGTCTGGGCGCCCCGGCCGAGGTCGGGGAGCTGTGGCACGTCCGCCGGAACCTTGAAGGTGATCCTGGCCGGCAGCGTCCGCACCACCGTGTCCGGAGCTCCGACCGTGACGATCTCGCCGGTCTTCATGATCGCCACCCGGTCGGCCAGGCTCTCGGCTTCCTCCAGGTAGTGCGTCGTGAGCACGACCGTGGAGCCCTCCTCCTGCAGTCGGCGGATGACAGTCCAGGTCTGGCGTCGCGAGGCCGGGTCCATCCCGGTGGTCGGCTCGTCGAGGAACAGCAGCTCCGGACGGCCGAGCACGGCGAGCGCCAGCTCGAGCCGGCGGCCCTCGCCGCCGGAGAGCTGTGAGACGGCGACCTTGTCCTTACCGGTCAACGACACCAGCTCGAGGGCTTCGGCGGCGGGACGGGGACGGGCGGTGAACGAGCGCCAGAGCTCGAGGGTCTCGCGCACGGTCAGCGCGTCGCTGAACCCGCCCTTCTGCAGCATCACGCCCGTGCGCGGCCGCAGGGCGGCGCGGTCACGGACCGGGTCAAGGCCCAGAACACGGACCCGACCCGAGGCCGGCCGGTGAAGGCCCTCCAGCGCCTCGACGGTCGTGGTCTTGCCCGCGCCGTTGGTGCCGAGCAACGCGAACAGCTCACCTTGTCCTACCTGCAACGATATTCCACGCACCGCCTCGAAGGTGCCATAGATACATCGCAGATCGTCGATGTCGATCACGTTGGCAGTCATGAACTCAGCATGGCGGTGGCCGCCGACAACACCTACCCCCGCGATGTCATGAGTCGACCGGGACGAATTCATGGTTTGGCCGTGTACCTGCCGCAACGCCGGCCGGGCCGGAAACCGCGAGCCCAGCACAAGTGAAATGCAACCGCACGCGGCCATCGTGGGGCGCGTCCTGTCCGGCATCCGTCGTTCTGGAGGCGCTACGTGATCGGCTTCAGCTCAACGCCCGACACCAGCCTGGACAGCCAGGGTGGCCGGTGCATGTACGAACAGTTGGATCGACTTCGGGCGGCGGGACCGGCGGTGCCGGTGGAACTGCCGGAGGGCTTCCGCGCGTGGTCGGTGACCCGGGGCGAGGTGGTGAGGTTCCTGCTGTCGCATCCGGGCGTCTCACGAAACCTCGTGAAGAACGTTCCGGGATACGTTCCCGGAGAGGTGGCGTGGCTGTCGCCGTGGGTGGACGTCGAGTCGATGTCCACGGCGGAGGGCCGTGAGCACCAGCGGCTGCGCAAGCTGGTCGCGCCGGCGTTGACGCCCAAGCGCATCGACGCGATGCGGCCGCGGCTGGAGGTCATCGCCGGGAACCTGCTGGACGGCCTGTCGGCCAGCCCGCCCGATGAGCCCGTCGACCTGCACACGGCGTACTCACAGCAGCTGCCGACCAGGATGATCTGCGATCTGTTCGGGGTTCCGGACGGGCTGCGACCGGAGGTGCTGCGGATCCTGCGGGTCGTGTTGAACACCGACAACGTGCCGGAGGAGGAGTCGGCAGCGGTGTTCACGGACATGAACGTGGCGATGCGAGAGCTGATCGACACCAAGCGGCGTGCACCGGAGGACGACCTGACGAGCTTCCTGCTGGCTGCTCGCGTGGAGGGTGAGGCGCCGCTGTCGGAGCAGGAGCTGGTGGACATGCTGCTGCTGCTGATCGGCGGCGGGAGCCAGACCACGGTGTCTCTGATCGACCACACGGTGCGGGAGCTGCTCGCGAATCCCGATCAGCTGGCCACTGTGCTGACCGAGCCGCGGCGATGGCCCGACGCGATCGAAGAGGCGCTGCGGGCACACTGCCCGGTATCGTCACTGCCCATGCGATGGGCCAAGGAGGACATCGACCTCGGCGACGGAGTAGTGATCCGCGCCGGGGACGCGATCCTGGTCAACTATCTCGCATTCGGTCGTGACCCAGACCTGCACGAGGATCCGGACGTGTTCGACGTCGATCGCGCGGACAAGGAGCACCTCGCCTTCGGCGCCGGGCCGCACTTCTGCCCCGGTGCGCGGCTCGCCCGCTTGGAGGCCGCGGTGGCCGTTCCCGCGTTGTTCGACCGTTTCCCGCGCCTCGCGCTGGCCGTCGCACCGGAGCAGGTCGAGTCATTGCACTCGTTCATCGCCAACGATGTCGCGGCGCTGCCCGTGCTGCTGCGTCACCGCGACGTGAACGCGACATGAGTTTCACCGGCTTAGTCGACCGAACCAGGCGGATCCTGGACGAGGCGAGATACCTGTCATTGGCCACCGTGTCGAACGACGACCGACCGTGGGCGGCGGTCGTCCAGTACGCCTGGGTCGCCGGTCCGTTGCGCTTCCTGTTCGGCTCGCCGGCCGAGTCGAGGCACAGCCGCCACATCGCCTCCCGGCCGTGGGTCAGCGGCTCCCTGTACGTTGCCGGCGACCCGACGTCCCTCACCTCCGTGGACGGTGCCCAGTTCACCGGGCGTTGTTTCGAGCTGGGCGCCGAGGACGTGGCGCGCTTCCACGCCACCTTCTACGACGCCGTACTGCCCGATCCCCAACAGCGTGCGGAGTGGACACTTCCGGAGTCGGACCTCGTCGCCCCCGCCGCCCATCGGCTCTACGTGGTCGACGTCGAGCGATGGTGGCTGGTCGACACCCGTACCTGGGCACAGGACCGCGTCGACCGCCGTGTCGAGATGCCGTTGTCCGAGCTGTCACGTTGACCGGCGGTCGTCACTCGCGGGGTGTCAGCCCTCGTCGAGGCCGTCGGCGAGGACCGACCAGAAGATCGCCTCGTAGGCATTGACCATCCGCGCCGTTCGTACGGCGTCGGCGGCGTTGTCTCCTGTGGACAGTCCGGCCGCGAGCACCTCCGCTGCCTGGTCCTTCATGCTCTGCGGAGTGTCGGCGAAGAAGAGGAAGTGGCCGACTGCTTCCTCGGAGAACCCGTACCGCTCGCGCAGTGTGGCGGCCACGCGAGCGTAGGTCGCGCCGGACTCCTCGACGTTTGCCAGCAGAGCGAGTGCCGCCTCGCTGCTGGTGCCGTACATGGAAGTCTGAGTCAGGTAGGCGGGATACGCCTGCGCGAGCGGATGCGGCTCGTACCCCGCCAGGTCGTGGTGCCCCACGTCGAGCGCCGAGGCGAAGTCCATCAGCAGCCGCAGCGCCTCGGCCTCGCCGCCGGCCATCGTGAGGAAGAGATCTCCGGCCGGCGGCGCGGAGAAGCGGGCCGCGAGCAGCGCGAAGCTCCGTCGATCGCTGCCCACGAGCCGGTACAGCTCACAGGCCAGCCGGCAGAGTCGCTCGGTCGGCACCTTGCCCGCGTCGAGCAGGTCGAGAAACCGGTTGTGTGCGGCCTGCTTCGCGATCTCCTGGCGTGCAAGGTCGACAAGGCCCTCGACGTCGTGGTCCATGTTCGTATGGCAGCACCGGGCCGTGGACGCTGTCCATATATGCGAGCCGGACCCAAGCGTGTCGCCACCGGGACACGAGATTTCCTTGTGACGCTTGGGCGCGTGACCAGGGAAGAGAGAGTGAGGTACCCGCTCCGGTATACAAGTTACCTATACGGGGCTAGGGTATAAAGGCATGACCGACGACAACGACGACGAAGGAAGTCCAATGTCCGCTGCGAACCTCTCACCTGAATCGCGTGCCGGACGTCGGGAATGGATCGGGTTGGGCGTGCTGGTACTGCCGTCCATGCTCCTGTTCATGATGCTCACGATCCTGTTCCTGGCCATCCCGCACATGGCCGCCGACCTGGCGCCCAGTAGTACGGAGATGCTGTGGATCCTTGACATCTACGGTTTCCTGATGGCCGGGTTCCTGGTCGCGATGGGCACGTTGGCCGACAGGATCGGCCGCCGGAAGCTGCTCGTGATCGGCGCTGCAGTATTCGGTGTCGTCTCGATTCTCGCCGCATACACCGACGAACCGGCCATGATGATCCTCTGGCGGGCGATCCTCGGCATCGCGGCCGCGACACAGATGCCCTCGACGCTGGGCCTGATCTTCACGATGTTCCGCGACGCGAAGCAACGCGGAATCGCCATCGGTGTGTGGGCCGCCGGCATCTCCGCCGGTGTCGCCCTCGGCCCGTTGCTGTCCGGAATCCTGCTGGAGGCGTTCACCTGGCGCGCGACCTTCCTGGTCGCGGTGCCGGTCATGGCCGTGGTCGTGATCGGAGCACCCCTGCTGCTGCCCGAGCACCGCGACACGAACGCCGGCCGGCTGGACCTGGTCAGCGTGCTGCTGTTGCTCGCCACGCTGCTGCCGTTCATCTACGGCATCAAGGCGCTGGCCAAGGACGACCCGCTCGCGGTGGCACTGCTGACGGTCGCGGTCGGGCTCGGCTTCGGCGCGTGGTTCGTCATCCGCCAGCTGCGTTCGGATGCTCCACTGCTGGACGTGCGGCTGTTCGCGAACCGAACGGTCAGCGGCGCCCTGGGTGTGTTCATCCTGGCCGCGTCCGCGCTGGGTGGCGTGTACCTCCTGTTCACGCAGTACCTGCAGCTCGTCGCGGACCTCTCGCCGCTGGAGACGGGGCTCGCGATCCTGCCCGGCGCGGCGCTGCTGGTGGTGGTCTCGGTCGTCGCACCGATCATCGCTCGCCGGGTCCGGCCCGGGTACGTCATCGCCTTCGGCCTCGCCGTGCAGGTGATCGGCTACCTGATGCTCACCCAGGTGGAGAGCACGTCCGGGCTGCCACTGCTGATCGCGAGCTTCATCGTGCTCTACCCGGCGGTCAACCCGGCCATGGCGTTCACCACCGACCTGGTGGTCGGATCGGTGCCGCCGGAGAAGGCCGGCGCCGGCTCGGGTCTCAGCACCACCGCGAACGACCTGGGCATCTCGCTCGGCGTCGCGCTGCTCGGCAGCATCGGCATCGCGGCCTACCGCAGCGAGATCGACGGCACCCTGCCGTCTGGGCTGCCGGCCGAGGCGGCCGCGTCCGCCAAGGACAGCATGGACGGCGCCGTCGCGGCCGCGGGTGCACTGCCCGCCGACCTGAGTGCGGCCGTCCTCGAGCCGGCGCGGGCCGCGTTCACCAGCGGGTTGAACCTCGCCGCGATCGTGGCCGCGGTGATCGCCGCCGCCGGTGCGATCCTCGCCGCGGTCCGGCTTCGCCACGTGCCGCCCACCGGCTCGGCCAAGGCCGGGCAGGACAGCGACACGAAGTCGGACGAAGCGGAAACCGTGTAAGGAATTTCAGCCCGGCGGGTTGGAGACGGGATGGCCATCGTGGAACAGTCCGGAACCAGTGGGTCCGATGTGGACATGACCGCACCAGACGCGGCTCGGCCGAGCTTCGGCCGCGGGCTGTTCCACGGCCGGCCGCGAATCGATCTGCTCAACCTGCCGGGCCCCCTTTCCCGCCTGGACGAGGAGAGCGAGGATTTCCTCGCCCGGTTGCGGGTTCTCTGCACCGAGATCGACGGCCGACGGATCGAGCGGGAGAATCGGATTCCTCGCGAGGTGATCGCCGACCTGAGGAACATCGGCGCCTTCTGTATCAAGATTCCCAAGGACTACGGCGGGCTGGGCCTGCCGGGCGTGTGCTATCACAGGGCGCTGATGCTCGTCAGCACCACGCACCCGGCGCTGGGGGAGCTCCTCGCGGCACACCAGGCCATCGGGTTGCCACAGCCGATCCTGCTGTTCGGTACCGAGGAGCAGAAGCGCGAGTTCCTGCCGCGGTGCGTGCGGGAGATCTCCGCGTTCGTCCTTACGGAGCCGGATATCGGCAACGACCCGTTCCGCATGCACACCACGGCGGTGCACAGCGCGGACGGCTCCGGCTACACCCTCGACGGGGTGAAGTCCTGGGCCACCAACGGCACGCTCGCCGAGCTGCTCGTCGTCATGGCCATGGTGCCGCCCTCCGACCAAGGCCCGGGAGGCATGACCGCCTTCGTCGTGGAGGCGCGCGACCCGGGTGTCACGGTGGAACACCGCAGTGCCTTCCTCGGCCTGCGCGGCCTGGAGAACGGAACGCTTCGGCTGCACGAGGTCCTGGTGCCCGCGTGCAACCGGATCGGCGGCGAGGGCGACGGCCTCGAGGTCGCACTGGCGGCGCAGGGCACCGGGCGGCTGTCGCTGCCGGCGGTGTGTGCCGCCGCCGCGAAGTGGAGCCTCAAGATCGCCCGGGAGTGGTCGCGGGTACGGGTGCAGTGGGATCGCCCCATCGGCGAACACGAGGCGGTGGCCGGGAAGATCGCGTACATCGCGGCGACCGCGTTCGCGCTGGAGGCCATGGTCGAGGTGTCCGGCCGGCACGCCGACGCCGGCACGGTCGACACCGGCACCGAAGCGGAGCTGGCGAAGCTGTACGCGTCGGAGAAGGCGTGGACCATCGCCGACGAGCTCGTGCAGATCCGGGGAGGGCGCGGCTACGAGACGGCCGAGTCGGCGGCGGCGCGCGGTGAGAAGGGCGTGCCCGCCGAACAGGTCCTGCGCGACCTGCGGATCGGCCGGATCTTCGACGGTTCGAGTGAGGCACTGCGGGTCTTCATCGCCCAGGAGGCCCTCACCGGCGGTGTCGAGACCGGCCGATTGCCGGACATCGTCGGCGCGACGCGGGTCGGCGCGTGGTACGCGCGGGCGCTGCTCAGCCCTGGCGCCTCCGTGCTGCGGCCCGCCGACTTCGGCGCGCTGGCCACGCACGTGCGTTACGTGGAGCGTGCGAGCCGCCGCCTCGCCCGAAGGCTCGGCCGGCCCCGCTGGGCGGATGTCGAGGAGCGCCAGCTGTTCCTCGGCCGGATCGTCGACATCGCCGCGGAGCTGTACGCGATGAGCGCGAGCTGTGTCTACGCCCGGGCCCGCGCCGAGGACCGCGACGCGGCGACCGCGCTGGCGGACACGTTCTGCCGCCAGGCGCGCGGCCGGGTGG
This sequence comes from Actinophytocola sp., assembly GCF_050699915.1. Classification (GTDB taxonomy): domain Bacteria; phylum Actinomycetota; class Actinomycetes; order Mycobacteriales; family Pseudonocardiaceae; genus Actinophytocola. The sequence goes on from NZ_JBOHGA010000001.1 coordinate 62,864, forward strand.
CGGAGCTGTTCGACCGCCTGCGCCGCAACACCGACGACCACGACCGTGCGGTGGCACGCCAGGTTCTCGACGACCGGTACACGTGGCTGGAGGACGGGATTCTGGACCCGTCGATCGACGGGCCGTGGATCGCGGAGCCGGCCCGGGACCCGTCGCGCCCAGCCAACGAGCGCCGTAACGCGGCATAGGGGAGTCGCCGCACGAAACGGCCGGACGGGAGACCGTCCGGCCGTTTCGTCCACCCGGGACTACGCCGGGACCGCCTCGATCAGCGACAGCGGGCCGGCGGCCCGCGGCGACACCGACCGAACGGCGAAACCGGTCTCCTCCAGCATCGCGCGGAAGCGGCTCTCCGTCCGCTCCCGGCCGCCGGAGTTCACCAGCATGTTCATGTCCGTGTAGAACATGATCGGGTCGCCCGACGTCGCGGTCTCCGGCAGGATCGACCCGACGATCAGCAGAGTCGCCGCGTCCGGCATGTGCGCGCGGCACGTGCGCAGCAGCGCGCATGCCGGCTCGTCGTCCCAGTCCTGGAACACACTCTTGATGATGTACAGGTCACCCTCGTTCGGTACCGCCTCGAAGAAGTCGCCCGCGACCACCTCGGCCCGGTCGGCGACACCGGCCGCGGCGAGGACGTCGCCGGCCTGTGCCACGCCGCTGGGACTGTCGAGCACGACCCCGTTCACGTGGGCGTTCGCCGTGAGGATCGCCGCGAGCAGAGTGCCGTCGCCACCACCGATGTCGACGACTGACTTGACGTCCGCGAAGTCGTACGCGGCCGCGATCTGCCCCGCCGAGATCCGTGCCTCCTGGCTCATCGCCTGGTTGAACAGCGCGCTCAGATCCGGGTTGTCGGCGAGGTAGGAGTAGATGTTCTGGCCCAGGACGTGGTTCCAGGCGGCCTCGCCGGTACGCACGGAGTGGTCGAGTCCCAGCCACGCGCGGAAGTGCGACTCGTGGCAGAACATGCGGGTGAAGGCGTAGAGCGAGTTCGGGGAGTCGGAGCGCAGCTGTGCGCCGACGTCGGTGAGCCCGAACCGTCCCGGCTCCGGCTCGGTGGTGATCCCGACCGCGGCGAGCAGGCGCAGCATCCGGCGCAGCGACGGCTCGTGCGAACCGGTCGCCGTGGCCAGGTCCGCGCTGGTGCAGACCCCGTCGTGGATGAGGTCGGCGATCTTCAGCTCGGCCGCCAGACCCAGGGCGTGGGCGGCCATGTACCCGCCGATCATCTCGATCAGCTGTGCTCGGTTGCGCATGCTGTCGGCGATGTTCTCGCTGGTCATCAGGACACCTTTCAGTTCGGTTGGGACAGGCGGTGCCGAACCCAGACGTTGGGCTCGACGTAGACGGCGCGGTCGAGCTCGACGCTGACCTCGACCCGGGTCAGCGCGCCGGGCACCACGACGGGTCCACTGGTGTCGAACGGCAACCCGGTCCAGCCCCGCCACTGGGCGAGACTGCCCGCGATCGTCATCGACACCGGGCAGACCTTGAGGAACTCGCCGCCCACCCGCGCGTGCACGCGCAACCAGGGATCCTCGGGCAGCCCGTCGGGGCGGGTGCGTGCGACGTAGTCGCCCATCGAGAGGTCAGGCTCGGTGTGCTTGTGGCTGGGCCGGACCGGCACCACCACGTCGGTGAAGCCGCACCGCCGCGCGTGCTCGGCCAGTGCCCGAAGGGTGTGTTCGGACAGGTTCCGGGACCGCTTGCCCGGCACGACCGCGACCTCGAGCGCGCACAGGGCGGTCAGCTCGGCACCCGCGTAGGTGTCGTGCATGCTCTGGCGCAGCACCTCGTCCCAGCCGGTGTCGGGCAGGCCGGCCGCGTCGCCGTCCCACGCGAACGGCACGCTCGCCGCCCGTGCCACGACCTCGGTGCCGTCGAGCACCACGAGCTGGTGCTGGGCGTGCTGCTCGAAGGCCCAGTCGACGAGTACCGGGTCCGGGCGGATGTAGTCCGGCCAGGTCGCCTCCATGGTCAGCATCGCGAGCTCGAGGTCGGGCCGATCGGCAAGCGACACCGCAGGCAGGTCCGTCGTAGTAGACATGTGTCCTCCCGGGGACTCAGGCGGCAAGGCTGCGAGCGGGCTGCGGGTCGCTCGGCAACGCGGCGCGGACGCCGGCGTTGGCCCGCAGCAGCTCCAGGTAGCGGGAGCGCGGGATGGTGACCGCGCCGAGCAGCCTGGCGTGACCGCCGTCGTGCTGGACGTCGACGGCGACGCCGCCGCTGTCGGCCACCCGCCGCGCCAGGCACGCCACTGCGACCTTGGCCGCGCCACTGCGCCGGGCGAACTGGGAGTCGGCGCTGAAGATCCCGCCGACCCGCACGCCGAACGTCCCACCAACCAGCTCGTCGCCGTCCCACACCTCGGCACTGTGCGCGTGACCGGCCGCGTGCAGCCGACACAGGCCGGCCACCAGTCCGTCGGTGAGCCACTGCGGGGTGCGGCCGACCCGGCACTGGTGCACCACCCGCTCGAAGCAGGTGTCGAGCGTGGTGGTCCACTCGACCTTGTTGCGCAGCTGTTGGGCCAGGCTGCGCTGGATGCGGAGCTGGTCGACGAAGATCACCGGGCGCGGGTCGGGCGAGCACCAGGCGACCGCGTACGGGTTGCCGTCGTCCCTCGCGTCGTCGATGACCCGGACCCGCCCCGCGTCGATGTCGGCCCCGGCGGTGATCTCGTGCATGATCTGCTGTTCCTCGGTGTCGGCCGGGAACGGGTACAACCCGTGCCGGTACGCGTCGAGGAGGCTTGCCGGACTGAGGTCGTCGCAGAAGGCGACCGGGCCTTCGGCGGGGGCGTCGGTCAGGTCGAGAGCGGCCCAGGGCGACGTCACTTCGGGAGTCAGCCGGTCCATCACGCCACCCGCAGGAAGTCGATCGAGGTCAGGTAGTCGATGTAGCGGTCGAGCATCCCCTCGTCGACCGGTGGGATCTCGATCCCGCTGCCGCGCAGCGCATCCTCCACGTTCGTCCGCGTGAAGCCGGGGAACGTGGTCTCCAGGTACATCTCCGCGACGCTCATCTGACCCTGCGCGCACCGGTCGATGAACAGCGGCGCGAACGGCGTCATCGGGTGGTCCGGCTGCTCGATGGCGACCCGGACGAGCTCGTCGAGCCACTCGCTCCACGAGACGTCGCGGACGTCGTGGCCGTGCGCGCGCAGCCGGTCCGCGAGCATGGCGATGTTGACCTTTCCCGGGTTGGTGAGGTGGTAGACCTCGCCGGTCGGCAGCGCGCGTGCGGCGATGTGTGCCACCGCGGCCGCGAAGCAGTCGACGGGCGTGTAGTCCAGGGGCAGCTCCGCTACCGGAACGGTGCCGGTGTCGACGACGAACCGCTTCATCGCACACATCTCGGTCGCCGTGTTCCACGCTCCGGTTGCCCGGTCCCCGGAGATGTCGGCCGCCCGGTAGATGGCCACCGGAAGGCCCTGTTCCGCCGCGTTCCGCAGCAACGCCTCGGCGACCCACTTGCTTTCCACGTAGCCGACCGACAGGTGGTCGGCATATGCGGCAGGGGTCGTTTCCGAGACGTGGCGGACTCCGGCGGTGCCGAAGCCGGCGATCACCGCCATGGTCGAGGTGTAGTGGATCGGGATGTTGCGGTGGCGCCCGGCCATCCGGATGAGCTCCCTGGTGCCGGAGACGTTGGCCGGTCGCATGTGTGAGTACGGATAGATGAAGTTGACCCGCCCGCCGGGGTGGTGGATGACGTCGACGGTGCGGGCCAGGGTGTCGAACTCCGCCTCGGACAGGCCGAGCAACGGCTCGGCCAGGTCGCCGGGGAGCGCGACGATCCGGCCGGTGTCGAGGTACGGGGCGAGGTCGTCGTCGAGGTAGTGGCGCCAGTTGGCCCGGACGCGCTCCGTCGCGCTGCCGGGGTCGTCGGCGCGGACGAGGCAGTGCACGACCGCGTCCGTCGAGGCCAGCAGCTCACGCAGCAGGTAGATCCCGAGGAAGCCGGTGGCTCCGGTGAGCAGGATGTGCTCGGGGCTCTGCCAGCGCGGCGGGTCGCTGACCGATGCCTGGATGGGTACGTCGAGCTCGGCCTCGGCCTCGAAGTCCACCCGCCGGCTGGTGTCGTCGCCCCCGAGTGTGCCGGCTCTGGCCGCTTGTACGGCCTGGGCGAAGCCGCGCAGTGTCGCGTCCTCGAGCAGCAGCCGGATCAACGGGCGGACCTGGGTGATCAGGACACCGAAGGCGCCGCGGGCCTTGGCCAGCAGCTCCGCGGCGAGGATCGAGTTGCCGCCGAGGGCGAAGAAGTTGTCCCCAGGGTTGACGTGGTCCACGCCGAGCACCTGGCACCACAGCCGCGCGACACCGCGCTCGAGCACGTCGGCACCCTGCCCGTCCGTGTCGTCGTCCGCGTCCGCCGGAGCGGCCGTCTCGGGCTCGGGCAGGGCGGCCAGGTCGACCTTTCCGTTCGACTTCAGCGGCATCTCGGGCAGCGCCACGAACGAGGTGGGCACCAGGTGGTCGGGCAGGTACCGGGACGCGAAGTCCCGCAGCTCCCGGGCCTCGAACTCGCCACCCTTCGGCACGGTCACGTACGCCGCGAGCTGCCGCTGCCCGCCGCGCTCGTAGTCGGTGACCACGACGTTGTCGACCAGCGGGTGCGCGGCGAGGGTCGCCTCGATCTCGCCCGGCTCGACGCGGAAGCCGCGGATCTTGACCTGTCGGTCGATCCGCCCGGCGACCTCCAGGTTCCCTTCGGGTGTCCAGGTGCCGAGGTCGCCGGTCCGGTACATCCGCGCTCCGGGCCTTTCCGCGAACGGGTCCGGCATGAACCGGCCGCCCACGTCCTCGGCGAGGTAGCCGCGCGCCACGCCGCGCCCCGCGATGTAGATCTCCCCGCGCCGGCCGGCCTCGACCGGGCGCAGCCCCTCGTCGAGCACGTACACGGACGTTCCGTGCAACGGCTTTCCGACCGGCGCCGAGCCGCGGGCCGGCAGCACGTCCGTGGTCAGGTCCATGACGCACGAGGTGATCGTGGTCTCGGTGAGCCCGTAGGCGTTGACCAGCCGGGTGTGGGGCAGCAGTGTCAGGGCGGTGCGGCAGTCCTCGGCCAGCACGGCTTCGCCGCCCACGATCACCAGGCGCACCGGCAGCTCGGTGGGCCGGCCGTCGAGCTCGGAGAGGAAGCGACGCCAGTAGGCGGGCGTCAGGTCCATGACGGTGACGCCGTGCCGGCGAAGCTGGTCGGGCAGCTCGCTCGGGGCCCACGCGAGGTCCGGCAGCACGAGCGTCGCGCCACCCAGCAGCGACACGGTGATCTGCTCGATGGACGTGTCAAAGGACAGCGCGCCGAACTGCAGCACCCGATCGGACGGGTTGACGCCATACGAGTCGGTGAGCTCGCGGCTCACGTGGCTCAGCGAGTCGTGGGTGACCACGACGCCCTTGGGGGTTCCGCTCGACCCCGACGTGTAGATGACGTAGGCCGCGTCGGCGCCGTCCACCGGGATCGCCGGCGGGGCCGTGGAAAGGCCCACGCCGGCCGTCGCGGTGAGGGAGGTGACCGGGAGGTCGGCGAACCGGGGATGGTCCTGCTCGTGGGCGATGACCGCCGCGCAGCCGGTCTCCTTGGCGAACGCCGCGATGCGACCGTCGGGCGTCCCGGGTTCGACCGGCAGGTACGCCGCGCCCGCCTTCCAGATGGCGAGCAGGCTCACGATCGTGTCGATCGACCGTTCCAGATGGACCATGACAACGGTGTCCGCTTCGACACCCGTGTCGAGAAGGCAGTTCGCGAGCTGGTTCGAGCGCACTTCCAGGTCGGCGTAGGTGATCCGCTGATCTCCCTGGACAACCGCGATGTCGTCGGGTCGGGATACGGCACGCGCGGCGAACAGTTCGTGGACGTTCGGCTGCCGAGCGATGTTCATATAACCCCTTTGGTACTCGAACATGGCTGAAGTTGTCTGTTCGCAGTCGTCACTTCAACGTTATGAAGAGCCCTTGAGTCTGGGTTGCGACGCGGTTGCGGAATATTCGAGTGCCGCGGCCGCGCTTTAGGGACATGGCCCACGGCCACCTGATTCGTCCGCTGTGCGACCGGGCCGCTAGACCCCACTTCGACACTCTGTTCCCGAGCAGCTCCCAGGCTGAGGAGGACCGGATGTCTGAAGTCCAGTCACGCACGGTGTTGCTGGCGGCGCCGCGGGCGTTCTGCGCCGGCGTGGAGCGCGCGATCGAGATCGTCGAGCGCCTGCTCGCCGCCCGAGGAGGGCCGATCCACGTACGCAAGCAGATCGTGCACAACGCCCACGTGGTCGCCGAGCTCGAGAAGCGTGGTGCGGTCTTCGTGGACGAGCTGGACGAGGTGCCCGCGGGCGCGACTGTCGTGTTCTCCGCGCACGGCGTCTCACCGGCTGTGCGCGCGGAAGCGGCCCGGCGTGGTTTCGAGGTCTTCGACGCGACCTGTCCGCTGGTGAGCAAGGTCCATGCCGAAGCACGGCGCTACGCCGATCGCGGGGACACCGTGCTGCTGATCGGTCACGCGGGCCACGAGGAGATCGACGGCACGCTGGGGGAGGCGCCGCGCCAGACGGTTCTGGTGCAGTCCGTGGCGGAGGCACACACGGTCGAGGTGCCCGATCCGGACCGGGTTTCGTACCTGACCCAGACGACGCTCGCGGTCGACGAGACCGCCGAGATCGTCGACGTGTTGCGGCAGCGGTTTCCGACGCTGCGCGGTCCCGGCTCGGCGGACATCTGCTACGCGTCGACGAACCGGCAGGCCGCCCTGCGCGCGATCGCCGACGAGTCGGATCTCGTGCTCGTGGTGGGCTCGACGAACTCGTCCAACACGCGGCGGCTGGTCGAGCTGGCCCGAGGCCGAGACCGCGCCGCGTACCTCATCGAGGACGCCGATGCGATCCGGCCGGGCTGGCTCGACGCCGTGGCGGTCGTTGGAGTCACCGCGGGCGCGTCCGCCCCGCCCTACCTGGTCAAGGAGGTCGTCGACGCGCTCTCCGAGCTCGGGCCGATAACCGTAGCCGAACGTGAAGTGGCCCAGGAGACCGTCGAGTTCACCATGCCCGGGGCCATGCGATCGCTGTGACCTGCAATTACCGTGCGGTGGACCGGAAATTGCCCGCCGGTGGGTTTGAGATGTACCCCTCCTGGGTATGGTACCGATATGAAGACATGGACGAAGCTAGCGGCGTTCGTATTCGCTCTCGTGTTGGTTTTCGGTAGCGCCTACGCGGTCGGCAAGCTTGTCGGTCCGATGGGCGGTGAACCGGCGACCGGGCCGGCCGCGGCGGCACCCGCTGCCGAGGAGGAAGGCCCTGGCGGTCTGATGATCTCCCAGGAGAGCATGACGCTGAAGGTGCTCAGTGACAGTTTTCCCGCTGGCACCAAGCAGATGTTCGCCTTCCAGATCCAGGAGCGCGACGGCAAGCCGCTGACGCGGTACAAGCCGCAGCACGACAAGCTGCTGCACCTGATCGTGGCGCGGCATGACCTGTCGAACTTCCAGCACGTGCACCCGACCATGGGCTCTGACGGCACCTGGCGGATACCGCTGACGCTGCCGGAGGCGGGGGAGTATCGGGTCTTCGCGGACTTCTTCCCGGCGTGGGGCAAGCACGCGACGACGCTCGGCGCGGATGTCTCGGCATCGGGGAACTACCAGCCGAAGCCGCTGCCGGCGCCGTCGAGCACCGCGGCCGTCGACGGCTACACGGTGACGATGAGCGGCAAGCCGGTCGCGGGCGAGTCCAGCAAGCTCACCCTGCACGTGTCGAAGGACGGCCGGCCGGTGACCGACCTCCAGCCCTACCTCGCCGCCTACGGGCACCTTGTCGCACTGCGGGACGGGGACATGGCCTACGTCCACGTGCACCCGGACGGCGAACCCGGCGACGGGAAGACCAAGCCTGGCCCGGAGATCGTGTTCCACACCGAGGTGCCGACCTACGGCGCGTACCGGATGTACCTGGACTTCAAGCACCAGGGCGTCGTGCGCACAGCCGAGTTCACGGTGAACGTCGAGGGCCCGAACCCGCCACCGCACGGCCTTTCCCCTGAGGAGTTCGAGAAGGCCAAGGACGCCAACCTCGGGGGCGAGGAGGGTTCCGAGTCCGGTGGCGAGGAAGGCGAGTCGGGAGGTGGGTCCCATGAACACGGCGGCTGACAAGCTCGAGCTGCTGGTCGGAGGGATGACGTGCGCGTCGTGCGCGGCGCGGATCGAGAACCGGCTCAACACGCTCGACGGCGTCGACGCGACCGTCAACTACGCCACCGAGAAGGCGAACGTGCGGCACCCGCCGTCGCTGTCAGCGGCCGAGGTGATCGCCGCGATCGAGGAGATCGGCTACACGGCGAGACGTCCGGCGCTGTCCGCCGGTCGGTCCGCGAGGTCCGATGTGGACGGTGTGGCCGCCGAGGACGACGGGAACGCGGCCGACGAGCACGACATCGAGCTGCGCGAGGCGCGGAACCGGGTGTGGATCACCGCCGTGCTCACCGTGCCGGTGATCGCCCTCGCGATGTTCGAGCAGCTCCAGTTCGAGTACTGGCAGTGGGCGTCGCTGGCACTCGCCGCGCCGGTGGTCGTGTGGGGCGCCTTCCCGTTTCACAAGGCCGCGTTCGCGAACCTGCGGCACGGTGCGGCGACGATGGACACGCTGATCTCCGTCGGCACCATCGCGGCGTTCCTGTGGTCGCTCTACGCGCTGTTCCTCGGCACCGCGGGCACGCCCGGCATGACACACCCGTTCCGCATCACGATCGAACCGACGGCCGGCGAGGGGAACATCTACCTCGAGGTCGCCGCCGGCGTGACGTTGTTCATCCTGTGTGGACGCTACCTCGAGGCGCGCGCCAAGCGCCGTGCCGGCGGGGCACTCCGCAAGCTGCTCGCGCTCGGGGCCAAGGACGTCACGGTGCTGCGGGACGGCGCCGAGGTGATCGTGCCCATCGGCGAGCTCACGGTCGGCGACCGGTTCGTGGTGCGGCCCGGCGAGAAGATCGCCACCGACGGCGTGGTCGAGCAGGGCTCGTCCGCGGTGGACGCCAGCATGCTCACCGGTGAGTCGGTGCCGGCCGAGGTCGGCACCGGCGATGAGGTCGCCGGCGCGACGGTGAACGTCGGCGGCCGACTGGTCGTGCGGGCCGTGCGCGTCGGCTCGGACACCCAGCTCGCGCAGATGGCCAAGCTCGTGGAGGACGCGCAGACCGGCAAGGCCGCGGTCCAGCGGCTGGCCGACCGGGTGTCGGCCGTGTTCGTGCCCGGCGTCATCGGTCTCTCGCTCGCCACGCTCGGCTACTGGTTCGGCAGCGGGGCACCACCTGCGGCAGCCTTCACGGCCGCGGTGGCCGTGCTCATCGTCGCGTGTCCGTGCGCGCTGGGCCTGGCCACGCCGACCGCGCTGCTCGTCGGCACGGGTCGCGGGGCGCAGCTGGGCATCCTCATCAAGGGACCGGAGGTCCTGGAGTCCACCAGGAAGGTGGACACGGTGGTGCTGGACAAGACCGGCACCGTGACCACGGGCGAGATGTCCCTTGTGGACTTCGTGGCGGCCGACGGTGTCGACGGCGACGAGCTGCTGCGGCTCGCGGGCGGGCTCGAGGCTGCTTCGGAGCACCCGATCGCCAGGGCGATCGCGGCCGGCGCGCGGGAGCGGGTCGGGGAGTTGCCGGAGGTAGTCGACTTCGTGAACGAGGCGGGTCTCGGCGTACGCGGCACCGTCGACGGTCACGACCTGGTGGTCGGCCGTACCGCACTCCTCGACGCCTGGTCCGCACAGGTGCCGGCGGAGCTCGCGGCGGCCGCGCACACGGCCGATGCGACCGGGCGAACTTCGGTGACGGTGGGCTGGGACGGCGCCGTCCGCGGCATGCTGGTGGTGTCGGACGCGGTGAAGCCCACAAGCGCGGCGGCGGTGGCACAGCTGCGGGAGCTCGAGCTCTCCCCGGTCCTGCTGACTGGCGACAACCGGGCGGCGGCTGAGGCGGTCGCGGCGGAGGTGGGCATCACCGACGTGGTGGCCGAAGTGCTGCCGGCCGGCAAGGTCGACGAGATCAAGCGGCTGCAGGGCCAGGGCCGGGTCGTGGCGATGGTCGGTGACGGGGTCAACGACGCCGCCGCGCTCGCCCAGGCCGACCTCGGGATCGCCATGGGCACCGGCACGGACGTGGCGATCGAGGCGAGTGACCTGACCCTCGTGCGGGGTGACCTGCGGGTGGCAGCCGATGCCATCCGCCTGTCGCGCCGCACGCTCGGCACGATCAAGGGCAACCTGTTCTGGGCCTTCGCCTACAACGTCGCCGCCATTCCGCTCGCGGCGAGCGGTCTGCTCAACCCGATGCTCGCCGGGCTGATCATGGCGGGCAGCTCGGTGTTCGTGGTGTCCAACAGCCTTCGTCTGCGGCTGTTCTCGTCCCGCACGGCGTAGCGGCGAACGTCCGGTCCGAAATTTGGCGGATTCATTTCGAAGCCCTCGGAACTGATCGCGACCCCACAACGACTTCTCCTATGTACCACAAAAGAATTCTGTGGACGTAGGAATCGTCGCATGTAGTCGGTCGTCAATCGTACGAAGGACTTCTTATGAAAATATCCCCGCAGGCTGGCAAGAAGTTCGGCGCGATCGTGGAGGGCTTCGACGCCGAGACGGCGTCGGCGGACGAGATCGTGGAGCTGAAGAGGGCCGTCTACGCCAACAAGATCGCGGTGCTGAAGAACCAGGACCTGAGCGCCCAGCAGTTCCACGCGCTGGGCAAGCGGATGGGCGAGACGGGTGCGTACTACGAACCGGTCTACCACCACCCGGAGGTCGCGGAGGTCTTCGTCTCCTCCAACGTCAAGGAGGAGGACGGCCGGCAGATCGGCGTGCCGAAGACCGGCAAGTTCTGGCACTCGGACTACCAGTTCATGCCGGAGCCGTTCGACATCACGCTGATCTACCCGCAGGTGGTGCCGTCGAAGAACCGCGGCACGTACTTCATCAACATGGCGGAGGCCTACGAGAGGCTCTCCGAGGAGCTCAAGGTGGCCGTCAAGGGAACCACCGCGACGCACAGCGTGCTGCAGTACTTCAAGATCCGCCCGACCGACGTCTACCGGCCGATCTCCGAGATCATCGACGAGGTCAACGCGAAGACGCCACCGGTGACCAGCCCGACCGCGGTGACGCACCCGGCGACGGGGGAGACCGTGCTGTATGTCAGCGAGGGCTTCACGATGTCGATCGAGGACGCGGATGGCACGCCGCGACCGGACCTGCTGAAGGAGCTGCTCGAGGCGACGGGTCAGCTGGACCGCACCTACGAGCACGAGAACATCCACCTGCAGACGTTCGAGAAGGGCGACATGCTGGTGTGGGACAACCGAAGCCTCATCCACCGGGCGCTGCACACCGCGACGCCGGAGCCGGCCGTGTCCTACCGGGTCACCGTCTACGACGACCACTCGACGGCATAGACCCCAGACGTACGCACACGGGTCGCGGAGTCGACCGGCGGCGGCCCACGGCCGTCCGCCGGCTCCGCGACCGTGGTAGCCCGCGACGACCAGGCGAGGGGAAACATGGCAGACCCATTGACCCCGGCAGCCATCCGGGCGGACGTCGCCAGGATGCTGCACCGTGCTCCAGACGAAAGCCTCGACGAGGACCTGTTCGAGTGTGGCCTGGACTCGGTGCGGCTGCTGACGCTGCTCGAACGGTGGCGCGAGGCGGGAGCCGACGTCGGCTTCGTGGAGCTGGCGCAACGGCCGACGCTCGAGAACTGGTTGCCCCTGTTGACCTCGCGGCTGTCTGCGACGCCACATGCGTGACCGGGAGAGCACGCGGCTGCCGCTGACCGCCGCACAGGAAGGGATCTGGACGGGCCAGCAGTTCGATCCGGACAGTCCGGCGTTCAACACCGCCGAGTACGTGGAGATCCACGGTCCCGTCGACGTCCGTCTGTTCGAGGCCGCACTACGCCGTGCCGTCGCCGAGACCGACGCGGTCAACGTGCGGTTCGGGGTGGACGAAGACGGACGACCGTGGCAGGACCTGGCCGACTGGCCACAGTGGACCTTGCACCTGCGAGACCTGAGCGGCGAACCCGACCCGGTCGCCGCGGCGGTGGAATGGATGTCCGCGGATCTGGCGGCGCCGGTCGACCTGCGCACCGAGCCGCCGTTCGGGCAGGCACTTCTCCGGGCCGGCGCCGAACACTTCCTGTGGTACCAGCGGGTCCATCACATCGCGCTCGACGGGTACGGCCTGTCGCTCGTGGCGCGCCGGGTCGCCGAGATCTACACCGCGCTGGTGGAGAACAGGGAGCCCGCGGAGCACGCGTTCGGCCCGCTGCACGCCGTCGTCGACGCCGACATGTCCTACCAGGACTCTCGGCAGTACGCCGCGGATCGGAACCACTGGATGGCGAAGGCCAGGACTGGGGTCGCGCCGGTCGTGCTCGCCGACCGATCGGGGCCGCTCGCACGAACCGTGGTCCGGGAGCACGCCGATCTCGACGCCGCCGCAGTCGACGCGCTCCGGGCCGTCGCGGACGACGCCGGCGCGATGTGGACCGACGCCCTGACCGCGGCGTTCGCGGCCTACCTGCACCGGATGACCGGAACGGCCGAGGTGGTGCTGGCGCTGCCGGTGATGGCCCGCGTCGGCTCGGTGTCGTTGCGCGTGCCGTGCATGTTGACCAACGTGGTGCCGGTGTGGCTGCGGTTCGGGCCGACCACCACCCTGGTCGAGCTGACCGGACAGGCGGCGGCCGAGCTTCGGGAGGCCCGGCCACATCAGCGCTACCGGTACGAGCAGCTGCGCCGCGATCTCAAGCTCGTCGGCAGCGAGCGGAAGCTCTTCGGCCCGTCGGTCAACATCATGCCCTTCGACCACCGCCTGCGCTTCGCCGGGCACCGCGGTGTCGTGCACAACGTCAGTGCCGGGCTCGTCGAGGACCTGGTGGTGCACGTCTACGACCGTGGCGAGGGCACTGGGCCGCGAATCGTCCTCGACGCCAACCCGAACTGCTACGACGCCGTCGAGCTCGCCACCCACCTGCGCCGGTTCCTGACCTTCCTTCGCCGCGCGGTCGCCGAGCCCACCGCACCGGTCGCGCGCATCGACCTGCTGGTCGGGCAGGAGCGACGGCTCCTGTTCGAGCAGTGGAACGACACCGCCCGCGAGCTGCCGGAGATGACCTTGCCGGAGGTGTTCCAGGCGCAGGTCGCGGCGACGCCGGAGCGAACCGCGCTCGTCGCCGCCGGCGGCACGTTCGACTTCGCCGAGCTCAACCGGCGGGCCAACCGCCTGGCCCGGCTGCTGATCGAGCACGGCGCCGCACCCGAGCTGTACGTGGCACTGCTGCTCCCACGCACGGCCGACGCGATCGTCGCCCTGCTGGCCGTGCTCAAGGCCGGCGCCGGATACGTGCCGGTCGACCCGGACTACCCGGCCCGGCGGGTCGAACTGGTGCTGGCCGACAGCGAGCCGGTCGTGCTGGTGACCACGGAAGCGCTTCGGCCCGCCGCTGCCGGCGGGACCACGCAGGTCGTCGCGCTCGACGCGCCGGACACCGCCGCTCGCCTCGACCAGTTGTCCGACCGGGACCTCACCGACGGCGAGCGGCTCGCGCCGCTGGTGCCGGCGCACCCGAGCTGCCTCGTGTACACCTCCGGCTCGACCGGGACCCCCAAGGGTGTGGTCATCGAGCACCAGGGCCTGGTCAACCTGTTCCACCACCACCGCGACGAGATGATCCGGCACGAGACGACCGCGACCGGCCGTGAGGTCATGCGCGCCGCGCTGTCCGCATCGCTGTCGTTCGACACCTCGTGGGAAGGGCTGCTCTGGCTCTTCGACGGCCACCAGCTGCACTACGTCGACGACGACCGCCGACGCGAGCCCGAGGCGATGCTCGACTACGTCGTCGAGAACCGCATCGACTTCCTCGACATCACACCGACCTACGCCGGGGAGCTGGTCGCGGCGGGGCTGCTGGGCGAGGGCCGGCACCGGCCCGCGGTGATCGCGCTCGGCGGCGAGGCGGCGGGACCCGCGCTGTGGAGGGCGCTGCGCGACGTGCCGGGGACCGCGACCTACAACCTGTACGGGCCCACGGAGTGCACTGTGGACACGCTGTCGTGCCGGCTGGCCGACAGTCCCGACCCGATCGTCGGCCGCCCGTTGGCCAACACCCAGGCCTACGTGCTGGACGCCGCGGGGCAGCCGGTGCCCCCGGGGGTGGTCGGCGAGCTGTACCTCGGCGGCCGCCAGGTGGCCCGCGGTTACCACAACCGACCGGACCTCACCGCGGAGCGGTTCGTCCGAGACCCGTTCGGCGCGGACGACGCGCGGCTCTACCGCACGGGTGATCTCGCGCGTTGGCGTCCGGACGGCCGTCTGGAGTTCCTCGGCCGGTCCGACGACCAGGTCAAGATCCGCGGCTTCCGGATCGAACCGGGCGAGATCGAGGCGGAGCTGCACGAGCACCCGGACGTCGCGCAGGCGGCGGTGATCGTTCGCGAGGACGCGCCCGGCCTGCCGCGACTGGTGGCCTACGTCGTCCCGACCACGAACCGCGTCCTGCCGGATCCGGCCACGCTGCGCCGGTTCGTCGCCGAGCGGCTGCCCGACTACATGGTCCCGCCCGCGTTCGTGACGGTCGATCGGCTTCCCCGCGACACCAACGGAAAGCTCGACCGCCGCGCCCTGCCCACTCCGGACGGTGACGCTGCTCCCGGCGGTCGCGCGCCGCGAGACCGCCGGGAGATCGCGCTGTGCGAGCGGTTCGCGGAGCTGCTCGGCCGGGACGAGGTCACGATCGACGACGACTTCTTCTCACTCGGCGGACATTCGCTCCTCGTCGGCAGGTTGATCGCCGGCATCCGCACCGACTTCGGCGTGAGCATCGGAATCCGAGCCGTGTTCGAGGCGCCCACCGTCGCCCAGCTCGCCGAGCGGCTCGGCGGCGGTGAGCTCGGCGGTGAGCTCGACGTGCTGGTTCCGTTGCGGCGAGGGGGAGACCTGCCCCCACTGTTCTGCATGGCCCCGGCCACCGGGCTCGCCTGGTGCTACGCGAACCTCATCACGGCCATCGGCGAGGACCGGCCGGTCTACGGCCTGCAGTCACCCGGACTCACCGCCGCGGCGCCGTCGCCCGCGAGCGTGTCCGAGCTCGCCGCCGACTATGTGCGGCGAATCCGGGAGGTCCAGCCCGACGGTCCGTACCACCTGCTCGGCTGGTCCTTCGGCGGGCTGGCGGCCCACGAGATCGCGGTGCAGCTGCAGGAGCGGGGAGACGAGGTCGCCGTGCTCGCACTGCTCGACTCGTTCCCGATCCCGCACGCGTGGCGATCGGCCCCTAGTCCGTCCGAAGAGGACTACTTCGCGGAGACCCTCGGCGAGGCCGGGACCGGCCGTGCCGTCGTCGACGAGCAGCACCGAGGGCGGCTGTACCGCGTGTTCCTCGACAACTCTCGGCTCGGCGCCGCGCACATCCCCGGACACTTCGCCGGCGACGTGACGCTGTTCGAGGCGGTCGAGGGCAAGACGGCCGACTGGCCCGGGCCGGAGTCCTGGTGGCCCCATATCGGCGGCGAAATCTATGTGTACCAAGTGGACAGCACGCACGAGCGGATGACCGGGCCGGCGGCCGCGGCACGGATCGGCACGGTGCTCGCCGCGCCCGCACGTCGGGAGAACGCGGCGTGATCGGCCGCCGGAAGTGGGTCGGCCTCGGCACCGTGCTGGCCGCGACGTTCATGACCCAGGTCGACGGGTTCATCGTCAACGTGGCGAGCCCGTCGATCCAGCGCGACCTCGGCGCTGGGTTCGACCAGATCCAGCTCGTCGGCGCGGCCTACGTGATCGCGTTCGGCGCGCTGCTGATCGCCGGCGCGCGGCTCGGCGACCGGGCGGGGCACAGTGTCGTGTTCCTGTACGGCGTCGGCGGGTTCACGCTCACCTCGCTGCTGTGCGGGCTCGCGCCGAGCGCCGAGCTGCTGATCGCCGCCCGCTTCCTGCAGGGTGCCACCGCGGCGTTCATGGCACCGCAGGTGCTGTCGATCATCCGGGCGACGGTCCTGGACGCGGAGGACCGGGCGCGCGCGGTCGGCGCGTACGGCGTGGTGATCGGTCTGGGCGTGATCTGTGGGATAGCCGGCGGCGGGATTCTGGTCGACCTCGACATCGCCGGGCTCGGGTGGCGACCGGTACTGCTCGTGAACGTCCCCGTCGGACTGGCGATCCTGGCTCTCGGTCCGGTGCTGCCGCGCGGCGAGCCCGGTGCGGCGCAGCGGCTGGATCTCGCCGGCGCCACCCTGACCATGGTGGGGCTGCCCGCCGTGCTGGTCCCGCTGATCTTCGGTCCGGGAGGGGCCTGGTGGACCTGGCTGGGCCTGCCGCTCGCGGCCGCCGTGTTCGCGGTGCTCGCGAGGCAGCAACGGCGGCTGGTCGCGCGCGGCGGAGACCCGCTGTTCCCTCCGCGGGTGGTCACCGCACGCGGGATGCGGCTCGCGCTGGCGACCGTGGTCACGCTGTTCGCCACGAACTCCGGGCTGTTCCTGGTGTTCACCTACCACCTGCAGACCGGGCTGGAGATCGGTCCGCTCGCCGCCGGGTTGATGTTCGTGCCGCTCGGACTCGGCTTCTCGCTCGGCTCCGCGGTCAGTCGCCGGCTCGCCCGCCGCGTGGCCGCCCCGGTCCCGGTCGTCGGCTGTGCGACGCTCGCCGCCGTCCTGCTCGCCGGGGCAGCCATCGCGAAGACCCCGGAGTCCGTGCAACCACCCCTGCTCGTGGCGATGATCGGTCTCGCCGGCATCGGCCAGGGGCTCGTCGTGGCGCCGCTCGTGGCCGGGATCCTCGGCCGGGTCGGCCCGGCCGACGCCGGCGCCGTGTCCGGCATGGCGGCGACCGCCACGCAGCTCGGCCTCGCACTCGGCGTCGCGGTGGCCGGCTCCTGGTACCGGCTCGTCCTCGGCGCGCCACCGGGCCAGAGCGGTGTGCCGTTCGCCGACCACGCGACGGCCTTCGCCGCCGCGGCCGTTCTGCTCGCGGCGCTGGCCACGGCCACCAGCCTGCTCAGCCGGCGGCTAGACCGGCTTCCCGTGCCACCAACCGAACCCGAGTCCAAGGCGGCGAGCATCACGGCTGCCGCCCCGAGCAGCTAGAGGAGGCCATGATGAAGGTCAAGCGGACCGTGCCGGCGGTGATCGGCGCCCTGTGCCTCGCCGCGACGGCATGCACCACGGCGACCACCTCCGCCGAGTCGGGCGGCGCGGATCGCCCCGGCTTTCCGGTGACGATCGAGAACTGCGGCAAGGAGTACACGTTCACCGAGCCACCGAGCCGGGTGGTCGTCATGAACGGCGGATCGGTGGCCGAGGTCTCCGCGCTGCTCGAGCTCGGACTCGGCGACCGGATCGTCGCCAACGCCCAGTCCTACGGCGCCTCGGAGGTGCCGGACCGGGTCGACGCGATCGCGGCGCTGCCCACCGGCGACATCGAGCTGAACGAGCAGATGGACATCCCGCGCGAGGCGATGGTCGGGCTGGCCCCCGACTTCGTGATCTCCACCTACGACGGCGGTTTCCGCGCCGAGGCCGGCTTCGCCACCCGCGACGACCTCGCCCGGATCGGCGCCAACACCTACGCGCCGGCCAGCGCCTGTGGCGAGGTCGGCACGGTTTCCGGTCGGCCGTCCATCGAGGACAGCTACCGAATGCTGCGGGACTTCGGCAAGATCTTCGGCGTCGGTGAGCGGGCCGAGGAGGTCATCGCCGAGTCGGAGCGGCGGATCTCGGCCGTGACGGACCAAGTCGGCGACCTGCCGGAGCAGAAGGCGATGGTGATCGTCCCCGGCATGGCGATGGGCGGCGAGTTCAGTTCCGTCGGTGGTAACGGAATCTGGAACGACATCCTGACCAAGGCCGGAGCGGTCAACACGTTCGACGGCGCTACCGACAACCTGTTCGCCGACCTCAGCAAGGAGCAGGTGGCGAAGGCCGACGTGGACGCGCTGATCGTGGTGAACTACCAGGCGCCGGACTCCGACGCCGACGCGCGGGCGCTGTTCGACCAGTTCCCGCAGTGGGATGCGGCGAAGAACGATCGGTACGTCGTGCTGTCCGACTCCATCTACCTCGGGCCGAGCAACCACCTCGCGGTCGAGCGGATCGCCGAGGCCGTCCATCCGGACGCGTTCTGACATGACGACGACGACACGACCGGCGGCGCGGGAGGCTCCCCGGGCCGGTTCGAGGATCCGGGCGGACCGGCCGGCACCGTTGCACGCGGTGCCGCTGCCGCTGTGCCTCGGCTTGCTCGGTGTGGTCCTGGTGGTCCTGGTGCTCGCGGCGGCCGCGATCGGCTCGGTGTCGGTGTCCATCGGCGACAGCTGGCAGGTCGTCTGGGGGCACCTCACCGGGCAGGCCGTGACGGTCAACCCGGCGCACGACCAGATCATCTGGAACTTCCGGCTGCCGAGGGTGTTGCTCGCCGCGCTGTGCGGCGCGGGCCTGGCGGTAGCCGGGGTCGTGCTGCAGGCGATGGTGAACAATCCGCTGGCGGACCCGTTCATCCTCGGCGTCTCGGCGGGCGGGTCGGTCGGTGCGGTCGCCGTGATGGCACTCGGCGCGGGCGCGCTCGGTGGCCTCGGCGTGTCCGGTGCGGCGTTCCTCGGGGCGATGCTCGCGGTGGTCCTCGTGTTCGTGCTGGGACAGCAGCGCGGCCGGCTCAACCCGGTGCGGCTGGTGCTCGCCGGGGTCGCGGTCAGCTACGTGTTCACGTCGATCACCAGCTTCCTGCAGCTGCAGACCGAGCCGAACAACATGCGCCAGATCATGTTCTGGTTGCTCGGCAGCGTCTCCGGGGCGCACTGGGAGCAGCTGCGGGTCGCGGGAGTCGTCGTGGTCGCCGCGACCCTGCTGCTGACGTGCCACGGCCGCCAGCTCAACGCGCTGGTCACCGGCGACGAGTCGGCCACCGCGCTCGGCGTCGATGTCAGGCGGCTGCGGCTGGTGCTGATCGTGCTGACCTCGTTGGTCGCGGGAGTGCTGGTCGCGATCGCCGGCGGGATCGGGTTCGTCGGTCTGATGGTTCCGCACCTGGTCCGGCTCGCCTTCGGCGCCGACCACCGCCGGTTGCTGCCGCTCGCGGCGCTCGTCGGTGCTGTCTACCTGGTGGCGGTCGACCTGCTGTCGCGGACCGTCGATCCACCCAACGAGCTGCCGTTGAACATCCTGACCGCGGTGTTCGGCGCGCCGTTCTTCATCTGGCTGCTGCGCCGGGATCGGAGCCTCTCTCACTCATGAAACTACAGGTTCAGCAGGTGAGCGTCACGATCGGCGGCACGCCCATCCTGCGCGATGTCAGCCTCGACGTCCTGCCCGGCGAGTTCGTCGGGCTCATCGGTCCGAACGGCAGCGGCAAGTCGACCTTGCTGCGCACCGTCTACCGGTCGGTGCGGCCGGCAGGTGGAGTGGTGCGGCTCGGCGACGAGGACGTGTGGTCCATGTCGGCCCGGACCGCCGCGCGGCGCACCGCGGCGGTTCTGCAGGACAGCCCCATCCCGCCCGGCCTGACCGTGCGGGAGGTCGCCGCACTGGGCAGGACACCGCACCAGGGGATGTTCGAGCGGGAGACCGCTGAGGACCGCGAGATCGCGGACTCCGCGCTGGCGCGTACCGGCATGCTGGGCCACGCCGAGCGGATCTACGGCTCGCTGTCCGGCGGTGAGCGGCAGCGGGTGCTTTTGGCCAGGGCGCTCGCGCAGCAGCCGCGACTGCTCGTCCTCGACGAGCCGACCAACCACCTGGACATCCGCGCCCGGTTCGAGCTGCTGGAGCTGGTGGGCACGGCCGGCGTGACCACCCTCGCGGTGCTGCACGACCTGGACCTGGCCGCCCGGAGCTGCGACCGGTTGGTGGTGCTGGACAAGGGCGAGGTCGTAGCGGCCGGCCCGGTCCTGGAGGCGTTGACTCCCGAGGTTCTGACGGACGTGTTCGGGGTGTCGGCCGTGACCGAGCAGCACGAGGACGGGATCGTGCGGGTGTCCTACGGAGCGCGGCCTCTCGCACGGGCGAGCTGACCGTCGTTCCCTGTGCGGTCAGAAGTTGCGCTTCCGGTAGCTCTGACGGGACTCGAACCGAGATTCCGGTGCGATGCTCCGAATCACGGCCTGCGTGCCGGCTCCGGCATCCTTGCCCGGTTTCGGCGCACGCCGGATCCGGCCGGCGACCGCGACGGGCGGACTCGGCCCGCGCCGCGGCGGCGGCATCCTGCCGAGCAGCACGACGAGCACCAGACCGAGCACGACCAGCAGGTGCGACAGCACGCCGGCCACGTTCCACCGGCCGGACAGCACGTCGCTCACATGGCCCCAGGACAGCACCGCGACGAACGTGCCGAGCAGGGGCACCAGTGCGGCCGGCGCCGCGCGACGGGTGGCCACGGCGATGAAGGCGACGCCGAGCGCGAGATGCCATCCGGCGTTCTCATATCCCGCCGGGGACTGGGCGCTGCCCGGCAGGGCAAGCGAGACCAGGGCGGAGGCACCCAGCAGCACACCGGTCCCGGCCAGCGTCACCCGGGGCTTGACGTCGCGCGAGCTCGCCGGTGGCACCCGCGCCAGGACCGCCTCCGTGACATCCGGCCACGCCACCACGGCCGTGGTCCTGGTCCGCCTCGTGATCAGCGCGGCGTCGTCGTACCACCGCGTGCAGTCGAAGCAGTGCTCCAGGTGCTGGTCGGGCGCCATGCCGGCGTCCTCGGGGCCCTCCTCGTCATCGAGGCGGGCGGACAGAGCTTCTCGGTATTCTTCGCAGTCCACGCGATAGTAGTCGGACAGTTCGCCGGGCCGGTTCCAACAAACCACCAATTGCGCGGACGAATCGCGCTTGACAAGCGCTGGATCGCATTCTCCTGCGCCGGAACCGCGCTTACGGTGAAAAAATGTCAGAGGCAGCGTTAGACGACACAATCACCGATATGGCTCTCGCCGCCGGGCGCGGTGACCGCGCCGCGGCCAACTCGCTCATTCAAAACACGCAGCGTGATGTATGGCGTTTTCTCATCTACCTCGTCGGCCGCGCGGACGCGGAGGATCTCACCCAGGAGACATTCGTGCGCGCGCTCGCCGGTGCACACCGGTTCAGTGGACGTGGCCACGCGCGGGCATGGCTCCTGGCCATCGCGCGCCGGGTGGCGGCCGACCACTTCCGGGCACTGTCGACACGTCCGAGACTCGCGACCAACGACGACTGGCAGGTCGCCGTCGAGCGGGCCCGGGCGCCGAACCTGCCCGGCATCGACGAGACGGTGTCGATCGGGCTCGCGGTTCGGGAGTTGTCGACCGAACGGCGAGACGCCTTCGTCCTCACGCAGGTGCTCGGACTGGCCTACGCGGAGGCGGCGCAGGTGTGCGGTTGCGCGGTCGGCACGATTCGATCCAGGGTCGCCCGCGCCCGCCAGGACCTCGTCGAGATCTTGGAACCTGGACTGCTCCGACACGGCCGGGGGAGTCGGCGGTAGCCCGAACGGGTGACGCTGTCCGTCCGATTGTGCACGACTGCGTGCCGACCCGTACAACGCCGCGAAACACCGGCACATCGCAGCTGGCACACCTGCTGAGCAGGGCCGTATCAGGTGGACCGGCGCGCCGGGGGCCGAAGCCGGTCCACGGCCGGGATCGGCCGTGTTTTCCCAGAGTAGAGGCATTTCCGGCCAACATCGGCTCGTCGGCCGGCACCGTTGTCACGGAGAGTTCAGTTGCCGGAAGATCAAGTCTCGCCGCACACGCTGGTGTAGTCTCTTCGCATAGTGTGTCCTATTTGCGAGCTTCTTGCGGTAGGCGACAAATGGGGGAGGAAACCTTCGCCGGGCGGACCCAGGACCCGTACGAGACACACGCGAGGAGGAATATCGTCGAGGTCAGGAGTGAGATCTGTGCCTGGTCACCAGCCGCTGAGTAGCGTCGCGCGTCATCGCCGTCCCGGAACCCGCGCCGGCGTGCCCGGCGCCGTGTCCGCGTCTTTCACGAACCCCTTACGTTGAGCCGGGTTCGGGGCGCATCGTGGAGCCTTCCGCAGCACCCGGTTACCTGCCGTCGAGCGTGAGAGCGGGGCCGGTGCTGGCGCCGAGGCTGGCGGTGGGCGTGGTCGTCGCCGTGTTCGTCAGCATCAGCCTGATCGGCTTCGTGCACGTGCTGTTCCTGCCCGTCGGAGTGGGCGGGATCGTGTTGTCGTTCGCGTGCATCGTGGCGTTGCTGCTGTTGCAACTGCTGTGGTACGCGGGTGAACCTTCGCGGTTTCGATCTCCGATCGGGTACGGCATCCTGGCGGCGCAGGCCGGCCTGGCCTACCTGCCGATCCTGATCTTCGGACAGGCCTGGGCCGGGATGCCCGGGTTCCTCGCCGGCAGTGTGCTGCTGGCCCTGCGACCGGTCGTGGCCTGGCCGGTGTTCGGCGTGATCGTGGCCAGCATGGGGTTCGCGCAGGCGCAGTTCACAGGCGTGCCTGTCGACATCCTCTACACCTCCGTGTCGACAGTGACGACTGGTCTGGTGGTGTACGGGCTGTCCCGGCTGCGCGCGCTGGTCGTGGAGGTACAGCGCAACCGCGCCGAGATCGCGCGGATGGCCGTGTTGCGTGAGCGGTTGCGGTTCGCGCGCGACCTGCACGACCTGCTCGGCTACAGCCTCTCGGCGATCACGTTGAAGGTGGAGCTGACCCACCGGTTGATCGAGAAGGCGCCGCGGGAGGCGAGCGATCAGTTGCTGGAGATCCTCGACATCTCCCGGCTGGCGCTGTCCGACGCCCGCACGGTCGCCAGCGGCTATCGGGAGTTGTCGTTGGAGGAGGAGTGCCGCTCGGCCGCATCCGTGCTCTCCGCCGCCGACGTCAACGTCCAGATCGACGCAGACCACACGGACTTGCCTGTCCGGGTGAGCACCGTGCTGGCCACCGTGTTGCGCGAGGGAGTGACCAACCTGCTCCGGCACAGCAAGGCGAAGCATTGCGAGATCATCATCAGGCAGTCACGCGACCACGCCACGATCGAGATCGTCAACGACGACGTGCACCGGGCCCGGACACCCACCCCGTCCGGTGGTGGTGGCGGCGGGCTGCACAACCTCTCCGTGCGGGCCGCGGAGATCGGCGGCTCGGTCACCGCCGAACGCGAGCACAAGCTGTTCCGGCTACGGGCTCAGGTCCCTCTGCGACCGCAACGCCAGCAACGCGACCAGTCGGACGTGACGTCACAGCCAGCCGGCCTCCCGGGCGATCCGGATCGCATCGACTCTGTTGCGTGCACCGAGCTTGCTGATGATCGTGGTGAGGTAGTTGCGGACCGTGCCGACCGAGAGGAAGAGTCGTGAGGCGATGTCGTCGGCCTGCATCCCCTCCGCGGTGAGGCGAAGAACCTCGGTCTCACGCGGGGTCAGCGGCGTCTCCGCGCTGTCCCAGGCAGCCATGGCAAGCTGGCTGTCGACGACCCGACGGCCGGCTGCGACGTCGCGGATCGCGTCCGCGAGCTGATCGGGCGGGGCGTCCTTCAACAGGAAGCCGGTTACCTTCGCCGATAAGGCGCGGCGCAGGTTCCCCGGCCGCGACAGTCCGGTGACGATCAGCGTCTGGATGTCCGGCAACTCCTCGTGTAATTCGCTGACCGCGGTCAGGCCGTCCTTGCCCGGCAGGTCGATGTCGACGACCGCGACATCGGGCCGAACCTTGTGCGCCGTCGGGAGAATTTCGGTCCCGTCGGCGATCTCGGCAACCACTTCGATATCCGGTTCGAGGTTGAGCAGGGCCGCAAAGGCGCCGCGAATCATATGCATGTCCTCGGCGAGCATCACCTTGATCATGTGGCCCCCTTCGGGCTGCCCGATGTGCCCGTTCTACCACGCTTCGTCGGCATCTGCATCGTTCGTGAACACGAAGGCCCTGCCGTGACAACGCTTTCTGTCGAGGTTCAGCCGATTCTCGTAACGGTCCTCGTGGCTGGTCACAAAAGTGTTGGCTATTTCCGCCACGATTTGCCGGAATTTCAATCCGGCGTCTTCGCAGGGAGACCGACGACGAACTCGCCGACGCTGACCTCCGCCGGCCAGTCGAGGTCGAACGCGGCGGTCGCCACCTCGCTGTCGCCCATCGCCAGCGCGCACGGCGCGAGCCCGAGCATCGTGGCGACGAGGTAGAGAGTCTGCTGCAGCACCCCCACGTGCTTGAGCGCTGTGGTGTACGAGATGCCGTCGTAGACCCAGGACAGGCGACCCAGGCGAGCGGTCATCGTGATCAGCGTCGGCGGCCGCCGACGGGCGCCGGCGAGCATCATCGCGTTGTCCAGCAGCTCGTCGGTGTGCGCCTGGTTCTCGTTGACCAAGGTGAGCGCGTGGCCCTGCGGGTCGTAGTGGTAGATCCCGCGTGGCAACCCGGCGCAGCGGTCGATCGTCAGGTAAAGGTCGAGCTCGTACAGCGAGCCGGCGCTCGGGTACGGGCGCTCGGTAACCGTGTAGTTCACCAACCCGGCGCCGAGTATCTCGGTTTGCGAGCGGACCCTGGCCGACCGGTACAGCAGCTCGCCGAGCTGCTCGAGGGAAGGGCCCTCATCGGCGAAGTGGCGTACCGAACGGCGCCCCTCGATGGCCTCGGTCAGCGACATGTCGTTCGACGCGGTGGTGAGGTCTGGCTCGTACAGCGGGAACCGGGGCCCGTCCGGCGGCGGCTTCACCGCCGGCAACGGCGGCAGCCGGCCGACGTGGCGGAACACCGCGCCGGCCGGACCGTCGTGCCGCCCCAGTCGGGTGCGCGAGTGGAACAGCAGTTCATGCGGCGACCAGGCGAGAAGCGCCGGATCGGTGTCCTCGGCGAACCGGGGGGCGCCCGGCCGCGCCGACGGCTCGGCTGTGTCTGGTTCGACGTCCCCGACGACCACGATGTCCGCTGCCGCGAGGAAGGCGACGATCTCCTCGACCAGCGGCTCGGCGACGTTGACGCGATTGGCGACCTCGGCGCAGGTCGTGGGCCTGGCGAGGGAACCGACCACCCACGAGGCGAGCGGCCGGTGCAGCGCGACCTGGTGGTGCGACAGCGGGGACTCCACCAGCAGCTCACCGTCGTGCACGCGGAGAAAGGCGAACCGGGACAGGCGGATCCGCGCACCGGCGGCGAGCTCGGGCGGCTCGAACGTGTCGCGCGGGGAGACCGGCGTGGCCGACAGCAGCGGCGTGGGCGAGTCCGGCAGGCACAGCGAGCACACGACGCAACCCGGCAGCCGGAGGAACAGGTCGTGCACGTCGTCGCAGACGAGGTCGGCCACGTTGGTGAGTGCGACCGGCCCCAGCGTCATCCGATGCAGCGTCTCCTTGATCGCCGGCGTGGGCGGGTCCACGCGCACGTCCTCCCAGCGAGTCAAGACGGTCACGCTGCCGTCCTCGGCCGACTCGATGGCCACGTCCTCACGGAATGACCACAGCAGACGGCTCTTCGGAGCTGGAGCGGCGGACTGGGGAGGCAAGGTCGCTCCTGGGGTCGGGGCCCGTGCGAGGGCTCACACGAACAACGGGAGGGGGTTGAGGTCGTCGTAGGAGGTGGGCCGGGCCAGCCGGCCGAGCTGCACGGGCACGTCGTACAGCCGACCCGGCGCGAAGCGGGACCAGAAGGAGCGCATCCCCGGCACGATCGCCTTCACCACTGGAAGGCCCACGTCCGGCCGAGTCTGGTCCAGCACCAGCACGTCGAGCCCGATGTCCTCCAGCCTGCGCCGGACCGTGGTGACATCCTCGTGGAGATCGTTCGTGGGGGAGTGCCTGTAGTCGGTGAGCCTCCGTGCCGGCACTGCGGGATCCGGCCGCAGGTAGGCGTTTCCGGCCCAGGTGGCGGTGCGCCACCAGCGAACGGCGTCCGGGTCGGACCAGTCGTACCGTCCGTCGCGGCCGGCCTCGACGACCGCGGGCATCAGCTGGTTCATCTCGGTGAGCGCGCGCGTGAGCGCGATCGTGGGGTCGAGGTGTGCCCCGAACCCGAACATGATGTCCTCGCACGCCTTGTCCGTGCGGCGAGACAACGCGACCATGGTCGGGATCCCGGTGTCTGACGATACATCCAGCACCCAGACGTCGCGACGCAGAGCCGCGTAGGTCTCGCGCAGCTCGGCGACCCAGGGGTCCTCGACGCTGTCGAGGTCGACCGCCGGGGCCCGGGTCCGGTTGTACCACCACAGGGCGACCGCGTCGCGCTCCACCAGCTCGAGCAGACCCTGCAGCAGCGCGTCCTCGAGGCTGCTGCCGGCCGCGTTGCCGTTGGAGTCGGCGCTGACCGTGCCACCGCCACCGTGCTCGGGCGGAACGTCGAAGTACAGCATTCCCGTGGGCAGCAGCCGGTGCCGCGACTCGGTGAGCGACCACACCGGCGTCCAGCTTGTCTCGGCCGACTCGTCGAACGGGTCGCACACGTGCTGGAAGGACGAGTGGGCCGCGTTCCAGCTCGCCCGGTCGGCGAACTGACGCTCGTCGAAGAGCTGGCACGCGTCGGGATGGATCGCGGGCTGGGCGGCGTCGTCGCGAAGCGAGGCATAGCTGCCGACGATCCGCTGCTCGTCTCCGTGGTAGTGGCCGCTGTGCCGCTCAATCGCCTCGCACAACGCGCTCACCCGGCCGTGCAGGGGAGTGATCCCCTTGCCGCCGTTCTCCGCGCGAAGCGTCGATCGCATGTGCTCGAACCGCCGACTCGCGTTCAGTGCGAGGTTCGGCCCGGCGCGGAACGCGTTGAAGAAGGCAGGGCCGCGCTCATCACGGGTGATCTCCTTGAGCACACCGGTGATCGGACTGATCAGGTGCTCGTGGCGCCGCATGACCTGCTCGGCCGACATGGACCGGTGCCCGCCACCACCGCGGCTGGCCTTCTGCCGGCTGCCGAGCGTCACCGGACGCATGGTCTGCCGCCGCATGAGGTCGGCGTCGCCGCAGGCCGCGCACTGTGGCCGCCGGCGTAGCTCGTGGTGGCTGCCGCACATGTCAAGGCTGTCGAGGGTCCACACGGACGACTGCCTTCCGCGGCGCAGCCCGGCCGCCCACTGCACCACGGTGAGCGCGATCAGGTTCAGTGCGGCCGTGCCGAGCGGAGGCAGCGACACGGCGGGCGGGGCGAGCGGGGCCTGCCCGTCCACCAGGTTACGCAGGCGTGTCTCGGCCCTGCGGTGGCCGCGAAGCCGGTGGGCGAGGCAGTGCCAGCAGGCGGTGCCACTGACGGGTTCGAAGATCGGGCCGATCCAGACCTGGGCGCCGCCGGGCTTGGCCAGCAGCCACGGGCGGCCGGCCGCGCGATGCAGGGCGTCGATGCGGGCCAGTGGAGCGTCTAGGTAGTCCTCGCAGAGGACGACGGAGATGTCGGCATCGTCGGTGAGGCGGTCCGCCGGCCCCTCGGCGGTGTCCAGTCCGGCGCCGTCGAGAGCGGCGAGTGTCGCGTCCGTGGCAGACCTGCTCCCGAACTCCCCGACGGCGATCGCCTGGACCCGGGTGGCGCGGGTACGCCGTACGGCGCTCACCGGATCGAGCTCCGTGGCCTCCCAGTAGGCGAGCGTCGGCGCATCCGCCGTGGACTCCAGCTCGGAGTCCGGCGGCGTGCGCAGCGCCACCAGGCCGGCGTCGACCAGCCGCGTGACGATCGCGCCGGCTTCGGCCGGTGCCATGCCGTCGGGCACCTCCCGGCGGAGCTCGGCGAGGTTCCTGGTGCCGTCGAGCAGCGGGGCCAGCGCCTCGACGTGGGCGCCCTCGACCGAGGTCGTGCCACGCTCGGAAAGCAGGTAAACGGCCTCGCCTCGGACGACGTGAGGCCGAAGGTGCCGCTTGAAGCCGACCGTGAGGCCCGCGGCCTGCTCGGACGTGGTCATGACAGCTCCCCACATCGCTCGACCGGCGCTGGAGCGCGCCTGGAGTCCAGGCTGCCTTGTCCGCGGTGCGATGCACAGTGCGCCGCTCACCTGCTCACTCCCCATTACTCATCACCCATTTATGACCTCGTCACTATCGGCTCACACCTCGGTAGGAATAGCGTTGAGTTGTCGTAAAACCGATGATCTTCGCATCCTCCCGGGACGGTCGAACCGGGTTCCCGGAGGCGGAAGTGCGGTGGGTCTGGCTGATAGCGAGGTCCCTAGAATGGTCACCAAGTTAGACGAACTGGAATTAATGACGAACGAGGAGAAGTTGACTCTCCTCGCCACGTTGCTGGAAGAGACCGAGGTTCCGGAGCCGGACTTCTGGCCACAGCCGGCCGGGTCCAAGTCCGCAGCCGGCGATCCGCGTACGGATCTGCGTTTCGAGCTGCTCGGTCCGCTGGTCATCCGGCCCGCCGACGCCGATGTCGAGGCCGATGTCGCACCGAGCGCGCCCAAGCTGCGGCTGATACTCGCGACGCTGCTGTTCAACGCCAACAAGCCCGTCGGGGCCTCGGCGCTGATCAGGGAGCTCTGGGGCGAGAACGCACCTCGCACCGCGAACTCGACGCTGCAGACATACATCTTCAAGCTGCGCAAGCTCTTCCAGGCTGTGCTCGGCACCTCGGTGGAGCACATCACCCATGAGGTGCTGCTCACCTGCTCCGGCGGGTACACGCTGCGAGTGGACGCACAGCAGCTGGACATCACCGAGTTCGACCAGTTGGTCACGTCCGGCACCGCCGCGATGCGCGCCGGCGACTACGAGAGCGCGGCCGAGAAGCTTCGCCGCTCGCTCGCCCTGTGGCGCGGCAGCGTCGTCCATCAGGGACAGTGGGGAACGTGCCTGCGCGCGCAGGTCGCCCGGCTGGAGGAGCGTCGCTTCTACGCCCACACCACCAGGATCGACGCCGACCTGTGCCTCGGCCGGCACCGCGAGATGATCAGCGAGCTCGCCTCGCTCGTAGTGGAGCACCCGCTGCACGAGTCCGCTCACGTCATGCTGATGATCGCGCTGCACCGGGCGGGCCGCGCATCCGCGGCACTCGAGGTCTACATGCGCTTCCGGCAGCGGATGCTGCATGAGCTCGGCATCGAGCCGTCCGAACGGATCAAGGCACTGCACGTGGCTCTGTTGTCGGCGGACCCCGTCCTCATGGACCTTTCGCTGACCTCGGAGATGCTGCTCGACCGTCTCGCACAGCCAGGTCTGGTGCGCGCCCGGGAGAATTCGCCCGCTGTTACCGGTGTATGACCGTTGGCACCTACGTTCTGTTTCGATATCGGTTTCGATGTCGAATGCGGTGAGGAGGAACGATGACCACGTCGCCCTTGCACAGTGATGCGGACCGCGGGCGAATGACGTTCGCGAACGACCCGGAACTGTTGTCCGGTGTTCTGCGACCGTACGCGCGACCGAAGACGCAGTACCTGAAGTCCGCCACCGTGGACACGGCCGACGGGCTCGCAATCGCGGAAGGCCAGTTCTCCATTCCCCACTCGTGCTACATCGACGACACGGGCCACCTGAACTCGGTCGAGGTCAACATCTGCTTCAACCAGCTGATGTACTACCTGATCGCGAAATGCGTGCAGGAGCAGGCCCTGCCGGCGTTCGACGCCTGGACGATGGAGGACTACTGGGCCAAACAGCTGCCGGACATGCTCATCGCGAACTTCAGGAGCAACTTCCGGCGCCCGATCGACTCGGCCTCCTTCACCGGCGCGGTGTCGTTCGGCGACTTCAGCGTGCGCAACGTGCGGCGAGCGATCCAGCTCGTCGACATGCCGTGGCAGTTCTGGGACGCCTCGGGCGGCCACGCCGACGGTGAGGTGCGCATGGCACTCGTCGAGCCGCCGGGCATGGGCTACCAGGCCAACGCGGCCTGAGCACCCACACCAGTGCAGCGAGGAGAGGGAGACACGGTGACCGTTCAGTTGCGCACGCTCGTCGACGTGGTGCGCCACCACGCCACTCGACAGCCGGATGCCGTCGCGATGATCTGCGAAGGCCGGCGGGTCGACTACGCCGCGCTGCACCGGGTGAGCAACCAGGTCGCGCACGGTCTCCAGGCGGCCGGCCTGCGTCCGGGGGACCGGATCGCGTACCTCGGCAAGGAGTCCGAGCACTACTACGAGCTGCTGTTCGGCTCGGCGAAGAGTGGTGTCGTGCTGGTGCCGATCAACTGGCGGCTGGCCCCCGAGGAGGTCGAGCACATCCTGCGCGACTCCGGTACGGCGCTGCTGTTCGTGGACGCCGACGCCGAGGCGACCGCCGCCCGGCTCGCCCCCGAGCTGCCGCGGCTGAGCCAGGTGCTGCCGCTGGACCAGCCGGGCGCGCCGGGTGCCGGGTTCGCCGACTGGGTGGCGCGGCAGCCGGACGTCGACGTGCTCTCCCGGGTCCGTCCGGACACGCCGCTCGCGCAGATGTACACCAGCGGCACCACCGGGCTGCCGAAAGGCGTGGTTCTCGCGCACCGCAGCTTCTTCGCGGTCCGCGACGCGCTGGCCGCCGCCGACCTGGACTGGATCGACTGGCGCGCTGGCGACCGCAGCCTGATCGGCATGGCCGGCTTCCACATCGGCGGCCTGTGGTGGTCGACGCAGGGCTTCGCGGCCGGTGTCACGAACGTCGTGATGCGCGAGTTCACCACCGCCGGCGCGGTGGAGCTGATCCGGACGCTGGGCGTGACGACCGCGTGCATGGTCCCGGCGATGCTGCGACTCCTGCTGGCCGAGCCGGGTGTCACCAAGGACGACTTCGCCACCCTCCGCAAGGTCATCTACGGTGGCGCGCCGATCTCCGCGGCGCTGCTCGCCCGGTGTGTCGAGGGCTTCGGCTGCGAGTTCGCCCAGATCTACGGGTTGACCGAGACCGGCAACACCGCGATGTGCCTGCCGCCGTCCGACCACGTGCCGGACGGGGCCCGGATGCAGGCCGCAGGACGGGCGTACCCAGGGTTCGCGGTGAAGGTCGCCGACGCGGCGGGCAACCCGCTGCCGGCCGGTGAGATCGGTGAGGTCTGGCTGCGCACCCCGGCGGCGATGCTCGAGTACTGGAACCTGCCGGAGGCCACGGCGAAGACCCTCGTCGACGGCTGGGTGGTGACCGGAGACGCCGGTGTGCTGGACGAGGACGGCTACCTGTACATCCGCGACCGGATCAAGGACATGATCATCATCGCGGGGGAGAACGTGTACCCCGCCGAGGTGGAGAACGTCATCGGCAGGCACCCCGCGGTCGCCGAGTCCGCCGTGGTCGGTGTGCCCGACGAACGCTGGGGCGAGGCCGTCTACGCGTTCGTGGTGCCGGTGGAGGGCGAGCAGCTCACCGAACGGGAGCTCGCGCTGTTCCTCAAGGGAAAGCTCGCCACGTTCAAGTCGCCGCTGCACTACGAGTTCGTCGACAAGGTGCCGCGCAACCCGAGCGGCAAGATCCTCCGCCGCGAGCTGCGCGAGCGGTTCTGGGACGGCCACGAGCGCCGCGTGAGCTGAGCCCGGCCGCAGCAACCCGATTCCCCCGAACCGCCCTCGTGGAGTGACACCGATGCCGAACAACGAGGAAAAGCTGCTCGACTACCTCAAGCGGACGACATCGGAGCTCCGCGACACCCGACGCCGGCTTCGGGACCTGGAGGACGCGGAGAACGAGCCGGTCGCGATCGTCGGCATGTCGTGCCGGTTCCCGGGTGGGGTGCGGACGCCGGATGACCTGTGGTCGCTGGTGTCCGGCGCCCGAGACGCGGTCACCGGGTTCCCGGCCGACCGCGGCTGGGACCTCGCGTCACTGTACGACCCGGAGCCGGGTGTGCCCGGCAGGTCGTACACGCGCGAGGGCGGCTTCCTCCACGAGGCGGCGGAGTTCGACGCCGAGTTCTTCGGGATCAGCCCGCGCGAGGCGGTGTCGATGGACCCGCAGCAGCGGTTGCTCCTGGAGGCGTCGTGGCAGGCGCTGGAGAGCACCGGGCTGCTGCCGGCGGAGCTGCGGGGCAGCGCGACCGGCGTGTTCGCCGGGATGATGTACCACGACTACACGGGCAACAGCAGCACGGGCGCGATCGCCTCCGGCCGCGTCTCGTACACGCTCGGTCTCGAAGGGCCGGCGGTGACGGTGGACACCGCATGCTCGTCGTCCCTGGTGTCGCTGCACCTGGCGATGCGGGCGCTGCGTACCGGGGAGTGCTCGCTGGCGCTCGCCGGCGGTGTCACGGTCATGGCCACGCCGGAGACGTTCGTCGAGTTCTCCCGCCAGCGCGGCCTCGCACCCGACGGCCGGTGCAAGTCGTTCGCCGGAGCCGCCGACGGCGTCGGCTGGTCCGAGGGCGTCGGCATGCTCGTGGTCGAGCGACTGTCCGACGCGCGGCGCAACGGACACCCGGTGCTCGCGGTGGTGCGAGGATCGGCGGTGAACCAGGACGGCGCGTCGAACGGGCTCACCGCGCCCAACGGGCCGTCGCAGCAGCGGGTGATCCGCGCGGCGCTGTCCAGTGCCGGGCTCACGGCGTCCGATGTGGACGCCGTGGAGGCGCACGGCACCGGGACCACGCTGGGCGACCCGATCGAGGCACAGGCGCTGCTCGCCACGTACGGGCAGGGACGCCCGGCCGGCAAGCCGCTGTGGCTGGGCTCGGTCAAGTCGAACCTCGGGCACACCCAGGCCGCCGCCGGCGTGGCGGGCGTCATCAAGATGATCATGGCGATGCGGCACGGAGTGCTGCCACGGACCCTGCACGTCGACGAGCCGAGCCCGAAGGTGGACTGGACGGCGGGGGAGGTGCGGCTGCTGACCGAGGACGCGCGTTGGCCGGTCACCGAACGTCCGCGCCGTGCGGCCGTGTCGTCGTTCGGGATCAGCGGCACCAACGCACACGTCGTGATCGAGGAGCCGGGGGAGACGACCGACGCCGACGCCGACCGCACCGAGGCGTCGCCGTCCTCGATCGTGCCATGGGTGCTGTCCGGGCGGACCGAGGACGCGGTGCGGGCGCAGGCCGCCCGCTTGAAGTCCTTTGTGGAACAGCAGCCGGAGCCGCGCCCGGCGGACGTGGGGCTGTCCCTCGCGACGACCCGCACGTTGTTCGAGCGTCGCGCGGTGGTGACCGGCGAAGGCCACGACGAGCTGGTTCGCGGGCTGACCGCGCTCGCCGGCGGAGAGTCCGCGCCGGGTGTGGCGCTGGGCCACGCCGAAGGCGCGGGCGCCACCGCGGCGCTGTTCTCCGGGCAGGGCGCACAGCGGCTGGGCATGGGTGCCGCGTTGTGCGCGGCGTTCCCGGTGTTCTCGCGGACCTTCGACGACGTGTGCGCCGAGCTGGACACGCACCTGGACGGTCCCGTGCGCGAGGTGCTCGACAGCGACGAGCTGCACCAGACCGGCCACACCCAGCCGGCGTTGTTCGCCTTCGAGGTCGCCCTGTACCGACTGCTCGAATCGTGGGGTGTGCAGCCGGACTTCGTGGCGGGGCACTCGATCGGTGAGCTGGCCGCCGCCCACGTGGCGGGAGTGTTCTCCCTCCCGGACGCCGCGCGGCTGGTCGCCGCCCGCGCGCGGCTGATGCAGGCGTTGCCCGCCGGCGGCGCGATGGTCGCCATCGGGGCGACCGAGGAGGAGATCCTCCCGCACCTGCCCGACGGGGTGGGTGTCGCCGCGATCAACGGGCCCGCCTCCGTGGTGCTGTCCGGAGCCGAGGACGCGGTCCTGACGGCCGCCGAGCACTGGGGCGAGCAAGGTCGCAGGACCAAGCGGCTCACGGTGTCGCACGCGTTCCACTCACCGCTGATGGAGCCGATGCTGCCCGAGTTCCGCGCGGTCGCCGCCGACATCTCCTACGCGGTGCCGCGGATCCCGGTCGTGTCCACCGTGACGGGCCGGCTCGCGTCCGCGGCCGACCTGTGCGACCCGGAGTACTGGGTCGCACAGGTCCGGCAGGCGGTCCGGTTCGCCGACGCGCTGCACGCCGCCGCCGAGGCCGGGGTGGCCACCTTCGTCGAGATCGGCCCGGACGCGGTGCTCACCGCGATGGGACGGGACTGCTTCGCCGACGCCGAGGGCATCGAGCTCGTTCCCACGCTGCGCAAGGACCGCGTCGAGCCCGAGACCGTGGTCGAGGCGCTCGGCCGGCTGCACACCCGCGGTGTGGACATCGACTGGCCCGGCTACTTCTCCGGCGCCGCCCGCGTCGACCTGCCGACCTATGCCTTCCAGCATCGGCGCTACTGGGCCGAGACGGCCGGCGTGGCCGGGAGCGCGACTCGCCTCGGGCTCGCCGACACGGAGCATCCGCTGCTCGGAGCGTCCGTGGCGATGCCGGACTTCGACGGCGTCGTGTTCTCCGGCCGCCTCTCGACCGGAACCCAGCCGTGGCTCGCCGACCATGTCGTGTCCGGCAACGTGCTCCTGCCCGGTGCGGCCATGGTCGAGCTCGGCATGTACGCGGCCGACGCCGTCGGCGCCGCGAGCATCGAGGACCTGACCATGGTGGCCCCGCTCGTCCTGCCGGCGGACGGCGGCGTGCAGCTCCGCGTTCGAGCCGGCGAGCCGGACGCCGAGGGCCGCCGCGAGCTGTCCATCCACTCGCGACCGGAAGGCGCGGACGACCTGACGTGGACGCCGCACGCGACCGGGCTGGTCACTCCGGGCCCCGTCGGTGCGCCGGATCGCCTAGCCGAATGGCCGCCCGGCGACGCCCGGCCCGTCGAGCTGACCGGCGGCTACGACAGGCTCGCCGACCAGGGCTACGAGTACGGGCCGGGCTTCCGCCGTGTGACCGCCGTGTGGCGGCGCGGCGAGGAGCTGTTCGCCGAGGTCGCCCTGCCCGAGCAGGCCGACGCGGAACGGTTCGGGCTGCATCCGGCGCTCCTGGACGCGGCGCTGCACGCGCCCCTGCTCGCGGGCACCGCGGAGGACGATGCCCCGGAGCTCCCGTTCTCGTGGCGGGACGTGCGCCTGCACGCGACCTCCGCGACCGCGCTGCGCGTGCGCATCGCACCCGCCGACGGCGGCGGCTGGTCGATCGTCGCGACGGACGTCACGGGTGCGCCGGTGCTGTCGGTCGGCACCCTGGAAACCCGGCCGATGACAGCCGACCAGCTCCGCGCGGCTTTCCACGACTCGTTGTACCGCCTCGAATGGACGCCGCTCGGCGCGGAGCCGATGTCAACCTCGCTGTCTACTTGGGACGATCTGGACGCGGACGGCGACGTGCCCGACGCCGTCGTGCTGCGCGGCATCGCCGGCGGCGACGCCGCGACGGCTCGAGCCGAGGTGCACCGGGTGCTGGACGCACTGCGGTCCTGGTTGGCCGACGAGCGGTTCACCGCGTCGACACTCGTCGTCGCGACCAGCGGCGCGGTCGCCCTGCCCGGCGAAGACGTCACCGACCTCGCCGGCGCCGCGGTCTGGGGCATGGTGCGGTCGGTTCAGGCCGAGCAGCCGGGCCGGGTCGTGCTGGCCGATGTGGATGATCCCGAGAACGTCGGGAGGGCTCTGGTCGACGGAGAGCCGCAGGTGGCCGTGCGCGCAGGGGTGGCGCACGCGCCGCGCCTGGCACGGGTTCCGGTCCAGCCGGACGAGCGGGCGGCCGGGTTCGAGCCGGGTCCGGTGCTGCTGACCGGTGCCTCGGGGGCACTGGGGCACTCGGTCGCGCGGCACCTGGTGGCCGAGCGAGGAGTGCGAGACCTGGTGCTGGTGAGCCGCCGCGGGTCGGCCGCACCGGGCGCCGAGGCGCTCGCCGCGGAGCTGTCGGACCTGGATGCCGTGGTGGAGTGGGTGGCCTGCGACGTGGCGGACCGGGACTCGCTCGCGGCGCTGCTGGACGGGCGGTCTCTCTCGGGCGTGGTGCACGCCGCCGGTGTCGTGGACGACGGGCTCGTCGGGTCGTTGACACCGGAGCGGGTGGATGCCGTGCTGCGGCCGAAGGTGGACGCGGCCTGGCACCTGCACGAGCTGACCGCCGGAATGGACCTTTCCGCGTTCGTGCTGTTCTCGTCGGCCGCCGGGATCTCGGGCAACGCGGGGCAGGCCAGCTACTCGGCGGCCAACGCGTTCCTCGACGCGCTCGCGACCCACCGCCGGGCGAGCGGTGCGGTGGCGCAGTCGCTCGCCTGGGGGCTGTGGGACGGCGACGGCGGCATGTCCGGTGACCTGAGCGCGGCGGAACGGCAGCGGCTCGGTCGCGCCGGCGTACGCCCGCTCACCACCAAGCAGGGTCTCGAACTGCTCGACACCGCCACGGGACTCACTGATCCCGTCCTCGTTCCGATGGGACTGGACCTCACCGCGCTGACCGCGGTCGCCGACCTTCCCGCCCTCTACCGCGGGTTGGTGCGAGGCCGGACCCGGCGGTCCGCCGCCGCGGCCGGCGACAGCGGGCAGCTGGCGCAGCGTCTCGCCGGAATGTCCGAACAGGACCGTGCCGACACGCTGCTCGATCTGGTGCGCACTCACGTGGCCGCGGTGCTCGGGCACGCCTCGCCGGACTCGGTGGAGCCCGACCGGGCCTTCACCGAGCTGGGCTTCGACTCGCTGGCGTCGCTGGAGTTGCGCAACCAGCTCAACGCGGCGACCGGCATGCGACTGCCGGCCACCCTGACGTTCGATCATCCGAGCGCGACCGCCATCGCCGGACATCTGGCCGAGACGTTCGCCGGTACCGTCACCGAGCAGGCGGTCTCGGTCAAGGTTCGCGACGACGAGCCGATCGCCATCGTCGGCATGTCGTGCAGGTTCCCAGGCGGGGTACACACCCCCGAGGACCTGTGGTCGCTGGTGGCCGGCGGGCACGACGCGATCTCGGAGTTCCCCGCCGACCGCGGGTGGCGGATCGAGGACCTGTACGACCCGGAGCCGGGCAGGCCCGGCAAGTCCTACACGCGTCAGGGCGGCTTCCTGCACGACGCGGCGGACTTCGACGCCGAGTTCTTCGGGATCTCGCCGCGTGAGGCGTTGTCGATGGATCCGCAGCAGCGGCTGCTGCTCGAGACGTCCTGGGAGGCGATCGAGCACGCCGGGCTGGATCCCGCCGCGCTGCGGGGCAGCCCTACTGGTGTGTTCGCCGGGATGATGTACCACGACTACAGCGGCAACAGCAGCACCGGCGCCGTCGCCTCCGGCCGGGTCGCGTACACCCTCGGCCTCGAAGGACCGACGCTGACCGTGGACACGGCGTGCTCGTCGTCGCTGGTGGCGCTGCACCTCGCGATGCGGGCGCTGCGCGACGGGGACTGCTCGCTGGCGCTGGCCGGCGGCGTCACCGTGATGGCCACGCCCGAGACCTACGTCGGCTTCAGCCAGCAGCGCGGTCTCGCGCCGGATGGCCGGTGCAAGTCGTTCGCCGGCTCGGCGGATGGCGTCGGCTTCTCGGAGGGCGTCGGCATGCTCGTGGTCGAGCGACTGTCCGACGCGGAGCGCAACGGGCACCCGGTGCTCGCGGTGGTGCGAGGGTCGGCGGTGAACCAGGACGGTGCGTCCAACGGGCTGACCGCGCCCAACGGCCCGGCCCAGCAGCGGGTGATTCGCCAAGCGCTGGCGGACGCCGGTCTCACTCCGTCCGATGTGGACGCCATCGAGGCGCACGGCACGGGCACGACGCTGGGTGACCCGATCGAGGCGCAGGCCCTGATCGCCACCTACGGTCAGAACCGGGAACGGCCGCTGTGGCTGGGCTCGCTCAAGTCGAACGTCGGGCACACGCAGGCGGCCGCCGGGGCGGCGGGTGTGCTGAAGATGGTTCTCGCGATGCGCCACGGTGTGCTGCCGAAGACCCTGCACGTGGACGAGCCGAGCCCGAAGGTGGAGTGGTCGGACGGTTCTGTCGAGCTGCTCACCGAGCCCGTCTCGTGGGAGGCGAACGGCCGCCCGCGCCGAGCGGGCGTGTCCTCGTTCGGGATCAGCGGCACCAACGCGCACGTGATCATCGAGGAGCCGCCGGCACCCGCGCCCGCCGCGGAGGCCTCCGAGCCTGCGGTGCCGCCGGTGGTGCCGTGGGTGCTGTCGGCCCGGACCGACGAGGCACTGCGGGCCGTCGCCGGCCGGCTGCGGGCGCACGTGTCCGAGCGGCCCGAGCTGCGGCCGGCGGACATCGGCCACACCTTGGCGACGATGCGTGGCCGCCTCGAGCGGCGTGCGGTCGTCGTGGGCTCCGATCGTGCCGAGTTGCTGGCGGGTTTGGGGGAGTTGGAGCGGGGTGAGCGCGCGTCGACCGGCGCGGGTTCGCGGCTTGCCTTGTTGTTCACGGGTCAGGGTGCGCAGCGGTTGGGTATGGGCGCCGAGCTGGCCGCTGGGTTCCCGGTGTTCGCTACCGCCTTTGGCGAGGTGTGTGCGGAGCTGGATCGGCACCTGGACAGGCCGTTGGGGTCGGTGCTGGACACCGACGCGTTGCACCACACCGGGTTCACCCAGCCGGCGTTGTTCGCGTTCGAGGTCGCGTTGTTCCGGTTGTTCGAGTCGTGGGGTGTACAACCGGACTTCGTGGCCGGGCATTCGATCGGCGAGCTGGCCGCCGCCCACATCGCCGGCGTCTTCTCTTTGACCGACGCCGCACGCCTGGTCGCGGCACGCGGCCGGCTGATGCAAGCCCTGCCCGCCGGCGGAGCGATGATCGCGGTACAGGCCACCGAGGACGAGATCACCCCGACGCTGTCCGGCACCGACGGGATCGTGTCGATCGCGGCAGTCAACAGCCCGGACTCGGTCGTGCTCTCCGGCGAAGAAACAGCCACGCTGCACATCGCCGCCGAACTCGAACACCGCGGCCGCAAGTCCAAGCGGCTCAGCGTGTCCCATGCGTTCCACTCACCGCTGATGGACCCCATGCTCGACGAGTACCGCACCATCGCCGACGAGGTGTCCTACACCGACCCCCGCATCCCCGTCATCTCCACCGTCACCGGACAGACCGCCGACCAGCTCACCGACCCCGACTACTGGGTCAACCAGGTACGCCAACCCGTCCGCTTCCTCAACACCATGCGAACCCTCGATTCGGCAGGTGTCCAGACGTTCCTCGAAATCGGTCCCGACACGGTCCTCACGGCCATGGGCCAGCAGGCCGTGGACACCGCCGACGTGGCGTTCATCGGTGGCAGCCGCGCCGGCCGGGACGAGATCGCCACCGCCGTCGAGGCGCTCGGCCGTCTGCACGCTCGCGGCATAGGCGTCGACTGGGCCACCTTCTTCATTGGCGCCTCTCGCGTCGACCTCCCGACCTATGCCTTCCAGCGCAAGCGGTTCTGGCTCGACAGCACGGGTGTGGCAGGCGACCCGGCCGGGCTCGGGCAGGGCGGCGCCGGCCATCCGCTCCTCGGTGCGGTCGTGGCGTTGCCGGACTCCGACGGCCTGCTCCTCACCGGCCGCCTGTCCCTCGACACCCATCCCTGGCTCGCCGACCACGAGATCCTCACGACCACGCTCGTGCCGGGAACCGCACTCGTCGAGCTCGCGCTCCGGGCCGGCGGCGAGGTCGGCTGCGAGACGCTCGACGAGCTGACCCTGCACGCACCGATGACCCTGCCGCGAACCGGCGGCATCGCCGTTCAGGTCGTCGTCGGCGGCGACTCCGGCGCGGGCCGCCCGGTACGCGTCTACTCCAGGGCCGAGAACACACCGGACGAGTTCGCGTGGACGTTGCACGCGGACGGGATCGTCACCGACGTGCCCGGCGAGGCTCCGGCGCCGATCGACTGGCCACCGTCGGGCGCGACTTCGATCGCCACCGACGGCGCCTACGACCTGCTGGGTGGGCGCGGCTACGACTACGGGCCGACGTTCCAGGGGCTGCGGGCCGCATGGCGCCGGGACGACGAGCTGTTTGCCGAGGTGGTGCTCCCGGAGCACGCCCATGCCGATGCGGAGCGGTTCGAGCTGCACCCGGCCCTGCTCGACGCCGGCCTGCACGCCGCGCTCCTGGCCACCGATAGCGATGGCCCCATGCTGCTGCCGTTCGCGTGGTCCGGCGTGCGGCTGCACGCGGCGGCCGCGTCGTCGATTCGGCTGCGACTCACCTCGACCGGCCCGGACAGCGTGTCACTCACCGCCTTCGACCCGTCCGGGCGGCCGGTGCTGTCGGTCGAGTCGCTGACGTCCCGCCCGGTCTCCGCCGAACAGCTGACCGTGCCTGACAACAGCTTCCACGACTCGTTGTTCAGCCTGGAATGGGTTCCCGTCGCGACCGGCCCCGCCCACCGGTCCTCTGTGGACTGGACGGAGCTGGGTGACGAAGAACCGCCCGAGGTGGTCGTGCTGCGGAGCGAGCCAGGTGCTGACGCCGACGCGGCGCGAGCCGAGGTGCACCGGGTGCTGGACGCGGTGACGTCGTGGTTGGCCGACGAGCGGTTCGCCTCCTCGACTCTGGTCGTCGCGACCGCGGGGGCGGTCGCGCTGTCCGGCGAGGACGTCACGGACCTCGCGGGGGCTTCGGTATGGGGGCTGGTGCGATCCGTGCAGGCCGAGCAGCCGGGGCGGATCGTGCTGGCAGACGTGGACGATGCCGAGGATGTCGCGCGTGTGCTGGCCGACGGGGAACCACAGGTCGTCGTGCGGGACGGTGTCGCGCACGGGGCCCGCTTGGCGCGCGTGCCAACCGGCGAGCCGGAGGAGCCGTCGGCCCGGTTCGGCCCGGACGGCGCTGTCCTGGTGACCGGTGCGTCGGGTGCGTTGGGGCGGCTGGTCGCCCGGCATCTGGTGGCCGAACGCGGGGTGCGCGACCTGGTGCTGGCGAGCCGCCGTGGCTCGGAGGCTCCGGGTGCCGAACAGTTGACTGCGGAGTTGTCCGACCTCGGCGCCGCCGTCGAATGGGCCGCCTGTGACGTCGCCGATCGTGAGTCGTTGGCGGCCGTGCTGTCGAGCCGACCACTGTCCGGTGTGGTGCACGCCGCGGGTGTGGTCGACGACGGACTCGTCGGGTCCTTGACCGCGGAGCGGGTCGACGCGGTGTTGCGGCCGAAGGTGGACGCGGCGTGGCACCTGCACGAGCTGACCGCCGGGATGGACCTGTCGGCGTTCGTGCTGTTCTCGTCGGCTGCCGGTGTGGCCGGCAACGCGGGACAGGCGAGCTACTCGGCTGCGAACGCGTTCCTGGACGCACTGGCGGTGCACCGGCGCGGGCAGGGGCTGGCGGCACAGTCGCTGGCCTGGGGCCTGTGGGAGAGCGCCGGCGACGGCATGTCCGGCGAGCTGACCGCGGCCGAGCGGCAGCGGCTGAGCCGCTCGGGAGTCCGGCCGCTCACCGCCGAGCAGGGACTTGCGCTCTTCGACACCGCGACCGGCCTCGCCGGACCGGTGCTCGTCCCGAGTGGACTCGACCTTGCCGCGTTGAGCGCGGTGGGCGAGCTTCCCGCTGTCTATCGCGGTCTGGTCCGTGGTCGGGCCCGCCGGGCCGCGGCCGCCTCCGGCGATGCCGGTCAGCTGGTGCAGCGTCTTGCCGGACTGTCCGAAGGTGACCGCCGGGAGGCGGTGCTGGAGCTGGTTCGCGCCACCACCGCCACGGTGCTCGGCCACGCCTCTCCGGATGCGGTGGAGTCTGGCCGGGCGTTCACCGAGCTGGGCTTCGACTCGCTGGCCGCGCTGGAGCTGCGCAACCAGCTCAACTCGGCGACCGGTCTGCGGCTGCCCGCCACGCTCACCTTCGACCACCCCAACGCACAGGCCGTCGCCGACGTGGTGTGCGCGCGGCTCGTTCCGGACACCGCCGCGACTAGCGAGGAGACCGACGACGACGTCCGTCGGCTGCTGCTCGGCGTCCCCGTCGATCGGCTGCGCGATGCCGGCCTGCTCGACCGGATCCTGGCGCTCGGCGCGGACCAGCCGGTGCCCGACGAGGCACGCGGTGACGAAGGCGAGGCCATCGACGAGATGGACGCCGACGCGCTGATCAACATGGCGCTGGCCGACAACGGCGGTACCGCACGCTGACAGTCCGAGACAGACCGAGAGGCCCGACCGATGTGATCGGTCGGGCCTCTGCTGTGAGGTGGACTTCCCGCCCTGGCATACGGTGCACGGGTTCTTCACCCGCTGGCAGCGGACCGAAATGGTTGCCTGCCTGCATGACCGGCTTCGCGACCAACTCCGCACCGTGCGGGCGGCTACCCACAGCCGAGCGTGGGATCGATCCACGCCCAGTCGGTGCGGGCCGCGGAGACCGTCAGCCGCGCCACCCGAGGCTACGACGCCGGCATTCGGGGTCGCCGGACACCAACGGCACACCGTCCCTCCACCTCGCCGACGGGTCGTCGAACGCACCCTCGCCTGGATCACCCGCGCCCGCAGCAACACCCGCGACGACGAACGCCTTCCCCGCCACCCCGAAGCGTTAGTTCTCAGGCGGGTTCTCTCAGGCGACGTCGAGCTCGTTGTCGAGGATGTCGAACAGGTCGTCGGCGGTGGCGCCGGTCAGGTCCGCGTCCGCGTCGGCCTCGGCGGACTTGTCGCGCCACCTGACGACCAGCCGTTGCAGCGCGGCCGCCACGTCGGTGTCCCCGACCTCGCCCGCGTCGACCACGTCCAGGGTGGCCTCCAGCGCGGCGATCCCGTCCACCAACGCCCGCGCCTTCGCGCGGCCGCCGCCGAGCTCGGCGAGGAGATGATCCACCAGCGCCTCAGGTGTCGGGTGGTCGAACGTGAGCGTGGCGGGCAGCCGCAGACCGGTCGCCGTGTTGAGCCGGTTGCGCAGCTCCACGGCGGTCAGCGAGTCGAAGCCGAGCTGCTTGAACGCCTGCTCCGCCGGGATGGTCTCCGGCGAGGTGTGGGCGAGCACCGTGGCCACGCTGGACCGCACCAGGTTCCGCAGCAGCTCGCGCTGCTCGTCCGGGGAGCGCCCGGCCAGTTGGCTCGCGATGTCGACGACCTCGGGCCGGGCTGCGCGGCGGTTCCGGACGAAGCCCCGCAGCGGCGGGGGAGCGTTGGTGGCCGTTCGCAACGCGGCCGGGTCGAGCTTGATCGGCACCAGGTGTGGCTCCTCCGCCCGGCACGCGGCGTCGAAGAGCGCGAGCCCCTCCTCGACCGTGTGGGCGAGCACGCCGCCACGGTTGATGCGCGCCAGGTCGGCCTCGCTCAGATGGCCCGTCATGGCACTGTCCTGGGCCCACAGGCCCCACGACAGGGCGGTCGCGGCCTGCCCGTCGCGGTGTCGCCGCACGGCGAGGGCGTCGAGCGCGGTGTTGGCCGCGGCGTAGTTCGCCTGCCCCGCCGTGCCGAGGATGCCCGTCGCCGACGAGAACAGCACGAACAGCTCGAGTTCGCCGGTCAGCTCGTGGAGGTTCAGCGCCGCGTCGATCTTGGGGCGCAGTACCGAGTCCAGCCGTTGCTCGTCGAGCGACTCGATCGTGCCGTCGTCGAGCACGCCGGCAGCGTGGACGACGCCGACGAGCGGGTGCTCGGCCGGGATCGTCGTGAGGAGGTCGGCGAGGCCGGCCCGGTCCGCGACGTCGCAGGCCCTGATCTCGACCCGGGCGCCGAGCTCGGTCAGGTCCTCGCGGAGGGTGCCCGCCCCGGGCGCGTCCGGACCCCGGCGGGAGGTGAGGACGAGGTGCCGGGCGCCGTGTTCGGTGACCAGATGGCGGGCGAGCGCGGCGCTCAGCGTGCCGGTGCCGCCGGTGATCAGGATCGTGCCGTCCGGGTCGAACAGACGCTCGTCGTCCGGCGCGGCGCCCGCCTTGACGAGGCGGGGCGCGGTCAGGTCGCCGTCGCGGATGGCCACCTGCGGCTCGCCCGTGGCCAGCGCACCCGGAAGTGCTTGCCAGGACTGCTCGCCGCCGTCGAGGTCGACGAGCACGAACCGGTCGGGGTGCTCGGTCTGGGCGGTGCGGAGCAGGCCCCACACCGCGGCACCGGCGAGGTCGGCGCCCGTGGTGGCGCCATGCGTGACGACCACCAGCGGTGTCGCGCCGAGCCGGTCGTCGGACAGCCAGCGCTGGACCACGGCCAGGACGTCGCGGACCAACGCCCGCGGTTCGGCCCCGGCCGCGTCCAGTACTCCGACGGCCGGCGCGGGCTCACCGGCGTCCATCGCTGCGGTGAGGTTCGCGAGGTCCGGATAGGACGCCGCGCCCAGGTGGCCGGAACCGTCTCCGCCCAGCATCGCCCAGCGCTCACTGGTGCCGGATGCGGCCGCGAACGGGACCCACTCCACGCGGTACAGCGAGTCCGGGCCGCGCCCGACGTCGAGCTGCTCGGGGGTCACCGGTCGTGCGACGAGCGACGCGACTGACGCGAGCGGGGCACCGGCACCGTCGGCGAGGTCGACCGCGAACGCGTCCGCCCCGGACGGCGTGATCCGAACCCGCAGCGATGTGGCGCCATTCGCCGACGCGGCGCGAACACCGTTCCAGCTGAAGGGAAGCACGAGCTGATCGTCGGCTCGCTCAGGCACGAACAATGCGTGCAGTGCCGCGTCCAGCAGCGCCGGATGCAGCCCGTACCGACCCGCGTCGGTTGACACCTCATCCGGCAGCGCGACCTCCGCGTAGAGCACGTCGTCCCGCTGCCACGCCGCGCCGAGGCCCTGGAACGCCGGGCCGTAGTCCACGCCCATATCGGCGATCCGGTCGTAGATTCCATCCAGGGCAGCGGGTGTGGCCTCCGGCGGGGGCCATTCGCCGGCCCAGCCGGCAGACACCGGCTCGCCGTCGGGGGCGAGGAGCCCGCTCGCGTGGTGCGTCCACGGCACGTCGGCCCCGTCCTCGGGGCGTGAGTGGACGCGCAGCGGTCGCCGGCCCGCGTCGTCCGGTTCGCCGATCTCGACCTGGACGTGAACGGCGCCGTCGCCCGCGAGCACCAGGGGTGCGTGCAGGGTCAGCTCGTCGACGACGTCGAGATCGGTGTGCTCGGCGGCCTGCCGGGCCAACTCGACGAACGCGGTGCCGGGCAGGATCACCGTGCCCA
Source organism: Actinophytocola sp. (assembly GCF_050699915.1). Lineage (GTDB taxonomy): Bacteria > Actinomycetota > Actinomycetes > Mycobacteriales > Pseudonocardiaceae > Actinophytocola. The sequence continues at coordinate 107,632 of NZ_JBOHGA010000001.1, forward strand.
GCACGGCGTGGTCGGCCAGCCAACCGTGGTCCCGGAGGGACAGTCGGCCGGTGAGCACGACACGGTCGGAGTCGGCCAGCCCCAGGGCGGCGCCCAGCAGCGGGTGGTCCGTCGCGTGCAGGCCGAGCCCGGTCGGGCTGCCCGCCGCGTCCGGTGTGATCAGCCAGTACCGCGTGCGCTGGAATGCGTACGTCGGCAGGTCGACCCGGCCCGCGCCGGGGAAGAGCCCCGCCAGGTCCAGGGGGACGCCACGCGCGTACAACCGGCCCACCGCCTCGGTCACGGCGGCCGCCTCGTCGCGGTTTCGTCGCTGTGCCGGGACGAACGTCGCGGTGTCGCTGTCGGCGAGTGCGGTGAGTGCGGCGTCGGGTCCGATTTCGAGGAACGTCTGGACACCTGCCGACTCGAGGGTTCGCATGGTGTCGGCGAAGCGGACGGGTTGGCGGACCTGGTTCACCCAGTAGTCGGGGTCGGTGAGCTGGTCGGTGGTCTGTCCGGTGACGGTGGAGATGACGGGGATGCTGGGGTCGGTGTAGGACAGGTCCTCGGCGATGGTGCGGTACTCGTCGAGCATCGGGTCCATCAGCGGTGAGTGGAACGCATGGGACACGGTGAGCCGCTTGGTCTTGCGACCCTGCTGCTCGAAGTCCTCGGCCACCCGCAGGGTCGCGATCTCCTCGCCCGAGAGCACGACGGAGGTGGTCCCGTTTACGGCCGCGACCGACACACCCTCCACATCGGACAGCAGCGGCGTGACCTCGTCCTCGGTCGCCTGGACGGCGACCATCGCCCCGCCGGACGGCAGGGCCTGCATGAGGCGGGCGCGGGCGGTGACCAAGCGGGCGGCATCGGCGAGTGAGAACACCCCCGCCACATGAGCCGCGGCCAACTCACCGATCGAATGCCCCGCCACGAAGTCCGGCCGTACACCCCACGACTCGAACAACCGGAACAACGCGACCTCGAACGCGAACAACGCAGGCTGGGTGAACCCGGTCTCGTGCAGCTCCTCGGTGTCCAGGACGGTCCGCAACGGCGTGTCCAGGTGCTGGTCCAGCTCCGCGCACACCTCGTCGAACGCGGCGGCGAACACCGGGAAGACGGCAGCCAACACGCCACCCATCGCCAGTCGCTGCGCACCCTGACCCGTGAACAGGACGGCAAGCCGGCCGGTCCGTGCCAGGTCGGTGACCACGTCCGGCGACGCGTCGCCGGCCGCAGTCGCGGCCAGACCGCGGAGCAGGTCGTCGCGCCCCGATCCGCACACCGCCGCACGGTGGTCGAAGCCGGCGCGCGCGGTCGCCAGCGACAGCCCGACGTCCGCGGGGTGCAGCTCCGGGCGCGCGGTGACGTACTCGTGCAGCCGGCGAGCCTGGTCGCGCAGTGCCGGCTCGGTGCGGGCCGACAGCACCCACGGCATCGCGGCGGCGGGCTCGCGCTCGACGTCCGCGGCGGACGGCTGGGCCGGCGGCTCCTCGATGATCACGTGTGCGTTGGTGCCGCTCACGCCGAACGAGGAAACGCCGGCGCGGCGTGGGTGGCCGCCCGGCTCCCACGAGACGGGCTCGGTGAGCAGTTCGACGGCGCCCGCGGTCCAGTCGACCTTCGGGCTGGGCTCGTCGATGTGCAGGGTCCGCGGCAGCACCTTGTGGCGCATGGCGAGCACCATCTTGATGACCCCGCCGACACCGGCGGCGGCCTGCGTGTGGCCGACGTTCGACTTGAGCGAGCCAAGCCACAGCGGCCGGTCCCGGTCCTGCCCGTACGTCGCGATCAGGGCCTGCGCCTCGATCGGGTCGCCCAGCGTCGTCCCGGTCCCGTGCGCCTCGATGGCGTCCACATCGGACGGTGTGAACCCGGAGCTGTCCAGCGCGGCCCGGATCACCCGCTGCTGGGACGGTCCGTTGGGCGCGGTCAGGCCGTTGGACGCGCCGTCCTGGTTGACCGCGGTGCCGCGGACGACGGCGAGGACCGAGTGGTTGTTGCGCACGGCGTCCGAGAGCCGCTCCACGACGAGCACGCCCGCGCCCTCGGCCCAGCTCGTCCCGTCCGCCGACGCCGAGAACGCCTTGCACCGGCCGTCGGCGGCGAGGCCGCGCTGCTTGGAGAACTCGACGTACAGACCTGGTGTGGCCATGACGGTCACGCCGCCGGCGAGGGCGAGCGAGCACTCGCCGGACCGCAGCGCCTGTGCGGCGAGGTGCAGTGCCACGAGCGACGACGAGCAGGCCGTGTCCACGGTCATGGCGGGGCCCTCGAGGCCGAGCGTGTACGCGACGCGACCGGATGCGACGCTGCCGGCGGTGCCGGTGCCCCAGAACCCCTCGACACCGTCCGGCACCGCGCTGGGCCGGACCGCGTAGTCGTGGGTCATCAGCCCGGTGAACACACCGGTGGGACTGCCCCGCAGCGCGCCCGGATCGAGGCCCGCACGCTCCAGCGCCTCCCAACAGGTTTCGAGGAACACCCGCTGCTGCGGATCCATGGCGAGCGCCTCGCGGGGACTGATCCCGAAGAACTCGGCGTCGAACTCGGCGGCGTCGAGCAGAAACCCGCCCTTGCTGACGTAGCTCGTGCCCGGCGTGTCGGGGTCCGGATCGAACAGGGTGTCCAGGTTCCAGCCGCGGTCGGCCGGGAAGCCGGTGATCCCGCTCGCGCCGGTGTTCACCAGCCGCCACAGGTCATCGGGCGAGGCGACGCCGCCCGGATAGCGGCAGGCCATGCCAACGATCGCGATCGGCTCGTCCGCGCGTACCGGCGCGGCGACCCTGGCCGGCCGCTCCGCCTCGGTCCGCTCGGCGAACTCGGTCAGCAGGTGCTCGACGAGCGCCTGCGGCGTCGGGTAGTCGAAGGTGAGCGTGGCGGGCAGCCGCAGACCTGTGGCGGTGTTGAGCCGGTTGCGCAGCTCGACGGCCGTGAGCGAGTCGAACCCGAGCTGCCGGAACGCGTTGGCCGCGGTGACGGCGTCCGGATCGGGCTGGGCGAGCACCGCGGCGACCTGGGTGCGAACGATGTCGAGCAGGTGATGACGCCGCTCGTCCTCGCTGCGTCCGGCCAGCTGCCGAGCCAGGGTGCTCGACGTCGGCCGGCCCTGGCCGGCGCGCTTGCGCGGAGTCCGGGTCAGCCCCTGCAGCGGCGCGGGCGGGTTCGTGGCCGTGCGCAGCGCGGCGATGTCGAGCTTGACCGGCACCAGGTGTGGTCGCCCGCTGCGGCAGGCGGCGTCGAAGAGTGCGAGTCCTTCATGGACGGTGTGCGAAAGGATGCCGCTGCGGTTGATGCGGGCCAGGTCGGCATCGCTCAGGTGACTGGTCATGGCGCTGTCCTGCGCCCACAGGCCCCAGGAGAGTGCGGTCGCGGTCCGCCCGGTGGCGTGGCGGTGCGTTGCCAAGCCGTCGAGGAAGGCGTTGGCCGCGGCGTAGTTGGCCTGCCCGGCGGTGCCGAAGACGCCGGCCACGGAGGAGAACAGCACGAACAGCTCGAGGTCGCCGGTCAGCTCGTGGAGGTTGATCGCGGTGTCGACCTTGGCCGCCAGGACGGCGTCGACCCGTTCCTGGTCGAGCGACTCGATCGTCCCGTCGTCGAGCACGCCGGCCGCGTGGACGATCCCGACGAGGGGGTGCTTGGCCGGGATCGACCTGAGGAGGTCGGCGAGGTCGGCCCGGTCGGTGGCGTCGCAGGCCATGATCTCCACCTGGGCACCCAGCTCCGTGAGCTCACGGTGCAGGTCGTACGCACCCGGCGCATCAGGTCCGCGCCGGGAGATCAGGATGAGGTGCCGGGCGTCGTGCTCGGTGACGAGGTGGCGGGCGAGCGCCGCACTGAGAGTGCCGGTGCCACCGGTGATCAGCACCGTGCCGTCCGGGTCGAACAGACGCTCGTCGTTCGGCGCGGGAGTCGCCTTGGCGAGGCGTGGGACGGTGACGGTTCCGTCGTGGATGGCGAGTTGGGCTTCGCCGGCGGCCAGCGCGACGGGAAGTGCGTCCCGGGACGCGTCGTCGGTGTCGACGAGCAGGAACCGGTCCGGGTGCTCGGTCTGTGCGGAGCGAACGAGACCCCACACCGCCGCTCCGGCCAGATCCGAGCCCGTCGCGGCACCCTGTGTGACGACGGCCAGCCGCGACTGCTCGAACCGCTCGTCGCCGAGCCATTGCTGGAGCGTCGCGAGTGTCCGGTGCACCGAGGCGTGCACCGCGGCGGAATCCGTGCCCGCCTCCGACCGCAGCACCACGATCTCCGGAGTCGGCTCACCGGCGTCGATCTTGGCGCCCAGCTCCGCGAGACCGGCGTCGCCCAGTGCGGTCCACTGTGGGGTCTCCGGCCCACCGGTGCCGGGGACCGGCACCCAGTCCGCGGCGTACAGGTCGGCCGCCGGTGTGCCGGTGTCGCCGAGCTGTGCCGTCGAGACCGGCCGCACGGCGACCGACTCGGCGGTGAGCACGGGGTTACCCGACTCGTCTGACGCGCTGACCTGGACCGCGCTGGTGCCGTCGGGCACGAGGTGGACCCGCAGGGCGGCAGCGCCGGACCGGTGCAACCGCACGCCACGCCACGAGAACGGCAGCCAGGCCTGGCCAGGCTCAGCCTCGGCGTCCAGATGCAGCACCATCGCGTGCATCGCGGAGTCGAGCAGCGCCGGGTGCATGCCGAACCGGGCGGCACCGGCCCGCTCCTCCTCGCGCAGCGAGACATCCGCGAACAACTCCGCACCTCGCCGCCACACCTCCTGCACGCCCTGGAACGCGGGGCCGTAGGAGAAGCCACGGGACAGCAGCCAGTCGTAGAAGTCCGGCACCGCAACGGGTTCCGCACCCGGCGGCGGCCACTCCGGCCCCGCAGTCGCGGGTGTCGCCTCCGGTTCGCCGGCCAGCAGACCGGAGGCATGACAGGTCCACGCCTCGCCCGGAGCGGCGTCGGCGGGACGCGAGTAGATCTCGACGGACCGCCGGTCGTGCTCGTCCGGCTCTCCGGTCCACACCTGCAGGTGCACCGCGCGCTCACCGGTCAGCATCAGCGGTGCCTGCAGCGTCAGCTCCTCGATCACGCCGTGGTCGGTGTGCTCGGCGGCACGTCCGGCCAGCTCGACGAACGCCGTGCCCGGCAGCAGGACCGTGTCGAGTACGGCGTGGTCGGCCAGCCAGGGCTGCGCGGAGAGGGAGAGCCGCCCGGTCAGCACCAGCCGGTCGGAGTCGGCGGCGCCGAGCTTCGCGCCGAGCAGTGGGTGCTCGGCGGGGGCGAGCCCCGCGGCACTCACGTCGGCGCTCTCCGGTGCGCGCAGCCAGTACGAGCGACGCTGGAACGCGTAGGTCGGCAGCTCGACCCGCTCGGCGCCGGGGAGGAACGCGGCGGCGTCCACGGTGACACCGGACGCGACGAGCCGGCCGACCGCCTCGATGACGGTCCGCGCCTCGTCGCGGTTTCGACGCTGTGCCGGGACGAACGTCGCGGTGTCGCTGTCGGTGAGTGCGGTGAGTGCGGCGTCGGGTCCGATTTCGAGAAAGGTGGTGGTGCCTGCCGACTCGAGGGTTCGCACGGTGTCGGCGAAGCGGACGGGTTGGCGTACCTGGTTCACCCAGTAGTCGGGGTCGGTGAGCCGGTCGGCGGTCTGTCCGGTGACGGTGGAGATCACGGGGATCCGAGGCTCGGTGTAGGTGATGGTCTCGGCGATGGTGCGGAACTCGTCGAGCATCGGGTCCATCAGCGGTGAGTGGAACGCATGCGAGACGGTGAGCCGCTTGGTCTTGCGACCCTGCTGTGCCCATCGCTCGGCGATGGCCAGCACCGTGTCCTCGTCCCCGGACAGTACGACCGAGTCGGGGCTGTTGATCGCGGCGATGCCGACCACGCCCGCCGCCTCGGACAGCGTCGGGGTGATCTCGTCCTCGGTGGCCTGCACCGCGACCATCGCCCCACCCGCTGGCAGGGCCTGCATCAGCCGGCCCCGTGCCGCGACCAACCGCGCCGCGTCGGCCAGTGAGAACACCCCCGCCACATGAGCCGCGGCCAGCTCACCGATCGAATGCCCCGCCACGAAGTCCGGACGCACACCCCACGACTCGAACAACCGGAACAACGCGACCTCGAACGCGAACAGGGCGGGCTGGGTGAACCCGGTCTCGTGCAGCTCCTCGGTACCCAGCACAGCACGCAACGGCGTGTCCAGGTGCCTTTCCAGCTCCACACACACCTCGTCGAAAGCGGTAGCGAACACCGGGAAGACGGCAGCCAACACGCCACCCATGCCCAACCGCTGCGCACCCTGACCCGTGAACAACAAGGCAAGCCGCGAACCGGCGACCACACTCGACGCCTGCTCGCCCCGCTCGAACCCCGCCAGACCCGCCAACAGCTCGGCACGATCCGAACCGGTCACCGCCACGCGATGGGGGAGGCGTGTCCGGGTGTCCAGCAGGGACCTCGCGACATCGATCGGGCGCAGCTCGGACCGATCCTCTACAAAGGACCGCAGACGCGCGGCCTGCTCGCGAAGCGCGGGCTCGGTCCGCGCCGAGAGCACCCACGGCACCGCCGGCGGCTCCACCGCGCGCTCCGCGACGGCCGCGGGCTCCGGCGGTTCCTCGATGATCACATGCGCGTTGGTGCCGCTCATCCCGAAGGAGGAGACGGCCGCGCGGCGCACCCGCTCACCGGCTGGCCACTCGACCGGCTCGGACAGCAGGGTCATCGCGCCGGCGGTCCAGTCCACCTTTCGGGTCGGCTCGGACACGTGCAGCGTCCGCGGCAGCAGCCTGTTGCGCAACGCCTGCACCATCTTGATCACGCCGCCGACCCCGGCGGCGGCCTGGGTGTGGCCGACGTTGGACTTGAACGAGCCGAGGTGCAGGGGAGCGGGGCGGTCCTGGCCGTACGTGGCGAGAAGCGCCTGCGCCTCGATCGGGTCGCCGAGCATGGTGCCGGTGCCATGGGCCTCCACAGCATCCACATCGGACGGTGAGACACCGCCGTCGGCGAGGGCCGCGCGGATGACCCGCTGCTGTGAGGGACCGTTGGGGGCCGTGAGCCCGTTGGAGGCACCGTCGGAGTTGATCGCCGTGCCGCGCAGGACGGCGTGCACGGGGTGGCCGTTGCGCACCGCGTCGGAGAGCCGTTCGACCACCAGTACGCCCGCGCCCTCGGACCAGCCCGTGCCGTCCGCGGACTCGTCGAACGCCTTGCATCGTCCGTCCGGGGACAGGCCGCCCTGCCGGGAGAACTCGGTGAACGTCTCCGGTCCGGACATCACGGTCACCCCACCGGCCAGCGCCAGCGAGCACTCTCCGGACCGCAGCGCCCGGACGGCGAGGTGGAGGGCGACCAGGGACGACGAGCACGCGGTGTCGACGGTCATCGCCGGGCCTTCCAGCCCGAGTACGTAGGAGATCCGGCCCGACGCCACACTGCTCGCGATGCCGGTGATCAGGAAGCCCTCGACGCCGTCCTCGTCGGTGTGCCCGCTTCGGCCGTACTGCTGCACCGGCACGCCGGCGAACACTCCCGTGGAGCTGCCGCGCAACGAGCTCGGGTCGATGCCCGCCCGCTCGATCGCCTCCCAGGACGTCTCCAGCAGCAGCCGCTGCTGGGGGTCCATGGCGAGCGCCTCACGGGGGCTGATCCCGAAGAACTCCGCATCGAACTCGGCGGCGTCGTGCAGGAAGCCACCCGCCCGGGCGCTGCAGGTGCCCGCGCCGTCCGGGGCTCCGTCGAACAGCGCCGAGAGGTCCCAGCCGCGGTCGGTGGGGAACCCGGAGACCGCGTCCACGCCGTCGACGACCAGACGCCACAGCTCATCGGGGGAGCTCACGTTGCCGGGATACCGGCACCCCATGCCGACGATCGCGATCGGTTCGTCGGTGTGCACCGGGCCGTACGGTTCGGCGGCGGCTTCCGCGCCATCGGCGGCCAGCTCGCTCAGCAGGTGCTCGACCAGGGTGTCGGGCGTCGGGTAGTCGAAGATCAGCGTGGCCGGCAGGTCGAGCCCGGTCACGGCACTCAGCCGGCCGCGCAGCTGCACGGCTGTCAGCGAGTCGAAACCCAGCTGCCGGAACGGGGTCTCGGCATCCAGCGTGGCGGGCGCGTAGTCGGCGAGTACCGCGTCCGTCTCGGCGTGCACGAGGTCCAGCACGATCCGCCCGCGGTCCGCCGCCGGCATCCCGCCCAACCGATCGCGCAGTGCGGCGAGCGTCTTCCTGGCCTCGGGGCCCGCCGCCGCCCACCGGTCCGGCTCGGCCGGGAGCGCTGCGACCACGCACGGACGGTCGCTCGCCACGGCAGCGTCGAACATGGCGAGGCGGCGCGACACCGGCAGCTCGGCGAAGTCGGCCGGGGCCCACCTCACCGACACACCGGACACACCGGCCACCCGGCGATGCCGAACGAGCGCGTCGGCGAACCCGGCCGCCTCGGCATCGCGGCCGGAGGTCAGCAGTACGAACACCGGCAGGTCGTGGCCGAGCGTCATGTCGTGCAGTGCCCGCGCCTGCGCCGGTGTCGGCCCCGCACACACGACCGCGGTGACCCGCCCGGTCTCGAGTACCTCGGCCAGCGACGCGTCGTCGCCCGGGTCGATCGTCACCAGGTCGGCCACCTCGTGCGCGGTGGCCAGGTGGTCGCCGAGGCCGAGGTCGGCGTCGGGACGGGCGGCCAGCACCACGGTGCCGGCCCCACCGAGCCTGCGGCCGGCCGGCCCGGCGGGGACCGGGAGGAACCGGGGCCGCATCAGCTGACCCGCCCGAACGGCCACCTCGTCCGCGCCGCAGGCCACGGCCGCGCGCAGCGAGTCGTCGGTCACCTCGTCCATGTCGACGAGGACGATGCGGCCGGGATGCCGCGCCTGGAACCCGCGAGCGAGGCCCCACCGGGCCGCGAGCTCGGGGACCGGCGCGTAGCGGCCGGCGTGGACGGCTCCGCGGGTCAGCAGGACCAGACGGGTGGTCGTGACCCGATCGTCGCCGAGCCAGGTCGCCAGCAGGTCGGGGAGTGCGTCGGTGTCCAGTTCGAGGCACGCGACGGCCGGCGCCGGACCCGCTGCCAGGTCGTCGAGCAGCGCGGCGAGGTCGGGATGGCGACTCGCCGCGGTCAGGTCGGCGGTCAGCTCCGTGCCACCGACGAGGGCCCAGTCGCCCGCCGCATCACCCGCGGCGGCGGTCGGCTCCCAGTCGAGCTCGTGGAGCGAGTCGTGGAACACGGCCGCCGTACCGAGCAGCCGGGCGGGGGTGTCGAACAGCCGGTGCCGGGCGAGCACGCCCGCGGGGGTGCGCGGAACCTTCGACACGGCGTAGAGCTCGACGGGGACCGCCGAGGCGGGTAGCCGCTCGCGGCACGCGGCGAGCAGCGGTGCCGGGTCGATCCCGGGCGCGACCACGAACGCGACCGGTACCGCGCCGAGCTCGTCGTCCGGTCGTCCGGCGACCGCGGCGTCGAGCACGCCGTCGACCGTGCGCAGCGCGGCCTCGACCTGTTCGGGCCGCACGCGCTCGTCGCCGACGACGATGACGTCGGCGAGGCGGCCGGTGACGGTGAGATAGCCGGACTCGTCGCGCCGAGCCAGGTCGCCGGTGCGGTACCAGCCGTTGCGCAGCGACGCGGCCGTCGCGTCGGGCCGGTTGTGGTAGCCACCGGCCATCACGTTCGGCCCGCTGACCCATACCTCGCCCTCCTGACCGGTACCCACGTCGGTACCGGTCAACGGGTCGACCAGGCGCACGCTCAGGCCGGGGACCGGCACACAGCGCCGGTCCTGGCCGTCCGGCCAGCCCATCGCGACGGGCCCGCAGGTCTCCGTGGTCGCGTAGACGTCCACCAGCGGCGCGTCGAACGTGCGGGCGAAGGACTTGCGCAGCCCCGAATCGCCTGCCGATCCGACGACCAGTCCGAAACGCACGCTGTCCACATAGGACGACGCCGGGGTCGCCAGCAGAGCGCGGTGCGTCTCCGGCGTGCCGACCACGACCGTGCTGAGATGCTCGGCGAGAACCTGCCAGAGGTCGCCGGGCGGTTGGTCGCCGGCGAGGCGCACGGACGCGCCGACCGCGGTCGCGGCCAGCACGCAGAGGTGGTGCGCCAGCCCGTCGTGCACGGGCAGCGGCCACAGCACCCAGTCCGAGGCGGACAGACCGAGGATCGGGGCGTACGCCGCGGCCGCCGACCACAGCGCGTTGCGCTGGGTGGACAGGACTCCCTTGCGCGGACCGGTCGTGCCGGCCGTGTAGACCAGGAACGCGAGGTCGTCCAGGCCGAGGTCGTCACGGGCGGGCGAGTCCGGCGTCGTCGTCGCGAGCCGCTCGTACGAGGTGGCGGACATCTCCGCCGGCCCGCCGCTGACGATGAGGTTCAACGGAGCCGGGTCCAGCCGGGCAACCCGCTCGACGCGGGCCGCGTCGGTGATCACCGTGTCGGCGCCGCTGTCCTCGACGAGCCTCGCGAGCTCGGTGTCGTCGAGCTCGGGGTCGAGCGGTACCGCGATCGCGCCCGCCCTGGCGATCGCCAGGATGCTCTCCACCGCCACCACGCCGTCGATGAAGACCGCGACGCGGTCGGCCGGCCACACTCCGAGGTCCGCGAGGTGCCCGGCGATCCGTTCCGTACGGTCGGCTAGCTCGGCGTGGGTCACCCGGCACTTGGAGTCGGCGTACGCGACCCGCGGGCCGAGCCGGCTGGCGTTGGCCCGAAGGAGTTCGGGCAGCGGGCGGAGCAGGTCGGTATGCGGCATGGGTAAGCACCTCTTGTCCGAACAAATGAACCGATGCGGACCGGCAACGTCGTGGACATGCTCTCGCCGGCCTGCCCACGTCCGGGTAACTCGGCGAGCAACGCGGCTCGCGTGTGACTAGTGGCTCGCGAGGACCGGAACCTGGATCGTCGCGTCGTGCTCGAGGATCCGTTGGTGAAGCTCCTGCAGGCCGCGGCCGGGCTCCAGGCCCAGCCCGTCGATGAGCGCCCCGCGGGTGCGGCGGTACACCGTCAGCGCGTCGGCTTGGCGCCCGGATCGGTAGAGCGCGAGCATGAACTGCACGCACAGGCGTTCCCGCAGCGGCTCGGTGGCGGTCAGCACCTCGAGCTCCGGGGTGATCTCACGATGTCGCCCGCAGGCGAGCTCCGCGTCGAGCCGGTCCTCCAGTGCGGACAGTCGCTCGTCCTCGATCGCCGCGAGCTCGGACCAACAGATGCCGGTCTCGACCAGATCGGCGAGCGCGCGCCCCCGCCACAGCGACAACGCCTCACGCAGCTGCTCGGCGCCCTGTTCCGCGGCACCGGCGGTGATCGCCTCGCGACCTTCGCGGACCAGCGACCGGAACCGGAACAGGTCGATGGTTCCGGTGGCCACACGCAGTTGGTAGCCCGGCGGCCGCGTCTGCAACGCCGGCGCCAGGTCGTGGTGCCCGGCCAGCAGTCGCCTGATCCCCGACACGGCGTTCTGCACCATCTTCCGCGCGGTCGGGGGTGGCTCGCCGTCCCACATGGCCTGCAGAATCCGGCTGGTCGGAACCACCTTGTTGGCGTTCAGGACGAGATATCCGAGGATCGCTCGTTGCTTCACGCCACCCAGCTCCAGCTGGCCGCCTTTGTCGTCGGTGACTTCGAGACTCCCGAGAACTGAGAAATTCATTGGCTCACTCCGAGTCGGGAAATTCGTCCGATCATGGATCGGCGCGGCCGAGCATCCCATATTCGGTCACTCCGGAGAAACCCCGCAGCCATCGCGCGCCCTCGGGCCGGCCACGCCGCGTGGCCGTTCGCGATCAGACGTACCTGCACGTCAAAGTCCTTCGCGGAGCTCCGTTGTGAATCGCTCACCCCGCACCTGATGACGGCGTCACTTCGGATCCAGGAGCGACGACTCTGCGCCAGGGGAAACCTTCAACGGACGGCGCGTGGCATTCGCGGAGGTCCGAGATGACCTGTGTAGGACACTCAGGCTCGATCGGTTTGCGGGTGAATTGCGATGGGCCGCGGCTACTTTCTCCAAGGCGTGATGAATTCATGATTCGGCGGTGAGAATCCCGACAGGGAACGGTGAGCGACTGCCTTGTCGCGAGCCGGTCGAATCCAGCAAGTTGAGTCGAGCGCTCGCCAACCCGCGAACGCACGACTCAAGGAGACTCAGATGTCGACCACCACAATTGGCATTCTTGATTCCCTGTTCTTCGACGGCGCCGGCGCGCCGACCCACGCCGACGTCAGCATCGATGTGCTCGACAGCTGGACCAATTCGGGCCGGGCTCCGGTCTCGCCCACGACCATCAGCTGGTGCGACGGCACGGCGACCGAGGCCGCGACCCTCGCCGTGTCCTGACCGGCCGGCCCGTTCGAGCAAACAGTGACACGACTTGGAGCCCTCGAGGTGAGCGAGAGATGACCGACACCGATCTGTGGGTACGGCGGTTCCATCCGGCGGCTGATGCCCCCAGTCAGCTGCTGTGCCTACCGCACGCCGGCGGTGCGGCGAGCTACTTCTTCGCGGTGTCACGGGAGCTCTCGCCAGAGATCGACGTGCTGTCCGTCCAATACCCGGGCCGGCACGACCGGCGCACCGAGCCGTGCCTCGACTCCATCTCCGAGCTCGCCGACCGGCTGGTGGCCGCCTTGCGGCCGTTGGCCGGTCGGCCCGTCGCCATCTTCGGCCACAGCCTCGGGGCGACCCTCGGCTTCGAGGTCGCGCGTCGGCTCGAGCGCGACGGCGTCGAGCCGACGGCGCTGTTCGCATCCGGACGGCGCGCGCCGCACCTGCGCAGGCTCGAACGAACACACCTGCTCGACGACGCGGCCCTGATCGCCGACATGCGAAGCCTGGCCGGCACCGACTCCGCCCTGCTCGACGACGACGACGTCCTCAGCATGCTGCTGCCGGCGGTCCGGGGCGACTACTACGCGGCGGAGACCTACGAGTACCAACCGGGACCACGGCTCGGCTGCCCGATCTACTCGCTCGTCGGCGACAGTGACCCGAAGGTGACCGTCGAGGAGGCGAACGCCTGGCGCGAGCACACGAGCGCCGGGTTCGAGCTGGCGGTGCTGCCGGGCGGCCATTTCTATCTCAACGACCACGTCCCGGACATCCTCCGGCGAATTCGCCAGCACGCCTGTGTGCGCGTCAAGGAATCCACTGCGCGATAGGACCCGACATGACCGTTGCCGCGGATGAAGGAGTCGGCCGACCGGCCGAACGACTCGTCAAGCAGATTCTCCAGCTGACCTTCCGGTTCCGTCGTCTCCAGCGACCAGACGACCCGTGCGGCGCGGAGCCGTGTGCCACCTGCTTCGCCGTGCACGACGAGCGGGTCCGGCACTACCTCGACCGAGGAGAGCCGCTCCACTTCGTACTGCCGGCGTTCCCGGCGAAGTCCCGCAACCCGGGCAAGGTGGTCGGCTCGCTGCCCGATCTCGGCGAGCGGATCTCCATCGAGTTCCTGCAGTCCTTCTGCGAACAGCTGAGCCATCTGCATCCGCCCGGCGCCAGGATCGAGATCTGCTCGGACGGCCACGTCTTCTCCGACCTGCTCGACATCCCGGACGACGACGTGACCCGGTACCGCGTCGAGCTGCAACGCATCATCGACTCGATCGGCGCGGGCTCGGTGCGGCTGTACTCGCTCGACGACGCGTTCGGCCCGGACTCCTACGACGAGATGCGCGAGCTGCTCGTCGCCCGGTACGCCACGCCCGTCGACGAGATCCGCGCGGAGGTGCGTACCGACCTCCAGGCCAGGTCGCTGTTCAACGGGATGCACCGCTTCATGGTGGAGGACCAGACGGCGCTGCACCCGGAGATCAGCCGGAACCGGCTCAGCAAACGCTGCAAGGACCTCGCCTACCAGATGATCCAGCGCAGCAGGGCCTGGGGCGACCTCGTCGGCGACGTGTTCCCGCACTCGCTGCGGCTGTCGATCCACCCGCAGCCCAGTCATGCCGACAAGATCGGCTTCCACCTCATCCGCACCAAGGACAGCTGGCTCACCCCGTGGCACGGCGTGGTCGTCGACGACGGAACGAACATCACGCTGGTCAAGCGGAGCCAGGCCGAGAGCGAGAACGGGTCGCTGATCTGGCGCCACGGTCGCCCGAGCCACTACGCCAACCCACACATCCCACCGGAGGAGATCGCGTCATGACGAGGTCAGATGTGCATGACATCGAGCAGACACCGCTGCGGCCGTTCGGCCGGCTGATGACGGCCACCGATGCGGGTGCGGACCTGCGTGACATCGCGCCGGCCACCCTCGAGCAGTGGACCATCGAGTCGAAGGTGCTCGTGCTGCGCGGATTTCCGTTGCTGGAAAAGGAAGACCTGGTCGAGTACTGCTCGCGCTGGGGCGAGATCCTCACCTGGGACTTCGGCGCCGTCCTCGATCTGGTGATCCAGGAGGACCCGAAGAACTACCTGTTCAGCCGGACCGACGCGCCATTCCACTGGGACGGTGCCTTCGCCAAGGCCGCGCCGAGGTACTTCCTGTTCCAGTGCGTTCGGGCGCCTCGTCCCGGTGGCGGCGGCGAGACGGTGTTCTCCGACTCGAGCGCGGTGCTTCGCCGCGCCGGGGAGGACCTGGTGCGCCAGTGGGCGTCGACCGAGATCACCTACCGGACCGACAAGGTCGGCTACTACGGCGGCGAGACGGTTTCGCCGCTGCTGGCCGAGCACTCCGCGACCGGCGAGACGATCATGCGCTACGGCGAGCCGATCGACCCGGAGCGCTACCTGAACCCGGTCTGGGTGGATGTCAACGGGATGTCCGAAGTGGATGCCGCGGCGTTCAAGGAAGACCTGCGGGACCGGCTGCACGACCCGGAGGTCTGCTACGCCCACGAGTGGCGCGACGGCGACATCGTCGCGGTGGACAACCAGGCCCTGCTGCACGGCCGCAACGCGTTCCAGGACGACTCGTCCAGGCACCTCCAGCGAATCCAGATCCTGTGAACGGGGGTTGGCGACCATGACTGTCGGACAGTTACGAGAGGGCACCGCGGGAGCGCCATCGCCGGAACCGCTGACCTGGGGTAGCCGAATCCGGTACTCGGTGCGGATCCGGCGAGTCGAGTTCCTGCCGGTGATGCTGGCCATCTACCTGATCCCGGCGCTGCTCTCGGTCGACTCCGCGAGCACGCTAGCCACCGGGAACTTCCTCCTGGTTCTCGTGATGGCTCTGTCGATCATGCACTTCATCGACATGACCAACGCCTACGCGGATCGCGACGTGGACGCGGTGTACAAGGCCCGGCTGTCGCGGTCGGTGTACGGCCTCGGGCTGCGCAACGTCCGCCGACAGATCGCGGTCACCGGCGTCTTCGTGCTCGCCCTCGCCACGTACTTCACCATCCGTACCGGCAACTGGGACCTGCTGCCGCTGGTGGCATTCACCCTCTACATCGGAGCCGGCTACTCGGTTCCGCCGCTGCACCTGAAGAGCTCGGGTGTGTGGCAGATGCCGGGCCTCGCCGCGGTGCTGATCTGGCTGCCGATGCTCATCGTCGTGCGGTCGGTTCCGGGTGAGCTGTCCTGGCCGGTGCTGGCCGCGATCGTCGGCTTCGGGATCAACCAGGTCGGCATCGTGCTGGTGAACACCGCGGAGGACTTGCCGGAGGACGAAGCGTTCGGCATCCGGACCTGCGTGCGGGCGCTCGGCATGACGCGGGCCATGGCGACCGCGGTCGGCATGATCGCGATCGGCGGCTCCACGGTGTGCCTGTCGGTGTTCGCGATCGGAGGCCCGACTCTCGGGATGATCCCGATGGTCGTAGCGATCGGGTTCGCGCTGATGCACGTCTTCGGAACGTGGCGTGGCGTGCGCGGAAAATCCATTGAGGACGCACTGGCGTACCTGCGGCCCCGGGCGAAGCTGGTACCCCTGCAGGTGGCGACCACCGGCTGGGGCACGGTGTTCGCCGCCGCGTTCGTGCTGGCCGGCTGAGCGTCCCGGAGGGCGGGAGATCATGAACAAGGTAGTGCCGCTCGACCAGCTGCGTCTGGGCTTCTCCTGCTACGTGTTCACCACCGACGGGCGACTACTGCTCACGATGCGAGGACACGTGAAGCGGACCTGGTCCGGCGCGTGGACGAACTCGTGCGGCGGTCACCCCGCGCCCGGCGAGCTGCTCGACGGCGCGGTGGCCCGCACGCTGCGGGACGAGCTGGGCCTGCACACGGCGGTGCCCGAGCTGGTCCTGTCCCGGTTCCGGTATCGATCGGAAGGCGAGGACGGCGTGGCGGAGAACGAGCTGTGCCCGGTCTATCGCGTGGTGACCGACGAGTCCCCGAGCCCGGAACCCGGTGCGGTCGGTGATTTCGAATGGGTGGACTGGGTCGACTTCGTGTACGCGGTGGCGAGCAGGGACATCTCGGTGGCGCCCTGGTGCCGGCTGCAGGTGGCCGAGCTCTGCGCCCTCGGCGAGGACCCCACCCGGTGGCCGGTCGTGGCCGACGACCCGGCACTGCCGCTCGTCAGTTGACCGTTCGCGGCCGAACTGCGCGACTTCATTGGAGAACCACGATGGTCACCTCATCGGACAAACTCGTCGAGGCACTACGTGAGTCGTTGAAGGAGAACGAACGGCTCCGGCGACGCAACCAGCAACTCGACGCCGAGGCGCGCGAGCCGATCGCGATCGTCGGCATGGGCTGCCGGTTCCCCGGTGACGTCCGGTCCCCGGACGACTTGTGGCGGCTCGTCTCCGACGGTGCGTCCGGCGTCTCGGACTTTCCGACCGATCGTGGCTGGCCTACCGACGAGTTGTACGACCCGAACCCGAACGTGCCCGGGAAGACCTATGTCCGCCGAGGCGGGTTCGTCCACGGTGCCACGGAGTTCGACGCGGAGTTCTTCGGGATCAGCCCTCGAGAGGCGCTGGCCATGGACCCGCAGCAACGACTGCTTCTGGAGACCGTCTGGGAGGCGCTGGAACAGGGCGGAATCAGGCCGAGCTCGCTGCGGAGCAGCCGCACCGGCGTGTTCGCCGGGTTGATGTACCACGACTACGTGTCGGACTATCACGGCCTTCCCGACGCCGTACGGGGACTTCTGGTGACCGGGACGTCCGGCAGCGTGCTGTCCGGCCGGATCGCATACAACCTGGGCCTCGAGGGACCAGCCGTCACGGTGGACACGGCCTGCTCCTCGTCGCTCGTGACGACGCACCTGGCGGTTCAGGCGCTGCGCAGGCGGGAGTGCTCGCTGGCGCTCGCCGGCGGTGTGACGGTCATGGCGCAGCCGTACACCTTCATCGAGTTCTCCCGACAGGGCGGGCTGTCCAAGGACGGCAGCTGCCGGTCGTTCGCGGCGTCCGCGGACGGGACCGGGTGGAGCGAGGGTTGCGGGGTCCTCGTGCTGGAGCGGCTGTCCGACGCGAGGCGCAACGGCCACGAGATCCTCGCCGTCGTCCGGGGGAGTGCGATCAACCAGGACGGTGCGTCGAACGGGTTGACCGCACCGAACGGGCCGTCGCAGCAGCGGGTCATCGGCCAGGCGCTCAAGGACGCCGGACTCACCTCCGCCGCGATCGACGCGGTGGAGGCGCACGGCACCGCGACCACGCTGGGCGACCCGATCGAGGCGCAGGCTCTGCTGGCGACCTACGGGCAGGACCGGCCTGCCGACCGTCCACTGTGGCTCGGCTCGGTGAAGTCCAACCTCGGCCACACGCAGGCCGCCGCCGGTGTCGCCGGCGTGATCAAGATGGTCATGGCGTTGCGACACCAGACGCTGCCGGTGACCATCAACGTCGACGAGCCGACGCCGCGGGTCGACTGGTCGGAGGGCGCGGTCGAGCTGCTGACCGACTCCCGGCCCTG
Organism: Actinophytocola sp.; assembly: GCF_050699915.1. Classification (GTDB taxonomy): domain Bacteria; phylum Actinomycetota; class Actinomycetes; order Mycobacteriales; family Pseudonocardiaceae; genus Actinophytocola. The sequence continues at coordinate 125,408 of NZ_JBOHGA010000001.1, forward strand.
GGAGCGGGGCGACCACCCGCGCCGCGCCGGGATCTCCTCGTTCGGGATCAGCGGCACCAACGCGCACGTGGTCATCGAGGAGTCGCCCGCGGACGACGGTGAACGTGGCGAACCGGTCGCGCCGATGCCGGCCGTGCCGTGGGTGCTCTCCGCACGGACCGAGGAGGCGTTGCGAGACCAGGCCGACCGTCTGTGGAACCACGTGGACGGCCGGACCGAACTCGACACCGTCGATGTCGGGTACTCCCTGGCCACCAGCCGCGACGTCTTCGAGCATCGCGCGGTCGTCGTCGGCAGTGACAGGGAAGAGCTGTTGTGGGCGCTGGACGGGTTGAGCGAGGGCGAGCCGGGCGCGGGCGTGGCCCAGGGCGACACGCGCGGGGTCGGCGGGCGGCGCCGGGTGGCGTTCCTGTTCACCGGCCAGGGTGCGCAGCGGGCCGGCATGGGCCGGGAGCTCTACGAGTCGTACCCGGTGTTCGCCGCGGCGTTCGACTCCGTGTGCGAGCACCTGGACCCCCTGCTGGAACGGCCGATCGCCGACGTGATCCGGGACGGCGAGGGGCTGGACGAGACCGGCTACACGCAGCCGGCGCTGTTCGCGCTGGAGGTGGCGCTGTTCCGGCTGGTGAGCTCCTGGGGAGTGATCCCGGACCTCGTCTGCGGCCATTCGATCGGGGAACTGGTCGCGGCACACGTGTCCGGCGTGCTGTCGCTGGCCGACGCGGCCGCCATGGTCGTGGCCCGCGGGAGGCTGATGCAGGCACTGCCCACCGGTGGCGCCATGGTCGCGATGCAGGCCACCGAGGACGAGGTACTGCCCCTGCTCGACGAGGACCCCGGCCGGGTGAGCATCGCCGCGATCAACGGCCCGTCGTCCGTCGTCGTCTCCGGCGACGAGGAGCCGGTGCTGGCCATCGCCGCGCGCTTCGAGCGGCAGCGGCGCGGGGTCAAGCGGTTGGCCGTCAGCCACGCGTTCCACTCGCCGCGGATGGACGCGATGCTGGCCGACTTCCGCGACGTCGCCGCCAAGGTCTCCTACGGAGAGGCGCGGATTCCGGTCGTGTCCAACCTGACCGGAGGGCCGGCCACCGCCGAACAGCTGTGCTCACCGGACTACTGGGTCGAGCACGTACGGGGCACCGTGCGGTTCCACGACGGGATCCGCACGCTCGTCGAGACGGGCGTCACCACGTTCCTCGAGCTGGGGCCGCACGGGGTGCTGTCCGCCATGGGACGGGAGTGTGTCGCCGACCTGTCCGGTGTGGACGGCGGACCCGAGCTGGCCGACGTGTCTTTCACGCCCGTCCTGCGCCGGGATCGCGCGGAGCCCGTCGCCGCGTTGACAGCGCTGGGTGAGCTGTACGTCCGGGGGGCCGCGAACGTGGACTGGCCGGCGTTCTTCGCCGGCAGTGGCGGGAACCGCGTGGAGTTGCCGACCTATGCGTTCCAACGCGGAACCTACTGGCTGACGCCCACCGGGGGGCGCACCGATGTGCGGGCGGCCGGACTCCGGCCCGCCGACCACCCGCTGCTGGGCGCGGTGCTCACCGCGGCGGACTCGAACGGGCTCGTGCTGACCGGCCGGCTGTCCCCAGAGACTCACCCGTGGCTCGGCGAGCACCTGGTGCGGGACGTGCCCCTGGTGCCCGGCGCGCTGTTCGTCGAGCTGGCCATGTCCGCGGGAGTGGACGCCGGTTGCACGTACCTCGACGAGCTCACGATCGAGCGTCCCCTGGTGCTGCCGGACCAGGGGGGCGTCCGGTTGCGCGTCGACCTGTCCGGTTCGGATGACTCGGGACGCCGCACGGTGAACGTGTACGCCCAGCCGGACGATCCCGATGACGAGGACCCGCAGTGGGTCCGGTACGCGACGGGGACGTTGTCCGCCGAGCAGGCCGAGCCCGCGCCCGAGACGACCACCTGGCCCCCGGCCGGGTCCACGCCGATCGGCGTCGGCACCCTGCCGGACTCCGTCTACGACACCCTCGCCGAGGCCGGGAACACGCTGGGTCCGGCGTTTCGTTGCGTGCGCTCGGCATGGCGTTGCGGAGACGACGTCGTCGCCGAGGTCGCTCTGCACGACGCGCTCGAGGCCGATGGGTTCACGATCCATCCGGCACTGCTGGAGGCGACCTTGCACGCCACCGTGCTCGGTGAGTTCGCCGGCTCCGGAAACCTGCCCGTCCGCTGGACCGGTGTGTCACTGTCCACCACCGGCGCCACGGCGCTGCGGCTGCGCATGTCGGCCGCCGGCGCCGACCAGGTCACGCTCTCCTTGACGGATCCCGCCGGCGCACCCGTCGCCAACGTCGAGTCGGTGCGGCTGGCGCCGGTCTCCGCGGAACAGCTCACCAAGGCCGCCGGCCACGGCGACCTGCTGTTCACCATGGACTGGAACGAACTGCGGACCACGACCCGTACCACGCCACGAACCTGGGCGGTGCTGGGCGACGACGACCACTGGCCGGACGAACTGGGCGCCACGCGGCACGCCGACCTGGCGGCACTGGCCGGCGCGATCGACCGCGGGGCCGAGGTGCCAGAGATCGTCGTCCTGCCGTGCTCCGCCACGGCGGACAGTGAGGTCGTCCCCGCCACGCATGCCATGACGCAGGGAGTCCTGCACGTACTGCAGGACTGGCTCGCCGACGAACGGTTCGCCGGCTCCCGCCTCGTGGTGCTCACCCGCCGGGCGGTGCCGGTCGGTGACGACGGCGTCGACGACCTGGGTTGCGCCCCGGTGTGGGGACTCGTCCGCAGTGGACAGTCCGAGGATCCCGACCGGTTCGCCATCGTGGACCTCGGCGCAGACGACATCCGATCCGACACGCTGGTCGCGGCCATGGCGTCCGGCGAGCCGCAGGTGGCGATCCGTGCCGGCGAGGTGCTGGTGCCGCGGCTGGCCCGGCATACCCGCGACGATGTTCATGCTCGCCGGCCGCTGACCGATCCCGGGCGAACCGTGTTGATCACCGGTGGTACGGATGCCATCGGCGCCGCGCTGGCACGCCACCTGGTCACCGTGCACGGCCTGGAACATCTGCTGATCACCACCAGCCCCGGCACCGACGCCGATGACGAGGCCCTGGCCGACGAACTGGCCGAGCTTGGCGCGCAGGTCCGCGTCGCGTCGTGCGATGCCGCCGACCGGCAGTCGCTCGCCGAGCTGCTGGCCTCGATCCCCGCCGAACGGCCGCTCGGCGCGGTCGTCCACGCGGCGGCGGCGCTCGACGAGGGGCTGCTCGGCTCGTTGGACGAGACGAAACTGCACAACGTGCTGCGGCCCAAGGTCGATGCGGCGTGGCACCTGCACGAGCTGACCCGCGACTGCGACCTGTCCGCGTTCGTGCTGTTCTCCTCGGCGGCCGGACATCTCGGCGGTCCCGGCCGGGCGAACAGCGCGGCGGCCGACACCTTCCTGGACGCGCTGGCCACACACCGCAGGGCGAGCGGGCTGCCCGGCACGTCCGTCGCATGGGGTGTCTGGGCCGAGAGTCCCGATCAGGCCGCACATTCGGACGACGCCGTGGTCGCCAGGATGTCTCGCGACGGGATGGACCCCCTCACCGTCGAGCAGGGCACCAGCACGTTCGACGCCGCGCACGGCGCCACGGCGCCCGTGCTCCTCGCCGCCAGGATCAACGTCGCCGCACTCCGCCGCAACGCGGAGGTAGGCGCCGTGGCACCGCCGCTGCTCGGACTCGTCGGCGCCGGCAGCAAGCGCGGCAAGCGAGTCGGCACCACACGGGACCGCGCGCGCCTCGACCGGCTGGCCGAGCTTGCCGCGCCCGAGCGGGAACAGGTCGTGCTGGACGTGGTCCGGACCCAGGTGGTCGGCGTCCTCGGGCACGCATCGGCCGACAGCATCGACCCCGAGCGACCGTTCAAGGATCTCGGGTTCGACTCGCTGACCGCGGTCGAGCTCCGGAACCGGCTGACCGCGATCACCGGACTGCGTCTGGAGCCGACCCTGGTGTTCGACCTGCCGACGCCGGCGGCACTGGCCGACTACGTGCGGACCGAGCTCGTCTCCGACGACGCCGAGGCGCCCATGGCGGCAGGCGCTCCGGTCATGTCCGAACTGGACCGACTCGCCGCGACGCTGGCGACCGTCCCGGACGACGCGGCGATCAGGACGGATGTCACCGCCCGGCTCGAAGGACTGCTGGCTACCTGGAAGGCCGCGCGGACCGAGAACAAGCCGGACGGGCTGAAGGCGCGCATCGATTCGGCCAGTGTCGACGACCTGTTCAACCTCATCGACACCGACCTCGGGAGGGCGACGAGCGCATGACCGCAACGAACGAGTCGGCGAACGAAGCGAAGCTCGTCGAGTACCTCCGCCGCGTCACCGCCGACCTGCACGAGACCCGGCAGCGCCTGGCGGCGGTCGAGTCTGCGTCCGGCGAGCCGGTCGCGATCATCGGGATGAGCTGCCGCTACCCGGGCGGGGCCAACACAGTTGAGCAGTATTGGCAGAAGTTGCTCGACGGGCTCGACGCCGTGCGAGAGGTGCCCGCCGATCGCTGGGACGCCGCGGAGATCTACGCCGAGGACCGTTCCGCTCCCGGCAAGGCGTACACCCAGCGGGCCGGTTTCGTCGACGACGTCGCCGGCTGGGACGCGGAGTTCTTCGGGCTGTCCCCGCAGGAGGCGAGGCGGCTGGACCCACAGCACCGGCTGCTGATGGAGCTGGTGTGGGAGGGCCTGGAGGACGCCGGTCTCGCCCCGGATCGCTTGCGTGGCACCAAGACCGGTGTCTTCGTCGGGCTGATCGACTCGCAGTGGGTGGACCGGCAGTCCGATGCCGAGGGACGCGACCTCGTCAACGATCCCTACGTGGCGCTCGGTAGCGCGCAGGGCGCTTCGGCGGGCCGCATCGCTTACCACTTCGACCTGCGCGGCCCCACTCTGACGATCGACACGGCGTGCTCCTCTTCGCTCGTGGCCACCCATCTCGCGGTGCAGAGCCTGCGGCGCGGCGAGTGCGACGTCGCGGTCGTGGCCGCCAGTTCAGCTATCCTGCACCCGAACACGTTCATCGCGGGCTGCAAGATGAACATGCTCGCCTCCGACGGCCGCTCCAAGGCATTCGACGAGTCCGGCGACGGGTACGGGCTGGGGGAGGGCGGCGGCATCGTCGTGCTGCAGCGTGCCTCCGACGCGACCTCGAACGACCGCCGCGTCCACGCGTTGATCCGCGGGTCCGCGGTGAACCAGGACGGGCGCAGCAACGGGCTCACCGCGCCGAACAAGCAGGCGCAGGTCGCGCTCCTGCGGTCGGCGCTCACCGCCGCGGGTGTCGGCCCGGACGACCTGGATCTGCTCGAAGCGCACGGCACCGGCACCGCGCTGGGCGACGCGATCGAGTTCAGCGCGCTGCTCGAGGTCTTCGGTGGCCGGGTCGCCGAGCACCCGCTCCTCGTCGGTGCGGTGAAGACCAACATCGGCCACCTGCACGCCGCGTCCGGGCTCGCCGGACTGATCAAGTCGGTGCTCGCCCTGAAGCACGGCGAGGTGCCGGGCAACCTGCACCTCGACAACCCGATCTCGGTCGTCACCTCCGACGGTCCCGTACAGCCGATCCGGCAGCGACAGGCGTTGCGCCGCAACGAGGATCAGCCGCGCCGGGCCGGCGTCAGCTCGTTCGGCTGGTCGGGGACCAACGGCCACGTCGTCATCGAACAGGCGCCCGAGGCGCCGCGACCGGCGGAGCCGGACGCGGGTTCGATGACCGCGAGCCTCCTCACGCTGTCCGCCGACCGTCCGGAAAGCCTCGCCCGCACCGCGGCCGCCCTCGCCGACCACCTGGAGTCCACAGCGGACATCGAGCTGGCCGACATCGCCTACACCACCCAGACCGGCCGGTCCGGGCTTCGCTACCGCCGCGCCCTGCCGTGTGCCGACGTCGCCGACGCGGTGACCCGGCTCCGGCGTGCTGACGTCGCGGAGACCGAGCCCGTCGGGGTGACCAAGCCGGTCGTCGGGATGGTGTTCCCCGCGGCGAGCGATGACGTGCCGGGCCTCGAGTTCTACGAGACGCAGCAGGCGTTCCGCGCCGCCGTGGACGAATGCGCCGAGCTCGTCGCCGGGCACGGCATCGACCTCCGCGAGGTGCTCTCCGGCACGGGCCACCGGCACCTGCGGGCGTTCGTGCACGGCTACGCGCTCGCCGCTACGCTTGGGTCGCTGGGCGTCTCGCCCACCGTGGTGTCCGGCACGGGTGCCGGCGAACAGGTCGCCGAGCTCGTGGCCGGCCGGTACGGGCTCGCCGACGCGCTGAGGCTGGTTCGCTGCCACGCCACGGGACAGGACCCGGCGGCGGAGCTCGCCTCGATCGAGCCGCGGCCGCCGAGGATCACGGTGGTCGACGGCTTCGTCGGGATCGCCGAGCCGGCCAGTCCGGTGCTCGTCGCGGGCGCCGATGCCGAGACGCCGGGCCCGGTCGTCCCCTTGCTCGACGTGCGGGCGGCGCTAGGCCGGCTGTGGGAGCTCGGGGTTGCCGTCGACTGGCCGGCAGCGTGGCCGACACCGCGACGGGTCGCCGACCTGCCCACCTACTCCTTCGAGCGCACGCGGTTCTGGCCCGAGCTGGGCCGCGGCGCGGTCAACGCACCACGTGGCGCGGCCGCGCCGCGCCGGGAGGAGCCTGTCCGGGAAGTCCGCTGCCATGCGCCCTCCTGGCGGCGCCACGACGCGATGCCGCCCGTGACCCCGGCGCCGACGGGAACGTTGCTGGTCTTCGGGGCGGATGACGAGCCGGCCGAGTCGGCCACCGCGGCGGGTCACCGGGTCGTGCGGGTGGCGCCGGGCGACCGTTACGCCCGCACCGGCGACACGCGCTTCACCATCGACATCACCGACCCCGAGCACTACCGGCTCGTGCTCACCGAGCTCGACGAGGAAGCGGGCCCACTGCGGGTCGTGCACACGTACGCGGGCACCGACACCACCGAGGCGGCGCTCGACTCGGGCTTCTACAGCCTGCTGTGGCTCAGCCAGGCGATCGGGCAGGCGCTGCCGGACCGACCGGTCGAGTTGGTGGCCGCGACCGCCGGTGTCTTCGACGTGCTCGGCGGCGACGCTCGCAACCCGGTGCAGGCCACCGTCTCGGGACTGTGCCGGGGAATCGACGCGGAGTACCCGAACATTCGTTGCCGCAGCGTCGACCTGGACACCCCGGTGGGCGCGTCGACGAGCGCGGCGGCGCTGCTGCGCGAGGTCGAGCTGCTCGCCGACGACCACACCGACGACGGCGTGGACGGTCTGGTCGTCGCCTGGCGTCGCGGTCGCCGCTGGCAGCGAACGTTCACGGAGGTGGCCATCCCGGCCGGCACCGAGCCGGAGCGGGCCTGGCGGCCGGGTGGCAGCTACCTGATCACCGGCGGCCTGCGCGGTCTCGGTCTGTCGTTGGCACAGCGGCTGGCGCCGCTGGGTACGAAGCTCACGCTCGTCGGCAGGACCGAGCTGCCCCCGGAACCGCGCTGGGACGACTGGCTGGCCGAGCACGGGCCCGACGACGAGATCAGCACCATGGTGCTCGCGGTCCGGGCGCTGCGCGACGCAGGCGCCGAGGTCCTCCCGTTGGCCGCGGACGTATGCCGTCCCGACCAGGTCGACCGGGCGATCCGGACCGCGCGGGATCGGTTCGGCGAGCTGCACGGCGTCGTCCACGCCGCCGGTGTGTCCGGCGGCGAGCGGCTGGCGAACATGACCGGACGGCAGGCGGCCGAGGTGCTGGCGCCGAAGATCGGCGCGACGTTGGCGATCGCCGACGCGCTGCGGGACGATCCGCCGGAACTGCTGGTGCTCTACTCCTCGGCCATCGCGGCTCTCGGCCGCCCTGGCGAGACCGACCACGGCGCCGCGAGCTGCTTCCTCGACGCGTTCGCGGCTTCGGACGCGCTGACCGAGAAGGTGGCCACGCGCGTGGTGTCGGTCGGCTGGGGACCGTGGCGGCAGGAGAGCCGGCAATCGGGTCCGGTGGACGCGATGCGCGATGCCCACCTGCGCCAGTATCGCGAGGACTTCGGCATCACCGTGCCCGAGGGCGCCGACGTCCTCGCCGGGATCGTCACCGCCGGACCGGCGCACGTCGTCGTGCTGACCCAGCCGTTCGCCGACGCCGCCGAGCGGGTGGCGGCGCTGGCCACTGTGGCGGCCGAGCTCGACGCGCCTGCGGCGGGTCCGAAGTACCCGCGACCCGACCTGCGCACGCCCTATCTCGCACCGCGCACGGACACCGAGCGGCGCATCGCCGTGGTGTGGCAGGACTTTCTTGGCATCGAGGAGATCGGCGTGCACGACCCGTTCTTCGAGATCGGTGGCACGTCGATGATCGGGCTCGGGGTCGTGAACCGGCTCAACAAGGACTTCGGGATCGAGCTCGCCGCGGCGAGCGTGTTCGAGCGGCCCACGGTGGCGGAGCTCGCGGCAACGATCGCCGAGATCGATCCGCGATCCGACTCGGTGCCCGAAATCGCGTCCGCGCCGCGACGCCGACGACGCGGACCAGGAAGCCCGGAACGAAGGACGGCGTGATCGAGCAACTGTCCTGATCGGACGAAAGGATTTGAGATGGCTGGCAAATGCCCTGTTCACCAGAACCCGATGCCCTTCGACGAGGACTACTCGCGGGACCCGTTCGACTTCTTCGCCGAGCTGCACGCGGCCGGTCCGATCCACCGGGTGTGCATCCCCAGCGGAGACCCGGCGTGGTTGGTCACCCGGCACGAGGACGTCTACCGGTACCTGCGCGACCAACGCCTGGCACGCCCACGCAAGTACGCCGGGCCGGACTACACGAACACCCGGATGATGGAGGGGGCGGACTACCTCCCGCTGGTCATGGAGGATCCTCCGGAGCAGACCAGGGGACGCAAGCTGGTGAACTACGCGTTCATCCCGAAGCGCCTCGACGCGCTCATGCCGATGATGAACGAGATGGTCGACGAGATGATCGACCGCATCGCGGACGACGGCAAGGCGGACCTGATGGAGGCCCTGGTCGGGCCTTTCCCCGTGAACGTCGTCGCCGAGATCCTGGGGATCGCGCCCGGCGACCGGGAGAAGTTCCGCGCGTGGGGTGACGCGCTGTTCGGCACGGGGCCACGGGAGGATGGCGAGGCGGCATTCGGCGAGCTGATGGCGTTCATCGACAAGCTGATCGCGACCAAGCTCGAGAACCCGACCGACGACCTGATCAGCTACATGGCGACGTCGACGCACAGTGACGGCGAGCCCGTCACGCCGAAGCAGGTCCGGCAGCTCGCCACGATCATCATCATCTCCGGTTTCGACACGACGGTCGGCTCGATCGCCAACGCCCTCATCGCGCTGCTGAGCGAGCCCGCGAAGTACGCGGAGCTGCGGGACAACCCGGACCTGCTGCCCAACGCGATCGAGGAGCTGCTGCGGCTGCACAGCTCGGTGACCCGCGGCTTCCGCAGGTTCGCGACCGAGGACATGGTCATCGGCGGTCAGCACATCGCCAAGGGGGACACGGTGCTACTGGCGCTCAAGGCGGCCGACCGGGACCCGTGCCGCTTCGCCAACCCCGACGAGATGGACTTCGAGCGGCCTGACATCCAGCACGTCGGGTTCGGTCGCGGCGCGCACGTCTGTCCCGCCTCGCAGCTGGCCCGTATCGAGTTCCGCCTGGTGTTGGAGAAGCTCATGGCGCGCTTCCCGAACCTGGAGCTGGCCGTCGCGCCCGAGCACGTGGAATGGCGGCTCTCGGACCTCGTCCGCACGCCCGTCGGCATCCCCGTGAAGTTCTGAGTGGACCGGGAGCAGACATGACTGAGAGGTTGGAGAAGCGCGGGGGGCTGTGGGCGGTGATGCTCACGGCGTCCGGCGCGGGTTTCCTCGCGATGCTCGACTCGACCGTCACCAGCCTGGCGGTGCCGGCGCTGCACCGTGACTTTCCAGCCGCGTCCTTGCCCAGCCTGTCCTGGGTGATCAGCGCCTACGCGGTGGCGTTCGCGGCGTTGCTCGCGCCGTCCGGCCGGTTGGCCGACACGTTGGGACGCAGACGGCTGTTCGTCGGCGGCGTGCTGGTGTTCACCGTGGCCTCGCTGCTGTGCGCGCTGGCTCCCGGCCTGGAGATCCTGATCGCGAGCCGAGTGCTGCAGGGAATCGGGGCGGCCGCCATGATCCCGACCTCGCTCGCCATCATGCTGCACGACTGCCCGGCCGAGCGCCGCATGCTGTCGATCGGGGTATGGAGCGCGGCCGGCGGGCTCGCCGCCGCGGTCGGCCCGAGCGTCGGCGGGGTGCTGGTCCACTTGTGGGACTGGCGTGCGGTGTTCCTCATCAACCTCCCGTTCGGGGCACTGCTGGTGTTCGCCGCGATGCGCCTGCTCAGCCCGCCCGCCCGAACCGGCGACCGCAGGCTGCCGGATCCACTGGGGACGGTCCTGCTCGCCACCGGGATCGGCGCGGCGACGCTGGGCGTGACGACGGCGGAAACCTGGGGATGGACCGACGGCAAGACGTTGACCAGCCTTGCGGTGGGCGTGCTCGCGGTCGCGTACGCCCTGTACCGGTCCGGTCATCACCCGGTGCCCGCGGTCGAAACCGGTCTGCTCGGTCAGCGAACCTTCGCGACGACGAACGTCGTGGCGCTGCTCTACGGAGTGGCGCAGTTCGCCTGGCTGCTGGCCTGCGTGCTGTTCCTCACCGACGAGTGGGGCTACTCGGTGCTGGAGGCAGGCCTCGCGCAGACGCCGGGCGCCGTGCTGGCCGCGGTCGGCGCGGTGGTCATGGGCAAGCTGGCCGCGAAGTTCGGCGGCCCGCGCTTCGCCATCCTGGTCGGGCTCGCCGCCAACGCCGTAAGCGGAGTCTGGCTGCTGTTCGCGCTCACCGACGAACCGTCGTTCCTGACGCTGTGGCTGCCGGTCAGCATCATCGGCGGCGCCGGCATGGGCGCCGCGGTCACCGGGATGTCGACCGCAGCGGCCATGTCCGTGCCACCGTCCCGGTTCGCGAGCGGCACCGCGATCGTCACGACCGCACGCAACTTCGGCCAAGCCCTGGGCGTCGCGGCGGTTGCGGTCATCCTGCACGCCGGTGCCGGCGCGGACGGATCTCAGGACACCGCGTCCTACGTCAACGTGTTCCTTTTCTGCACGATCCTGATCGCGGCCGCCATCGCCATCACCATGGCCCGCATCAGGCTCGAGCCGCCACCGAAGGCGGCAGCCACGGCCGCCACCGAAAACGTGCTGTCCGAACAACCCTCGTGAGGTGAGGTACGTGATGAACCGCCGAGATCTGCTCCGCTCGTCGACCGCCGCCGCCACGGTCGCCGCGATGACCTCGCTGCTCGGACCCGGCACGGTCGCCGCGGCGACCGCTGCGGGCGAGCGGCGTGCCCGGGGCACCCTGCGGACCCACATCCTGATGTACGACGGCGTGGAGGAGCTCGACTCCATCGCGCCCGCCGAGGTGTTCGACATCGCCCGGGTCTACTTCAACGCGAACCTGACACTGGATTTCGTGACCGTCGACGAGCCGCGGGTCATCACCCTCAACCGGGGCTCGAAGATGCTCGTGGAGACGCGGTGGAACCCCCGCCGCGCAGACCTGATCTTCGTGCCCGGCGGCGGCTGGCGGGATCCGAACGCTCCGGGCACGCATCAGGAGATCGCCCGCGGCGTCATCCCTCGCGAGCTGACTGCCGCCCGCGACGGCCAGCGGAGCTTCGCCGGCATCTGCGTCGGCGCGATGCTGATGTCGGCCGCCGGCTTCCTACGCGGCCGTCCGTGCACCACGCACGCGGTCGCCAAGGAGCGCCTCGCCTCGGAGGGCGGGATCGTGAAGACGGCGCGCGTCGTCGACGACGGCGACCTGCTCACCGCGGGGGGTGTCACCTCGGGACTCGACGAGGCGCTGTGGCTGCTGGAGCGGGAGTTCAGCCCGGACCTGGCGGTGGCCACCGAGCGCATCCTCGAGTACGAGCGCCGCGGCACCGTCTGGCGCGCCTGACCGTTCCCGATTCGCCCGGACGACTGAACCAAGGAGGGTCGCCGTTGACCGCCGCCGTGAACGCAAGTCCGGCCGAGTCGGTCGGCTGGGTGAGCTGCCGCCGGTGCCGCTCCCTCGTCTACGACAAGCGGTTGAACCGGAGCCTGCGGGTGTGCCCGGACTGCGGGTACCACGGGAAGGTCGGTGCGCGCACGCGAGTGGATCAGCTGCTCGACGCGGACAGCGTGGAGTTGCTCGACCTTCCGGTGCACTCCGCGGATCCACTCGGGTTCGTCGACTCGAAGCCCTACCCGGACCGTCTGGCGGACGCACGCCGTAAGACCGGGCTCGACGAGGCCGTGCTCTGCGCGAGCGGCAGCATCGAAGGCCGGCCGCTCGTCGCCGCCGTCATGGACTTCGAGTTCATGGGAGGAAGCCTCGGCGGTGCGGTCGGGGAGCTGATCACGCTTGCCGGGGAGGCGGCCCTGGAGCGCGGTGTCCCGCTGCTGGTCGTCACCGCGTCCGGCGGCGCCCGGATGCAGGAGGGTGCCGTCGCGTTGATGCAGATGGCGAAGACGAGCGCGATGATGGGCCGGCTGGACGAGGCGGGCCTGCTGACGATCACGCTGGTCACCGACCCCACGTTCGGCGGCGTCGCGGCGTCGTTCGCCACGTTGTCAGACGTGATCATCGCCGAGCCCGGCGCCCGCCTCGGGTTCGCCGGCCGGCGAGTGATCGAGCAGACGATCAAGCAGTCGCTGCCGCCGGACTTCCAGACAGCGGAGTTCCTGCTGGCCAACGGACTGATCGACATGATCCGGCATCGCCAGGAGCTGCGACCCACGCTTGCCCGCCTGCTGTCGATGAGCACGCCGGCTCCCCGCCACCAGGCCGTCCCGAAGCCCGTCGACGCACCCGCGGGCGACGCGGGGGAGCGCGACCCGTGGCAGGTCGTCCAGCGAGCACGCGACCTCGGCAGGCCGACGACACTGGACTACCTCGGCCTGCTGCTCGACGACTTCGAGGAGCTGCGGGGCGACCGGCTCGGCGCCGACTGCCCGGCCATCGTCGGCGGCGTAGGCCGGCTCGCCGGCATCCCGGTCGTCGTGGTCGGCCACCAGAAGGGACACACCGCCGCCGAGCTCGCCGCCCGCAACTTCGGCATGCCGACACCCGCCGGCTACCGCAAGGCGGCGCGGCTCATGCGGCTCGGTGCGAAACTCGGCCTGCCGATCGTCTCGTTGATCGACACGCCGGGCGCCTACCCGGGCAAAGAGGCCGAACAACATGGCCAGGCGATCGCGATCGCCGAGAACATCCGGCTGATGGCAGAGCTGCCGGTTCCCGTGGTCAGTGTGGTCACGGGCGAGGGCGGCAGTGGTGGCGCACTCGCCCTCGGTGTCGCCAACCATGTGCTGATCTGCGCCAACGCGGTGTACTCGGTGATCAGCCCGGAGGGTTGCGCGGCGATCCTCTGGAACGACCCCTCGGCGGCCCCGCGCGCCGCCGAGGCTCTGCGCGTGACCGCGGCCGAGCTCGCGGCGCTCGGTGTGGTCGACCGGATCGTGCCGGAGCCGGACGGCGGCACGCAGGCGGACCACGTCGCCGCCGGGCAGCACCTGCGCAACGCGGTGCTGGACAGCCTGCGGGAGCTGCTGCCGCTCGACGAGAGCCAACTGATCTCCGACCGCCGAACGAGATTCAGGGCGTTCGGCGCCGACCGGCACAACGAGAAGGCAGGACGATGAACGACCGACCCCCATATGGCGTGCACGGTTCGCGCCGCAACGGCCGCGGGCCGGCGCACCTCCCCGTCGACCAGCGAACCGCGGGACCGCAGGTCCCTGTCGACCAGCGAACCGAGGAGCCGCAGGATGTCGAGGACGTGCTCAGCGTCGTGCGGCAGACCGCGGCCGACCTGCTGGCGTCCTCACCGCGGCCGCCGAGCTCGCTGAGCGTGCGTGTCGGTGACGTGGCCGTGGAGATGGGCTGGGCCGGCACCGCGCCCGCGGCCCCCGCACCAGTGGCCGCGCCACCGGACCCGCCCGCCGCCGCGCCGGTAGCCGCGCCTGTTGCCGCGCCCGTCGTCTCGGCCGACTCCGGTGGTCCCACCCTGAACGCCGCCACGGTCGGCACGTTCTACCGCTCGTCCTCCCCGGGCGCGCCGCCGTTCGTATCGGAGGGCGACGAGGTCGCCCAGGGCCAGCAGATCGCGATCATCGAGGCGATGAAGCTGATGCTGCCGGTCGAGGCCGAACACGCGGGCCGGATCACCGAGGTACTGGTGGGCGACGGTGATGGCGTCGAGTTCGGTCAGCCGCTGTTTCGACTCGCTGCCCTGGAGACCGACCTCGCCGCGTGACGGCATCCCGGGAGGGGCGCACGATGTTCGAGAAGATCCTGATAGCCAACCGCGGCGAGATCGCGGTGCGCGTGCTCCGGGCGTGCCGCGAGCTCGGCGTCCGGACCGTCGCGGTGTACTCCACCGAGGACACCGACTCCGCCGTCGTGCGAATGGCGGACGAGTCGGTGCGGATCGGACTGGCGCCGTCGCGGCAGAGCTATCTCAACGCCGCGGCCGTGATCGAGGCCGCCCGGATCACCGGTGCCGACGCGATCCATCCCGGGTACGGCTTTCTCTCCGAGGACGCGGACTTCGCCGAGGTGTGCGAGGCGGAGGGGATCACGTTCATCGGTCCGCCGCCGGAGGTGATGGCCCGGCTCGGCGACAAGACGTCGGCCCGCGCGGCGATGACCGCGGCCGGCCTTCCGCTGCTGCCGGGCAGCGTCGAGCCGCTCGCCGACGCCGACGCGGCAAAGCGCCTGGCCGACGACATCGGTTACCCGGTGATCATCAAGGCGGCCGCGGGCGGCGGCGGCCGTGGAATGTCCATTGTGGAGGATCCGGTCGACTTCGCGCGTAGCTACCAGCAGACCAAGGCCACCGCGCTGCAGCTGTTCGGTGACGGCCGGGTGTATGTCGAGCGGTATCTGCCATCGGCCCGGCACGTGGAGATCCAGGTGCTGTGCGACACGCACGGCAACGCGATCCACCTCGGCGAGCGCGACTGCTCGGTGCAACGCCGGCATCAGAAGCTCGTCGAGGAGACGCCCGCGCCCGGGCTGCCGGCGGAGCTGACCGAGCGGATGGGCGCCGCGGCCGTGCGAGGAGCGCTCGCCGCCGGCTACGTCGGCGCGGGAACGTTCGAGTTTCTCGTGGACACCGAGAACGACTTCTCCTTCATGGAGGTCAACTGCCGCATCCAGGTGGAGCACCCCGTGACGGAGGTCGTGACCGGAGTGGACCTGGTCGCCGAGCAGCTGCGGATCGCTTCCGGGGAGCCGCTACGGCTGCGCCAGGAGGACGTGCGGCTGCGGGGCGTGGCCATCGAGTGCCGGGTCAACGTGGAGGATCCCGAGCGCGGCTTCGCGCCCGCGCCGGGACGGCTCGAGCAGTTCATGCCGCCCGGCGGCCCGTTCGTCCGGGTCGACACACACGGCTTCACCGGCTACAAGGTGCCCGCGTCGTATGACTCGTTGCTGGCCAAAGTGATCACGTGGGCGCCGGACCGCGACCAGGCGATCGCACGGATGCGCCGCGCACTGGCCGAGTTCCGCATCCACGGTCCGGGCGTGCACACCACGTGCGCGTTCCTGGACAAGGTCCTCAGCACCCCCGACTTCGCCGAGGGCAAGCACGACACATCCCTGGTTGCCCGGCTCCTCGAGCCAACATCCGTGCGGTGACGGAGGCAGGGGTGGTTGCGCGCCTCCACGGTCGTGCGTCGCGCCGCCGGCTACCCGGAAGGTTCGGCGCTGCCGACGTCCTCCGTCCGTAACGCCTCCGCACCGCGCGGCGCGTGTGCCCGCGACTGCCGATTGACGACAGCCAGCAGTCACAGCGCCGCGACGAGCAACCGGTGCTTTGCGCATGATCGCGCCGGTGAGATCGGGCACCTCGGTCGCCTCGCGTACCCGCAGGATGCGGGACATCCCGAACGCCCGCGCCTGCCATGCGCGGCATTCCGAGCAGGAACGAAGGTGCTCGTCAGTCTGCGCGGCGGGCGCCGGCTCGTTCTCGCCGTCCATTCGGGCCGACAGCGCTTCGCGACACGGTTCGCAGTCCACCAGCACATGTTCGCAAGTGCTGTCCCTGAATGTGTGAGCTGTCCACGGATCTCCGCGCGGTCACGAAGAGCTGGCCAGTGAGCGCCTACCGCGCGGGCTGACTCCGGGGACGCCCAACCTGCCGTGCGCCCTGCCGCTGGCCGCGGCGGGTGAGACCGCGGGGTTTGACGATGTTGAGGACGAGGGGCACGAGCAGGACGAGCAGGCCGCCGGCGGCGTGGACGAGATCTCCGCCCAGCGCGGTGGGATCGGTGGCCGGGTCGGCTGCGTGTTGAGCCAGTTGACTGATGTCGCGCAGGTGCAGCAGCAGGACCAGAGTGGCGAGCGCTGTGATCGTGAGGCTGATCAGGACCCAGTAGTGCCGGAACAGTCCCCACGAGGTGCCCAGTGACTGGACGATCCCGGTGACCAGCGACGCGACCGCCAGCGGGACGACGGCATACCAGGCGACCGGCTCCATCATCAGGTAGGCGGCACGCACCGCCTGAATGTCCTGGCCGCGCAATGCGACCGCGTTGAGCGCCAGGTAGGCAGCGATCGCGCCCAGCCAGCCGACCGAGGTCGCGACGTGCACGGTGAGCCCGACCTTGCGCAGGCGCGGCCCCATGGTCATCCGAGTTGTCATCCGAGTTGTCATCCGAGTTGTCGTCCGCGCTCGTCGACATCGACGAGCGGCGTGCTGAGGCCGGAGGACATGTGCCGGCCGGGGCCATGCTCGCCACCGTTGATCAACATCACCGCAACGACCAGCAGGGCGAGAACGGCCGCGATGAGTCCGGACACCTTCACCCAGCGCGGCACACCGGCGCTCGTCCCGTGTTCAGTCATGGCTCACAGTCTATCGATACACAACGTCTCGTTCAATACATCTTGTATCGGAAGTGTCGTCCCGTACACTCACGGCGTGCCGAGGCTGTGGACCGAGACCGTCGATTCGCACCGCCGCGAGGTGCGCGAAGCCATCCTGGGCACCACCGCGGCGCTGGCCGCCGAGCACGGGCTGCTCTCGGTGACGATGTCGCAGATCGCCGAGCGGACCGGCATCGGCCGCGCCACGCTGTACAAGTACTTCCCCGACGTCGAAGCGATCGTGCTCGCCTGGCACCAGCGGCAGATCGCCAACCACCTCGAGCTCCTCGCCCAGGTCCGCGACCAGGCAGGCACCACCGACCAGCGCCTCGAGGCGGTGCTCACCGCCTACGCACACATCCACCAGCAGCGTGTCCGCCACCACCAGCACGCCAGCCATGGCGCCGAGCTGGGTGCCTTCTTGCACCAGGACGAGCACGTCGCACACGCGCAGCAGCAGGTCCATTCGCTGATCCGAGACCTGCTGACAGAGGTCGCCCACACCGGCAACCTGCGCGACGACGTCACCACCGACGAGCTGGCCGGCTACTGCCTCCACGCGCTCAACGCGGCCAGCAGCCTCCCGTCAAAGGCAGCAGTCCACCGCCTCGTCACCGTGGTCCTCTCGGGCCTTCGCCCATCCCCATAAAAGTGTGTGCCTGCCGGACGGTGCTGAACGGCAGGCGCATCAGGTCGATGCGACTACCGGGTCGCCGCCAACACATGTGCAGACATGCGTCGGTGGGGAGGACTTGTGGTTCCCTCCCCACCGAACAGCACATCAGCAGGCTATTTGAGCATCTTCTGCATCTCGTCGATCTCGGTCTGCTGAGAGTCCGTGATCTGCTTGGCGAGTGTCGTGGCGTCGGCGTTGCTGCCTTGTTCGATCTGTGCCTGGGCCATGGTCAGCGCGCCCTGGTGGTGCTTGATCATCATCTGCAGCCACATCTGGTCGAACTCGGCACCGGTGGCCTTCTCCAGTCGCTGCATCTCCGCCGGGGTCATCATGCCCTCGCCTGACGCACTGCCGTGATCGCCGTGGTCCATGCCAGGCATGTCCTCCGTCGACGTCGACTCGCCCCACGCCTCGAGCATCGACGTCATCTGTCGGATCTCGGGATCCTGCGCGTCCTTGATGCGTGCGGCGAGATCCTTGACCTTCGCATCGGCGGCCTGTTGTGCGGCCATCGTGGACATGTCCACGGCCTGCTGGTGATGCGGGATCATCATCTGGGCGAACATGACGTCCTGGTCGTTGTGCTCGGTCGCCGCGCCACTCTCGGCCGGTGCCGACGTGTTTTTCCCGTGCTCGGACCCGGTGTCGTGGCCGGCATCGTCTCCGCCACAACCGGCTGCCAGCGCGACGAGCGCGGCCGCGCTGATACCGATCAGGTACTTCCTCATGTCTATCCATCCTCGTGTTCGTGTGTCATCTGGCCGTCATCGATCTGCGGTCAAGTGACCGCCGGATGCGATGGCCTAGATGCGCAGCACGCACACCGAGGTGAGGATCGATCGTCCGCCGGTTCTTCGTCGCCGCACCCCTGTCGTGCGGAGGTACCACCGGGGAGCGAGTGCCGCGGGCGGAGTGCCGAACGCCAGTAGTAGACCGACGAGGAGCAACCCGGCCGCGGCGGCAAGAACGGCCAGGCACAGGTGCAAGAGGTCGTGCCCGGTATCCGGACCGGGTGTCGGTGGATCGACGTACGAATGAGCGGGCGCCACGGAGTCCATCGCGGTCTCTGCCAGAGAGGTGACGACCATCGTCCCGTGGGAGGCGGTGTGCGGCCCGCACGGTTCGCATCGCGCTGAGGCAAAAGCAAGGTGGTGCATGCCGATCACGGCAAGGGAGAGCACGCACAGCAGCAGCCACTGCCGCCACCGCGTGTCCGTGTCCCTCGGCATGCCGACACCGTAGTACCACCTCGCCGGCGCCGTGACCCGAAGCCGAGTCATTCGTCGACAGCCGGTCCAGCCGTTCGGACAGCCCGTCGATAGTGCCGAGCTGACCCATCGGCCGGAACCGGGAGCGGCAGCCGTTTCAGTGCCAGGGCGTTGACGGCGACGATGATGCTGGAACCGGACATCGACAGAGCGGCGATCTCCGGGCGAGGTTCTGCCGCAGGCGCGTCGTTCACACCGTCGCCGACCATGGCCACCCTCTTGCCGGCGCGTGTCGATCCCCAACTGCCGGGCGATGCGCTCGCCGGTGGCAAGCATGGCGGTCCGGCCGCTGGCCGCCAGCCGCTAGCGTTCGCCGGCCAGGTCACCGAGGTCGATGCCTTCCCGCTCGATCAGCCGTCGGTTACCAACCACCACCCGGTGACCGTCCACCTCGGCGATGGCGCCGTGACCGGGCACGTTCTCGATCCGGTCGGCACGGTCCGACCGAAGGCCGCGGTCCTCGGCGTGGCGGACGATCGCCTGGGCGAGCGGGTGTTCGGACTCCCGCTTCACGCCGGCGACGAGCCGCAGCACATCCTCCTCGGTGAGGCCACTTTCGGCGCTGGCGGCGATGATGTCGGTGACCTCTGGCTCGCCCATGGTCAACGTGCCGGTCTTAGCCATCACGACGACGTCGATATGCGCGGCGGTCACCAGCGAGACGGCGTTCTTGAACAACACGCCACGCTTGGCGCCAAGCCCGGTGCCGACGATGATCGCTGTGGGGGTTGTGCAAGTGCGGTGTCGGCACCCACCTTCGTCGCTCGTACCCGCAGCGTGCCGTTCGCGTTGATGGTCGCGCCGATCACCGCTGAGCCGGGCGCCTTGTGTACCGGCAGGCTCTCACCGGTCACCATCGACTCGTCGACCTCGCTCTCGCCCTCCCCGACCACTCCGTCGACGGCGATCTTGGCTCCCGGCCGGGCCACCAGGAGGTCGCCCACGACGACCTCCGAGGTCGGTAAGCAGGCCTCTCAAGCAACGCGCCTTGACGGAACGCAGGACACCAGGGCTGACGCTCGCCATCGCCGACAGGTCGCCGGCCGGCGTGATCGGGATCCGGTCAGAGGCCAACGAGCAGCCGGACGGCAAACACACCGAGCACCACTGCCATGAGTCGTTGCAGTAGCAGCCTGGTACGCCCGGTCAGGACCCGTTCCCGCATTCGGTAGACCAACTCGACGAGGATGATCAGCCAGGCGCTGGCGAGACTGAGGTAGACGGCCGCCAACACCACCATCGTGGAGATGGGCGGCATGCCTGTCGGCACGAACTGCGGGAGGAAGACGAGCAGGAAAACCGCCGACTTCGCATTGGTAGCGGCGGAGAGAAGCCCGAGCGCGAATGATCTACCGCCTGCCGGCTCGGTATCCGGGCCGCGGGCCGTGGCCGGGCGGAAGGACTCCCACATCGTCCATGCGCCCCAGAACAGCAGTACTGTCGCGCCGGCGACCTGCACGGCGATGAACAGGCCGGGGTTGGTGCGCAGCAGCAGCGATACGCCGGTTATGGCAAGGCACACGTGCCCGACACCGCCGGTGATCATGCCGGCGGCCGTCGCGAGTGCGGGCGCGCGGCGAGCGGAGCGCAGCACCGTCTGGGTGATGAGTGCGGCGTCCTGTCCCGGGGTGACGATCACTACGAGCGAACTGACGAGGAAGAACATGCTGATCATGATTTGAGCTACGTCCAGAAATTCCGCAGGTGCTCAAAAACTACGTCCGGTTCTTCCAGGTGTCCGAACGAGCCGCTGCGCTCCAGCATGTGAAACTGCGCCTGCGGGGCGAACTCGACGAACTCATGGAGGTCGATGGTCATTGCGCCTCTCCGGTCGTGGTGTCAGCGCCGGTAACACGCTGGGCAAGGTATGCGGCGAACAATCGTGGAGTGGGGTGGCTGTCGTCCGTGTAGCGAAGCCCAGAGCGGATCTCAGATCCTGGTGAAGGCAATTAATCGTCCCGTTCGG
The DNA here is from genome assembly GCF_050699915.1 of Actinophytocola sp. Classification (GTDB taxonomy): domain Bacteria; phylum Actinomycetota; class Actinomycetes; order Mycobacteriales; family Pseudonocardiaceae; genus Actinophytocola. The sequence continues at coordinate 146,262 of NZ_JBOHGA010000001.1, forward strand.
GTGGCCCTGGGGTGTGAAGGGCCACCGCCGAACGCCCTCCCGGCCCACATGGGGCAACAATTGCCCTGCCACGTGGGCGCTCATGTGGCTCTCACAGAAGCTGATGGGCGGCAAAGGCTTCCTCGGCGCCGGGCACGTCCAGGACGCCGGCGGACCGGAACGTCCGCACGGTGGCCCGACAGACGTCCGCGTTGCTGCCCGTATCGGCGTATACGTCGGCGACGACGGTCGCCGCGGTCGCGGCGTCCACACCGGACATGAGCAGCGAGGCACGGACCGGCTCGACATCCCACGTCAGGCATGCCTGGACTAGTGCTGGCAGGGTGTGCGCGACCGGCTCGCGGAGACGGTGGTCCAGATTGGCCCACAGCTCGTGGAAGAACTGGGCGAAGAACCGATGGTGGTGACCCTCGTCCTTGGCGTGGTCCCGGGTTAGATCTCGCACCACGGTGATCACCGAGGAGTCGTTCGGGATCTCGATCAGCACGGCGGTGATGAGGGTCTCGAACACCACGGTCTGCAGCAGTGGCACCAGGGCGGGTTCGTCGGGCAGCAGGCGCCGCCCGGTCTCCTGGAGCCAGTCGACGATCCCGCCGTAGTGCCATGGTGGGATCGCCACACCGGTGGCGGATGCGATCTGGTCGGCGAGGTCCAGGCTGTACAGCGCGTGGTAGCCCTCGTCGCAGTAGACCTTGAACGCGTCCAGGCGCCTGGCGTTCGGCAGATCCAGTCCCGCGCGGTTGTTGGCGATCAGCTCCGCGGTGGTGTTGACGACCCTGGTCTCCAGGTGCGTGGTCGACATCAGAAACTGGTACAGGTGCCGGATCGTGAGTGCACGCCGCTGTGACTCCGGCAGGTCGGCGAGCACTTCGTGCGCGAGGTAGGGCACGAGGCGCTGGGGGTAGAAGACCTTGCCGGCGTCGGTCTCGTCGGCGAACATCCGGCGGATCCCGCTCCGCACTCCCGCGATGTCGTACCACTGGTGGAAGGGGCTGTTCATGACGTCTCCAACGCCCGGATGAGGCGGTTGATGCTGGTCGCGACGGTGCTGGCGTCGGTGGCGTGGCAGAGCCGGAACCGGCCCGGCTCCGGACACGCGAACGCCGTGCCCGGCAGGATTTTCACCCGGGCGGACCGCGGAATCCGTTGCCACAGCGCACGCTCGGCCGGGGCGAACCCCCAGATGCCGTGCACGGCCTGCTCACCCACCATCCTGTCGTCCCACGCTAGCGAGCGCTCCATGCTGCCCTCCTCGGCGGCTCGATCCATGCTGATCCCGTCATGAGGCCGCCACTCGCACGGGTCGGCCGAGGGTCACTGACTCAAGCACCGAGCACAGCCGAGCCAACTCCTCCGATGAGTTGTAGTAGTGCACCGACACCCGTAGCAGGCTGTTGAGGCCCCGCCTCTGCATGTCGACGCATGCGGCGTTCTCCAGGCATACCCACGTGTTGATACCGGCCCGCTGCAGCTCCGCCCTGACCGACGCCGCGTCCCAGCCTCGCACGGTGATGGCGACGGAGCCGCATCGTTCCAGACCGCGGTCCAGCACCGTCACTCCTGGGATGCGGGTGATCTCCGCACGCAGGTCCGCGGCCAGTTGCCGGATCCGCGGCCAAGTGTGCTCTACTCCCCAGGCTAGCGCGTAGTCGATGGCGACACCGAGTCCTATGCGTGCAGCGCAATTCGTCTCCCAGGTGTCGAACCGGCGGGCGGCAGGAGCGAACCGGTAGCTTCCGGCGGCCCACTCGACGCCGTCCAGGCCGACCATGGCAGGTGTGAGCTGCTCGGCGAACTCCCGGCGGGCGAACAGGAATCCAGTGCCACGCGGACCCCGCAGGTACTTGCGGCCGCAACCCACGAGCATGTCGCAGCCGATCTCCTCGACGTCGATGGGCATCTGCCCCACCGACTGGCAGGCGTCGGCCAAGAACGGGATCCCGTTCTGCCGTGCCACCTGGCCGATCAGTGCCACCGGATAGACCAGACCGTCGTGCGTCGGCACGTGGGTCATCGCGATCAGCTTTACGCGTTCGTCCAGCCTGCCCCGCAGTTCCTCCACGCTCACCAGACCGTCGGCGTCCACGGGCAACACCTCTAATCGCACCCCGTGGCGTTTGGCCAGGTGGAGCAGGGAGAGGTAACAACTGCCGTATTCCATCGGCGAGATGAGCACGCGATCGCCGGCCCGCAGTGGAATGCTGGCGAGTGCCGTTGTCCAGGCCCGGGAGGCGCTGTCGAACAAGGCGACTTCCTGGCTGTCGCAGTTGAGCAAGGCGCCGACAGCGGCATGCCCACGTTCGATTGCCTCCTGGGCGCGTTCAGCGGCCTCGTAAGAACCTATCTCGCTCTCCAGCCGCAGATGGCCCACCATCGCGTCGATGACGGGCTTCGGCGCGAGGCTGGCGCCAGCGTTGTTCAGGTGTGCGACGTGGTTCACGCCGGGCGTATCCGCCCGCGCCCGCACGAGATTGAGGTTCATTCAGTCAGCTCATCTCTGCCAGTCAGGCGTGGTTGAATATCAACCGCCCCTTGGCTTGAATCATCAGGTTGGTCGGTAGCTCCAGGCAGAAGTGCTTGCCGGCTGTAAGGCCAGGTGGGGTTGCCTAGGCCACCATTTCGGCGACCGATCCCGCGCCACCGAGTGTCGGCGACACCGGACGCGGCGCCGGCAGCGCGTCGCGGCCCATCGGTCACCGCGGCGCCGGCAGCGCGTCGCGGTCCAGCTTGCCGCTCGGCCTCAGCGGCAGCCGGTCGAGCGCCGTCATGGTGGCCGGCACCAGGTACTCGGGCAGCCGTGCGCGCAGGAAGTCGAGCAGATCCTGAGGGGTTGACCGCCCATCGGTCACTACGTACGCGGCCAGCACACGCGTGTCGCCGTCCCCTCGGGGCACGACCGCGGCGTCGGCGACGCCGGGGTGGGAGGTCAGCACGCCGGCGATCTCACCCGGCTCGACCCGGTAGCCGCCGATCTTGACCTGATCGTCGTTACGGCCGAGGAACTCCAGCACGCCGTCGGCACGCCGGCGGACGATGTCACCGGTGCGGTAGACCGCAACGGGCTCGCCGTCCGGGCCGACCGGGAGGCTGACGAAGCGAGCGGCGCTCTCCTCCGGTTGGTTCACATAGCCGGCCGCGTTGCCGCCACCGCCGAGGCACAACTCGCCATCCTCGCCGTTCCCGGTGAGGCTGCCGTCGGAACGAACGACGTAGCAGGTGGTATCCGAGATGGGCACGCCGATCGGCACACTGACCGCGTCCGGCGGTAGGTCGTTGACCTCGTATGTGGTTGAGAAACAGGCGGTTTCGGTCAGGCCGTAGGCGTTGATGAGGTGTGCCGGCCGGCCGTGTTCGAGCACCCGGCGGGCCGCGTCGGCCCGCATCGCCTCACCGGCGACAATTACGTACCGCAGCCCGGCGAACAACTCGGGCCCCGTGGCGGCCAAGCTGTGGAGGATGCTCGTGGTCAGGAGTACGACGCTGATCCGCTCCCGTTCCAGCACCGCGTGCAGTGCAGGCGCGGACAGCAGCACCTCCCTGGAGACCGGCACCAAGCAGGCACCGTTCAGCAGCGTCGCCCATATTTCGAACACCGCGATGTCGAAGGAGAGCCTCGCGGCGTGCAGCACCCGGTCCGTTGGCTCGATGTCCGCGAAGCCGTTGTCGATGCTGAGCCTCAGCACACCACGCTGCGGGATCGCCACTCCCTTCGGGCGGCCAGTCGTGCCGGAGGTGAACATCACGTAGGCGGGAACCGTCGTGTTCGGGGTCGGCGTCGGCCCATCGGCGCCCGAGTGGCCGGCGTCGAGCACGTCGGCGAATTCAAGTACCTGTCCGTCGGCGACATGTGCACCAGGTAGTTGGACGACCGCCACCGCGCCGCTGTCGGTCAGCAAGCGGCGCTGCCGGTCGGCGGGCAGCGACGGATCCAGCGGCGCGTACACGAGCCCGGCGCACACCGCACCCAGGATCGCGACACAGAAGTCCTGGCCACGCTCGCCCGCCACCGCGACAACCGCGCCTTCGAGCAGTCCGAGATGCCGCAGTCCGCGAGCGAACCGCTCGGCGAGCGAGCCGAGTTCGGCGTAGCTGAGTTGTCCGTCGACAACGTCGATCGCGGGCCGGTCAGCGTGGCGGCGTACCTGAGCCAGGAATAATTCGGCGAGTGACTGATCGTAAATGTCAGTGATCGGTTCGGCCGCTTCGTCAGCTTTCATGTGGACCTCCGGTCCGGTTTGCTTCTCACAGTATCCATATTTGGTTGGTGATCTCTGCCCTACCAGGTCAGAGTAGTACCCGGAATTAATGATCAAAGCTCTTGAAACGTGAGCGGCGACGCAACAAGTCAAGGTTCACGTCATCAGAACCTTGAGCGATCGAACACGAGTGAATTGCATCCGTGTAACTACGCCAAAATGTTGAACTAGTAGGCCCGTGCCATTACTCGGCAAGCATCGATAATGTTGGGCGTCACCCCTTCGGCGGCTTGCGGCGGGCGTTCGGCTGATGCGGTGAGGAGCTCCTGCGGCTCTCGGCGCAGAATACGGAGCGACATGAGCAGCCGGCTCTACGAACTTCACGTCGTGGCCAACTACCTTGGGCGTCCTCGGCGCAGGGGGTGCGGCTGGCTCCGACAGGTTGCTCGTTCGAGCCGCTGTCTCCTGCACCGCCTGCTGGAGTCGTGGGAAGACCGCGAAGAGGAGCGCTGCGGCCCGGGCCGACTCGCCGGTCACGCAGTGGTCGGCGCGGCTACTGCGGCTGGTCAAACGTTCCGAGATGCAGCTCTACCTGGATTAGGCGAGCCCGATATCCCTAACGAACCGGCTCACTCCGTCGTCGTCTATTCTGCGGTTGTACTTGGTCACGACGAAGCCCGAGTAGAAGATCCGGAGCTCCTTGCGAGCACGGGTGATCGAGACGTAGAAACGGCGACGGCCTTCTACACGGTCCTCCGGTGCCTTCGACTGGTAGCTCGGCATCAGGTCCTCGTCCGCGCCGACGATGAGTACGACGTCGAACTCAAAGCCCGTTGCCCGACGTAGTGGTGGTCACCTCCACCCCACGGCTTGATCTTGGTCACCGACTGGTCCTTGCACAACTCCATCAACACGGTGAACGAAGGTTCGACGTTCTCCGGCTTGGTGGTGAGGTGGCACCAGGGACCGGCGCGGCTGACCACCGGCGTGTTCGCCTCGTCCTACGTGAACGCGGGGAACCTCGGCATTCCGATCTCGGTCTACGTGCTCGGCGACGCCGCCTACGTCGTGCCCGTCCGATCGTGCTCGGTTGCGCCGTCGGGCTCGGTCTCGCCGCCACCGGCTGGCGGTTGCCCACCGTCGTGCGAGAACCGGTCGAGCTGCTCGCGATGCTCGCCGTGCCCGCGGCGCTGCTGGCGTACGGGATGAGCCTGCGCGGCGCGCCCCGCCCGGCCAGCGGAGAGCGAACCGGCCCGGTGTGGCTCGCAGTGGTGCTGAAGACGTTGGCGCAGCCGGTGTTCGCCTACGTGCTCGGCCGCTGGGTGGCCGGCCTCGAGGACACGGCGTTGCTCGCGGTCACGGTAACCTCGGCGCTACCCACGGCACAGAACGTGTTCGTGTACGCCGCGACTCACAACCAGGGCACCGACCAAGCCCGCGACGTCATCCTGCTCACGACTGTCCTGTCGGTACCAGTACTCGTGGTGATCACCTTGCTGCTCGGGCCAGCCTGACCACCAATTCGGGGTACTGGAGTTACCTCCTACACCCATGGCAGCCCGCCTACCCCGGAGTTATGGCCCAGATCGACCACCGCGCCGAGACGCCGTCGCGGTGGTCGCGGCCGGTTGTCTACGGTCCGTGCTGCCCTGATCTCGGAAGAGCCTCGGTGAGATGTCGGCGTGTGGCGTTGAGGGCAAGGCGCACACATTCTCGTTCGCCCAGTTGGGCAGCCAGGCTGGCGCGGGGGATTTCCAGAGCGTAGGGGATGTCGGGCGGTAGCGCGGCGAGGATGCCGTGGACGTCGATTCCACCTTCGCCGGGAGAGAGGCGTTCGTAGCGGGCGGTGTGGATCAGTCCTTCCACTGTGGACGGTACGCGGGCGGGAGCGTCGCAGACGTGGGCGTAGTGGAACCACTCTCGGGGCAGCGCTCGCAGTTCCTCGATGCTGGAGTGGGACCTCGCGAAGTGCAGCAGGTCGATCAGCATGCCGGCGTTGGGACGATCAGCGGCGCGTAGAACGTGGGTCGCTTCGCTGAGGTTGGGGGTTTCGGTCCAGGACGGGAACTCGAGGTCGATGGTGAGACCGAGTGGCACTGCCAGGTCGCACAGCTGGACGAAGTGTTCGGTCTTGCGGTCTCGATTCGAATCGGGCAGCTGGGTGATGACGTGGCGCGCGCCGAGGTCGGCGCCGACTTCGAGGTAGCGCTGGAAGGCGCGTGGGTCGTCGTGGGGACCGATGCGGGCCAGCTCGATGTCCAGTACGCGGATACCGGTGTCGGCCAGGCGTTGCTTGGTTTCGCGCAGCAGGGCGGGATCGGTCGCGATCGGGTAGTGCGGCTCGTCGGGCGTCACTCTGGTCAAGCGGATGCCGACGTAGTCGTAGCCGGCATCGGCGGCGGCGGATACGAGCTCGGGCGGCGAAAGGCTCAGCGCGGACAGGTGGGCGATGGAGTACTCGTGCGCCTGCCGATCGTCGCGGACGGCCGGTGGCTGGGGGATGACTGTGGTCGCGACCAGGCGGCGCTGGCGGTGGGCGGCCATCCGTACCGGGGTGGTGCCGGCGGCACCATAGCCGGCGTAGCCGTCGATGCGTTGCACGATCTCGAAGAAGACGCGCGAGCCGAGCATGTCGGTGCAGAGGTGGAGGTACTCGCCGTGCTCGTCGCGGTCGTACAGCACCGAGTGCTCGCGCATCGAGTCAAGCAGGTCCGGCGGCAGCTCGATCCGGGCGTCCAGGTCGTCGTAGTAGTTGCCGGGGATCTCCAGCAGTGGGGCGCCGAGTGCGCGGAGTGCCCTGGCGGTGGCGATGGCATCCGTGGTTTCGAATGCGATGTGCTGGGGATCTGGCACCGCGGGCGCCCACTGGCCACGGCGAAACAGCGCGGCGTTGAGTGTGATCCGTACGCGGTGGCCCGGGTCGGTCGCGGCGCGGCTGCGGATCAGTCCGAAGGGCGCGGCGAACTCGGTGGCGGTCTGGGCGCGCAGACCGAGCACCGAGCGGTAGAACAACGCGGTCTGGTCGAAGTCGTCGAACGGTTCGGTCAGTGAGACGTGGTCGGTCGCGACGAGCAGGCCGCGCTCGCTGGATGGTGTTCCGGTGGGCGCGAAGTCCGCCAGCCAGCTGTTCGACTCGTCTCCTGAGTCGCAGAAGAAGACGGTCGTTCCGTCGGGCGCGGAAACCGAACGCAGGTCCGCCTCCTGGGACCGGCGGCTACGGGGGAGGACGGGCGCGAGCAGCAGCTCCGCTCGCTGCGCGGACGCCGTCGGATCGGAGCTCTCGACCGCCAGCGCGACGATCTCCGCGGTGCCCGGCGCGGCGGTGACCCGCGGGGTCGCGTTGAGCAGGACGCGGGCCTTGCCCTGCTGCCACAGCTGCACCGGCTTCGAGCGGTGCTGACCGACATGGGCGAACCCGAGTGCGTTCAACGTGCGTGCGAGCAGCGGACCGGAGACGTCGTCCACGGACAGTTCGGTGAACGCGTGCCCGGCGAGGGTGGGGGCCGGGGGCAGGTAGCGTCGGTCGGGGCTGCGCAGGCTCTCCCGAACCGAGATGAGCGAACGCATCGCGTCGACCGCCATCGGCCGCGGGGCGGCCTGGCGGAAGACGTCGTTGGACACCTCGAGGGAAAGCGGTCCGGCATACCCGGTGGCGAGCACGGTGGACGCGAATCCTGCCAGCTCGAATGATCCCTGCCCGGGGAAGAGTCGGTGGTGTGTGCTCCACTGCGCCAGGTCCATGTGCCGGGGCGGCGCGTCCGCCAGCTGCAGTGCGAAGATTTTCGCGCCGGGGATGATCCGGATGCCCGTGAGGTCGCTGCCGTGGGCGAGCACGTGGAAGCTGTCCAGGCACAGCCCGAGCGCGGGATGGTCGGCGCGGCGCACGATTCGCCACGCGTGGCCGAAAGTGTTGACGAACCGGCCCCACGCGAGCGCCTCGTAGGCGATGCGCAGTCCGTGCTCGCCGGCCCGGTCGGCGAGCAGGTGCAGGTGCTCGGCGGCGAGGTCGTCGTCGTCGACCGCGTCCGCGGACAGGGTCGAGCACACCGTCATGGTGGCCGCACCGAGCTCGCCCATGAGTGCGAACTTGCGGTCGGCCCGGCGCAGGTTCGTCCGCAGGATGTCCGGCGGCACTGCCTCGAAGTCGTGGAAGGGTTGGTACACCTCGATCGTGAGTCCGAGGTCGGCACACCGTTGCCGCACCTGCCGGGGTGACAGCGGCGATGCGATGAGGTCGTCCTCGACTAGCTCGACCCCGTCGAATCCCGCCGCGGCCGCCGCGGCCAGCTTATCCTCCAGCGTGCCGGACAAACACACGGTGGCGAGTGTCAGCCTCGGCTGCGTCCCGGGACGATGCTCGGCTTCGGTGGTCGTGGTGGCGCGTTCATCGGTGAGCAAGGGGTTGCCTCCCATCCGGCGTGTTCCGTGCCATCTCGTCGAAGTGACGCAGCATGCGGTCCAGGTCGGGCTCGCGGCCGGTGATGATCCGGAACGTGTCCGCGGCCTGGAAGACAGCCATGCGCCCGCCGTCGAGAACCCGGCAGCCGAGTGCGCGAGCGGTTCGGACGAGCTCGGTCTCCAGCGGCCGGTACACGAGGTCGGCGATCCACAGGTCTGGTCGCAGCAGCTCCACGGGGAGCGGAAGGCCGGGATGGCCCGCCATCCCGGTCGGGGTGGCGTGGGTGAGTCCGTCGGCGTCGCGCAGCGCGTCGGCCAGCTCGCCGACCCGGCCCGCACTCGCACGTCCTGCGCCGAACCGCCTGCACAGCGAGCCCGCAAGTTGCTCGCCGCGACCCGAATCGACGTCGACGATCCGGATGGTCCCCGCCCCGAGCGAGAGCAGGGCGTGCCCGATCGCGGCACCGGCGCCACCCGCGCCGAGCAGCACGATCCGGTCCAACGCGGCGTCGGGAAGGCCGACGCCCAGGGCACGGGAGAACCCGGTCAGGTCGGTGTTGTGCCCGACTGACCGGCCGTCGGCGAAGACGACTGTGTTGACCGCGCCGACCGCCGCTGCGTCGGGGGAGAGGTCGTCGAGGTGGTCCAGGACGAGCTGCTTGACGGGGTGGGTGATGTTGAGCCCGTCGTAGCCGGCGAGTCCGGCGGCTGCCAGCAGGTCGCCGACCGCCGCGGCCGGCACGCCGAGGCCGTCGATGTCGAGGATTCGGTAGAGGTAGCGGATACCGAGGGCGTCGCCCTCCCGTTCGTGCAGTGCCGGGCTCAACGAGGTGCCGATGCCCGAGCCGATCAGGCCGACGAGGTAGCCGGTGCCGTCGCGCGCTGGTGCCATGAGCTCTCCTGCGAGACATCCGACCGCTGCGAACGAACTAGATAGTTACTTATACGCCGCCAACGGTGCGAGGGGAAGAACGGACAACGGGCGCGCCGTGCGGATCACGCGGCGCGCCCGCGCGAGGTTGCTCAGAAGACCTCGATCTTGCCGGTGGACCGGGGGCTGGCGGGGTCGTTGAAGAAGTACTCGCCCCTCTTCCGGAACGTGTGTGTGTAGGACTCGCCGGGGGCGAGCCTGACGTCGAAGAGTCCTTCGAAGAACTGGGTAGCCCCGCGGGTACCCGCGTTGCCGGGATGGTTGGTGAAGGTGACGGTGGTGCCGATGGGAACGCGCAGATGTGTGGGCGCCATGGCGTTGACCGCGGTCGACTCGGTGGCGCCGATCTCGCCGGTGTCCGGGTCGTAGGTGCGGCCGATCACGACGGTGTTGCCGACTGTGCCGCCCTCGACCGGTTCGCCGGACACGGGTCGACGGATGACCGGCGGTGGTGGTGTCGGAGCCGGTTCGACGGTGCCGCCGATCGTGAAGGCCCACAGGAAGTCGCCGCGTGGCGCGGAGTTTCCGTAGGGTATGCCGGTGCCGCCTGCGTAGACGGCCATGTACTGCTGTCCGTCCACTTCGTACATGATGGGGCTGCTGCTGATCGCGGCGCCGGTTTGGAACCGCCACAGCTCACGGCCGCTGCGGGCGTCCAGGCCGAGCAGGTTGCCGTCGGGTTGCCCGATGAACAGCAGGTCGCTCGCGGTGGTGAGGATGCCGTTGCCGTGCGCCAGCGAGTAGGGCATGTGCTTCTTCCAGCGGACCTTGTTGGTGCACGCGTCGACGGCGACGATGCCGCCGGTCTGGTACTCGCCCGGCGGGCGCAGCCCGTTGCTGGCCTCGGTCAGCGAGTGCGCCGCCGCGACGTAGCCGAACCCGGTGTACACGAGTCCGGTGCTGTGGCTGAAGGACTGGTGGCTCCAGTCGGCGCCGCCGCCGTGACCGGGGATCGAGAGGATCGGGATGTCCCAGTGCGGGTCGTACAGCGATCCCTGCACGTAGTTGGGCACCGCACGGTTGGGGTTGCCCGGAACCGACGTGCCGAGGGGCTGGTCGACCACCGTGGTCTCGGTCCACGGGCCCTGCCGCGGGAACGGCTGTGTCGGCCAGGTCTTCTGCCTCGGTTCCTGAGGCACGGACACCTCGTCGATGCCCAGCGGTGCGGAGCCGTCGGTGCGGTCGAGGATGTAGTACATGCCGCACTTGCTGCCGTAGATCACGATCTTGCGCATGCGGCCGCGGATGCGCACGTCCGCGAGCACGGGCGCCATCGTGTTGTCCATGTCCCAGATGCCGTGGTGGATGGACTGGAAGTGCCACCGGTACTCGCCGGTCTCCATGTCGATCGCGACGAGCGAGCTGGAGAACAGGTTCTCCCCGGCGCGTTCCGAACCGTCCTGTGAGGACCGGCTGCCACGGGCGTTGCCGAACGCCCAGTAGACCAGGCCGAGGTCGGGGTCCACCGCGGGGTGGAGCCACGGTGTGGCGCCGCCGGTCTGCCAGGAGTCGCCTTCCCAGGTGTCGTTGCCGATCTCGCCCGGGCCGGGTGCGCCCCAGAAATGCCAGACGACATCGCCGTTGCTCGCATCGAGCGCGAGACCCGCGCCGCGGTCGCCGTCGTGGGTGCCGCAGTAGAGCCGGCCGTCGTGATAGGTGACGGCGACCTTCTCCATGTTGCCGTAGCCGGTGATCTGCCGTTCCCAGGCGACAGCACCGGTCTGCTGGTCCAGCGCGATGATCCAGCTGCCTCTGGCATGGGTGAACACCATGCCCTGGCCGACAGCGACCCCACGGCGGGTCAGGGTGCCACGAGCCTGGTGATAGACCCACTTCGTGACGCCGGTCGCGCCGTCGACGGCGTGCACGTTGCCGAGCGCGGACTCGATGTAGAGCACGCCGTCGACGGCGACGGCCGTGCTCTGGTTGGTGCCAGTGGTGAGGCCGCCCTCGATCCGGTTCACCCAAGCGGCGCCGAGCTTTCTGATGTTGCCCCGGTGGATGCCGCCGAGTGCGGTGTAGTTCTGGTTGCCGAGGTTCCCGCCGACCTTCGGGAAGTCGCGGCCACCCGGCTTTGTCGCCAGAGGGTGCCCGGTATGCCGGACCGCCGGCTCGGCCGTCGCGGGCAGCGTGGACGTCAGCCCGGTGCCGACCGCGACGCCCACTGCCGCCGCTGCAGCACCCTTCATGAGCTCTCTTCGCTGGATCTCCGCCATGCCGCGCCGCCTCCATGGTTGGAACGCTGTCACGTCAAGAAGGTCCGTATAGCGGACCTATTGAACTATCTGACGGTTCAGGGTAGGTGAGCCACTGTGCGTGCCGCAAGGCAAGAAGTGGTCCCTGTTCGGAGAATGCTTGCCTGCGTGAAGCGGTCAGAGGTAGCGTGCCGGTCTCCACAGTGGTGCGTCTAGACCGCGTAGCGGACCTGACTGGTTCGTGTTGTCGAGAACGAGAGAGAGGCCGTGCACTGTGAACAGACGAGCATCAACATTGATGGCCGCGATCGCGAGCGCGGCAGTCGCCACCGCGGCCACCGTCGTCGCCCTCGGCGTGCCGGCGGGGGCCGATCACGGGAGTAGCACCGGGGCTCGGGAGCTCGGGGAGCCGGACTACGGCGTGTGCCGTGGTCCCCGGCCGCAGTGTTACCACGAGTGGGGCAACTTCGACTTGTCGCAGGGAATCAGGGTGCTGATCTACTCCCGGACCGCGGGACCCCGGCACGCGAACCTCGGCCCTGCACTGGCGCCGGGGCTGAACCCGCCGCTCACCGACGCGAACGTGGCACAGAACGCCGTTGTCCGGCTAGGTCAGCAGAACGGGTTCGCCGCCGACTGGACCGAAGACGTGACCCAGCTCAGCAGCCCGTCGCGGCTGTTCAACTACAACGCCGTCATCTTCCTCAGCACGACGCGAGACACCCTCGACGACGCGGCACAGACCTCGCTGCGCCAGTACGTCCGTGGTGGCGGCGGGTTCGTCGGGATCCACAACGCGTTCGGTACCGAGTACAACTGGCAGTGGTACGAGGGCCTGCTGGGCAACGCCAACTACTACGACCACGGCCCCTACCAGCCGGGAACGGTGCGGACGGTCGACCGCAAGGACGTGTCCACAAAGGATCTGCCGCGCCGGTGGGCGTTCGCCGACGAGTGGTACAACCTGGTGCCGTTCCCCAGCGACGTCCGCACGCTCGCCACGGTCGACGAGTCGACGCTGGCTCGAGGGGTCCGCGGCTCGATGGGACATCCCGGGCATGGCGACGACCACCCGGTCGCGTGGTGTCAGTACTACGACGGCGGCCGGTCGTGGGTCACCACGCTGGGCCATGACGCTGCGGCATTCGCCGACCCGGCCGTCTCGGACGGTGCCGCGTACTTCCAGAAGCTCATCGTCGGGGGGATCCGGTCCGCTGCGGGAGCCGAGCCGTTCTGCCGGTGAGCTCCGCTCAGAGACCGAGGTAGATCTGCCGGACACGGGGATCGCGGCGGAGCTCGGCCGAGGTCCCCGTCATGGCAACCTCCCCGTTCTCCATGACCAGGCAGGTCTTCGTCGCCTCGAAGGTGAGCTTCGCGTTCTGCTCGACCAGGAGCAGACCGTGCCCGGCAGCGCTGAGCCGCTGCAGGACCTCCAGAATGTCCTCGATGAGCTTGGGGGACAGGCCCATGGACGGCTCGTCGAGCAGGATGAGCCGCGGGTTCGACATCAACGCCCGGCCCACCGCCAGCATCTGCTGCTGGCCGCCGGAGAGCGCCCCGGCGAGACGGTGGCGCATCTCGCCGAGCATGGGAAACAGCTCGAACACCTCGTCCATGGTCGCCCGGGTCTCGCCCTTCCACGACCGGACGTAAGCGCCGAGCATCAGGTTCTTCTCCACGGACAGACCGGGAAAGACATGCCTGCCCTCCGGCACGTACCCGATGCCGTGGCGCACGATGTTCCGCGCCCTGACCTTGGTGAGGTCGTGGTCGCCGAACCGGATGGTCTCCGCTGTGCGCGGCACGAGACCCATCAGAGCCTTCAGGGTCGACGTCTTGCCTGCGCCGTTCGCGCCGATGATGCCGACGCACTGTCCCGCGCCGACGGTGAAGCTGACGGACCTGACGGCCTGGACACCGCCGTAGTGCACCGACAGGCCGGACACCACGAGTTCCTGGAGGTTTTGGACCGCCTCCGGGGACCGCACGGTCATCGTGCCACCTCCGTCTCCACCTCGGCAGCGATGTCCGCGGTGTTCATCGAGTCGCCCAGGTACGCCTCGATCACGGCGGGGCGCACGGCCACCTCGGCTGGCGTACCCTCGGCGATCACACTTCCGCTGGCCAGTACGGTCACGCGGTCGCACAGGGACATGACCAGGCCCATGTTGTGCTCGATGAGCACTACCGTCACCCCACTGTCGCGAATGGACCGGACGATGTCGCTCAACTGACCGACCTCGTGGCCGTTGAGCCCGGCGGCCGGCTCGTCGAGGAGGAGCAGACTCGGGTTCGTCGCCATCGCGCGTGCGATCTCGAGTCGCCGCTGGATCCCGTAGGGGAGGGACCGGGGTGCCGCGCCGGCGAAGTCGGTGAGGCCGAACCGGTCCAGCAGTTCGTCCGCGCGTCGGCGCAACCCACGCTCGGTGCGCCAGACGCCGACCGGCCACAGCACGTATCGCCAGACCGACCACATGGCGGACCGATCCAGGGCGACCAGGACGTTTTCCCGGACCGTCATCTGGCCGAACAGCCGGAGGTTCTGGAACGTCCTGGCGATGCCGAGCTTGGACAGGTGGTGGGGCCGGCGTCCGGTCACCACGCGTCCGTCGACCGACGCGGAGCCCGAGGTGACGGTGTAGATGCCGCTGACGATGTTGAAGAGGGTGGTCTTGCCGGAGCCGTTTGGTCCAACCACGCCCCGGATCTCGCCCGGTTGTACCGACATCGACACGTCGACGAGTGCCTTCAGCCCGCGGAACTGCTTGCTGATCCTGGTGATCTCCAGGCCCGCGCCGGGGCTGGGCTCGGCGTCGGCGGGAAGACCGGGCTGGAACGGCCGCAGCACGGCTCGTTTCTCGGCCGATCCCTTGCGCCGGATCACGCGGCGCAGCCGGGTGGGAATGCCGGCCAGTCCGGTCGGGGCGAACACCACCATGAGCACGACGACCGCACCGAACCCCAGCTGCGCGTAGACGGAGAAGTCGACCAGCGCCTCGCGCAGCAGGGACAGCGCGATCGCGCCGATGACGCAGCCGACGATGCTCTGTCGGCCGCCGATGATGACCATGGCGAGCAGTAGGAACATGTTGGCGATGCTGAAGGTCTCGGGCGCGACGTACCGGATGAGGCCGGCATAGAGCACTCCGGCCACGCCACCGTAGAGGCTGGCCAGCACGAAGGCCGTCATCCGCAGGATCGGCACCGGGGCGCCGACCGCGCCGGCGGCTAGCGAGTCGTCGCGCATCGCCCGCATCCGCCGGCCCAGCCCGGTGTTCGCGAGGAAGCCGGCGAACCCCAGCGCGAGCCCGAACACGATCAGCTCGAGGTAGTAGTACAGGTACTCGTTGGAGAGGTCGATGCCCAGCAGCGGCGGCGCGGGGATGCCGGAGATGCCGTCCGCGCCGCCGGTGAGTGTGCTGTTGGTAACCCAGTTCGTGAAGGCGAGCGCCAGCCCGAGGGTGACGATGCCGAGGTAGTGGGACTGCATGCGCAGCGCGGGGATGCCGACGAACAGGCCGATCAGCGCGGACGCGATGAGTGCGAGCACGGCCGACGTCCAGAATCCGAGTCCGGCCTTTGTGGTGAGGATGGCGACGGCGTAGGCGCTGACGCCGAAGAACGCGACCTGGGCCAGGTTGATCTGACCGCTGATGCCCAACGCCAGGCCGAGTCCGATGGCCAGCAGTGCGAATACGATGGCGATGTTGAGCACGTGGATGCTGTAGAGATCGAGCTGATAGGGAAGAAACCAGGCGAGCACCGCGATGACCGCGACGCTTCCGACACGCAGCCTCATGCCCGATTCACCGTCCGCTCGCCGAACAGACCGGTGGGCCGGACCATGATGATGACCGTGAATACCAGGAACACTACGAGCTCGGAGTAGGCCTGGAATCGTCCAGCCGCGTACGAGTCGAGCACGCCGATGGCCAGCCCGCCGACGATCGCGCCGGGGATACTGCCGAAGCCGCCGAGGATCGCGGCGGCGAATCCCTTGATGCCAAGGGATCCGCCCAACGTCGGGTTGACGTAGAGCAGCGGCGCGACCAAGGCACCGGCGAGCGCGGCGAGGCCGGCGCCGATGGCGAAGGCGATGGCGTTGCTGCGTCCGACGTGGATGCCGACCGCGGTGGCCGCCTCGTGGTCCATGGCGACCGCCTGCATGGCCGCTCCGCGTTTCGTGCGTTGCAGGAACATCACCAGCGCGACGGTCGCAACGGCGGCGATGGCGAGGACCACGAGGCTGTAGGTGCGGACGCGGATGCCGAACAGGTCGAGCGGTGCGGTGTCGACGGGAGAGGGCACGGCGTGCCCGGTCGCGCCCCAGATGATCGTCGCGAGGGACTCGAGTACGACGCCGAAGCCGATCGTGCCGATCAGCATGAGGTCGAAGTCCTTGTTCTCCAACGGCCGCAGCACCCGCTCGATGACGAGTCCGACGAAGCCGGTGACCGCCATGGCGACCGGGATGGCGATGAAGAACGGCAGGTGTGCGGACATATAGAAGGTGGACGCCGCGTAGGCGCCGATCATGACGACCTGTCCGTGGGCGAAGTTGACCAGGCCCATCGTCCGGTAGACGAGCGAGAATCCCATGGCAACCAGGGCATAGACGGCGCCGAAGCCGAGCCCGCCGACAAGAGTTTGGAAAAAGACTTCCATGGTCGTCCTTACCTCGCCGGGGCCGGACACCATCGGTGCCCGGCCCCGGGAAGGGTCAGCTGGCGGACTCGGAGACGAGCTTCCCGGACTTGATGACACCGATCGACGTGGCGTGGATGCCTACGCCGGTCTTGTCGAACTCGAAGTTCCCGAGCAGGCCCTCATACTTCGTCGCCCGTATCGCGTCGGCCAACTTCTCGCCCGTGGCGACATCGCTGTCCTTCAGCGCGGTGAAGACGATGTTCGCGCCGTCGTAGGCTTTCGCGCCGTGCAGCTCAGCCTCCTCCTTGTGCGCGGCCTGGTAGGCATCGGCGAACGTGCGGGAGGCGTCGCTCGTGTCGTTGCTCAGGTAGGGCGAGCTCACGACGGTGCCCTCCGCGTTCGTCGCGCCGGCCGTGGACAGGTACACCGGTGTCCCCATGGGAGCGGCTCCGGCGATCGTCGCGGTGATGCCGAGCTCGCGGGCTTGCTTGACGATCAGTCCCGCTTCGACCTCCTCGGTGCCGACGAACAGCACGTCCGGTGCCTTCTGCCGGATCGACGTCAGCGCCGCGCTGAAGTCCTTCTGGTCGGTGGTCACCACCTGGTCGTCGACCGGCTTGACGTCGCGGTCGGCGAGGGCCTTGGTGAAGGCCTCGCGCTCACCCTTGCCGTAGGACCCGTTGTTGGAGATCAGCGCGATCTTCTTCTTGCCCTCCTGGTCGACGAGATACTTGGCGAGTGTCTCGTCATAGGTCGTGCTCGTCGGGCCGTTGTAGAACGCGAACGGACTCTTGGTCGCCGCGATGGCGGGCGACTGGCCGGAGGTGATGTTGGGGATCTTGGACTGCTGCAGGATGGGGATCATGGCGACGGTGACCGCGCTCTCCGCGGTACCGATCATCGCGATGAAGTCCTCACTGGCGAGCTTGCGTGCGAGGTTCGTGCCGACCGTCGGGTCGCCCTGGTCGTCGAAGAGCTCGAGCTGGATTTCCCGGCCGTTGATCCCGCCCTTGTCGTTCCACTCGTCGGCGGCCAGCTTCGCGCCCTTCCACTCCCATTGTCCGAGCGAGCTCAGCTGCCCGCTCTGCGCGTCGACCACGGCGATCTTGATCGGGCCGCCTGAGTTCTCCTCCGAGGACGAGGAGCTACCAGGGGCGCTGCACGCGGTACTCGTCGCGACGGCGATGACGGCCGCGGACGCGAGAACTCGCGCAATTCGTGCACTGGCCATGAAACGTCACCTCATTGTGGAATTCTCGGGTACTAGTCGAATACACCGCGGTAGATGTCCTTGATGTTCCAATGGCCTGGGGTGGGGACGGGTTCGTTCACCATCGGGACGTCCAGCACCGCCGGCCCGCGACGCTGGATCGCCTCGCGGAGTGCGGCGGCGAGATCTTCGGGTTTCTCGATGAGATAGCCGTCGGCACCGCACGCCCGGCCGTAGGCGGCGAAGTCGGGCGAGTAGGGGTTGCCGTTCTGGTCGCGGAACTCGCAGCCGAAGCTGGCGCCGAAGCTCGCTGCCTGCAGGTCGGCGATCGTGCCGTGCGCGCGGTTGTTCATCACCAGGAAGATCACCGGCAACCCTTGCTCGACCGCCATCGGCACCGCGGGTAGTTGCGCGCTCATCCCGCCGTCTCCGACCAACGCGACGACCACTCGGTCGGGCTCGGCGAGCTGCACGCCGATGGCCGCTGCCGGGCCAAAGCCCATTGTGGACAGCCCGCCCGGTGTGACGAACCGGCCGTCGGGTGGCAGCTCGTAGCACTGTGCGACACCGTTCTTGTTCCAGCCCACGTCGGTCACGAGCACCGCGTTCGACGGCAGCGTGTCTCGAAGGTCGGCAAGGATCCGCTCGGGGCGCAGCGGGAAGTCGCCGCTGCGGCCGCGTTCCCGGCTCGACGCGAACAGCTCGTCCCGCTCGGAGCGGATGGTGTCACGCAGCGCGGGGCGTGTGGCGCCCTCGGGGCGCAGGGCGACGACGGCGTCCGCGATGGCCTCAACCGCGACGCCGACGTCGGCCACCACGCCGATCTCGACCGGGTAGTTCCGGCCGATCTCGGCGGGGTCGATGTCGATCTGGATGAGCCGTCCCGGCGGGAACTGCCAGGTGTACTCGGAGTTCCACGAGCTCGCGTCGGTCTCGGCGAACCGAGTGGCGAGCGCCAGCACGACGTCGGCGTCCATCGTGTACTTGTTCGTGAGGTCCAGGCCCCAGAAGCCGGTCATACCCATCACCAGCGGGTGCCGGTCGTCCACGGTGCCCTTGGCCATGAGGGAGTGCGCGATCGGGATGTCGAGGTGCTCGGCGAGCCGGCGCAGCGCCTGCCGCCCGGGGTCGTTCCGCAGGCCGCCGCCCACGTAGATCAGCGGCCGCTCCGCGCCGACGAGTGCCTCCGCGATCCGTCGTGTCTCCGCAGGCGACACCGCTGGATTGGGCCGGTGCGCGACAAGCGGGTACGTGGTCGCCGACTCCGCCGGTACCTGGCGGGAGAACAGGTCCATCGGGATGTTGAGCAGCACCGTCCCGGGCCGTCCCGATGTCGCGGTCCAGAAGGCCCGTTCGGTGAACCGGGAGAGGTCCTCGGCGCGGTGGGCGTGCCACGCCCGCTTCACGAAAGGCGCGTAGATGGCGGTCTGGTCGGCGTCGCGATGCAGGTTCACCTCCTGGTGCGGATGCCGGCCGTAGAAGTAGGACGGGATGTCCCCGGCGATGGTGACCAGTGGGACGGAGTCGAGCGCGGCGGTCGCGACACCGGTCACCGCGTTCATCATCCCCGGTCCCACGTGGACCAGGAGCACCCCGGGCTTCCCCGTCATCCGGGCATACCCGTCCGCCGCGTGCGCGGCGGCCTGCTCGTGCCGGGAGATGACGAAGCGGATGTCGCTGCGCCCCAAGGCGTCCAGGAAGGCGATGTTCGTGTGTCCACACAGGCCGAAAACGTATTCGACGTCGTAGGACTCGAGCTGCGCGACGAGTGCCTCGGCCGCGGTCACGGTGGGGGCGCTCATGCCTGCCCCCAGATGGACATGCCGCGCAGGATCAGCGTCTTGATCACGGTGTAGTCGTCGATCATCTGCTTGGGCGCTTCCCGTCCGAAACCGGAGTCCTTGACCCCGCCGAACGGGACGTGGTCGAGACGGTAGTTCGACGAGCCGTTCACGATGAGTCCGCCGACTTGCAGCTCGCGCCACGCGTGGATGATCGTGGCGATGTCGTTGGTGAACAGGCCGGCCTGCAGGCCGAACCTGCTGCGGTTGCAGGTGTCGACGACCTCGGCGAGGGTGTCGAAGGGCAGCACGGCGACCAGCGCGCCGAAGGCCTCCTCGGTCACCAGCGTGGCGTCGGCGGGCGGGGCCGCCACGACGGTCGGGTGCAGAGTCGCGCCGTCGCGGCCGCCGCCGACCAGCACCCGGGCGCCCTGTGCGCCGGCCTGGCTGATCCACTTCTCCACCCGTGTGGCCGCGTCCTCGTCGACCATCGACCCGACATCGGTCGCCGGGTCGAGCGGGTCGCCCACGGTGAGTCCGCGGACCTCGGTGCAGAACGTGGCGAGGAACTCGTCGTATCGCTCGCGCTGCACGTAGACGCGTTGCACGGAGATGCAGCTCTGCCCGGAGTTCGTGTAACCGGTCCGCGCGCAGGTGGCAGCGGCGTGCGCGACATCCGCGTCCGCGCACACGATCGTCGCGGCGTTGCCGCCGAGTTCCAGCACCAGCCGCTTGGCGCCTGCGGCCCGGGCGACCGCGGCGCCGGTCTCCGGGCTGCCGGTGAAGCTGATGACGGCCACCTCGGATGCCGCGCACAGCGCCGCGCCCACATCGCCGCCGCCATGGAGCAACTGGACGGCCTCCGCCGGCATACCCGCCTCGAGCACCAGTGCCACCATCGCGGCCGTAGTCGCCGGCGCCTGCGGCGGCGCCTTGACCAGCGTGGTGTTCCCGGCGGCGAACGAGGCGCCCAGCTTGTGCGCCAACAGGTTCGCCGGGGCGTTGAACGGCGTGATCGCCAGCGCGACCCCCGCCGGCGCCCGATAGGTCAGGGCCGTGTTTCCCACCCCGCGCGCCCACCCGGCGACCGGCACGTTCTCACCGCCGATGTGTCGAGCCTCGCCGGCGCAGACCGCGAACGTGTCCGCCACCCGGTCCATCTCGCCCAGACCGTCCTTCACGGGCTTGCCGAGCTCGAGGGCGATGAGCCGGGCGAAGCCGGCGCGATACTCCGCCGCCAGCCGTGCGGCGCGGTCCAGCACGGCGGCACGGGTGGCCGGCGCCAGCGCGGCGACCATGCGCGCGCCGTCGCGAGCGAATTCCCGCGCTGTCTCAAGCTGCTCGGCAGTCGCCGGGTAGGAGTGCGTGACAACGTCGCGGACGAACGGGCCGACTCGCTTCGCGGGCGGTCCCTCGCTGGTCCACCGGCCGGCCACGTACGCCGGAGCCTCGGTCGGGACGTCTGCCTTGGCCGGTTTGAGAACGTCGTGCAGCACTACAGTTCTCCTCATGAACCATCAAGCGGTACATCTGGACCGCTGTACGGACTGCGTGTAACGTACGGCTCGCCACATTCGCTGGCAAGTCTTCGAGCCGAAGACGTTATGGCGACGAAGGCGAGGTCTCGTGCAGTCGAACCCTGGACGGAGCGACGCGAAGCGGTGAGGATGATGGATCGTTGTGGCAAGAGGGGACGGGGTTGTGAAGTCGACCGGCACGGATCAGGCCGCTGAGCCCCGCTGGGACACCGCGAGCGGAGCCGGCGAGACCGCCGGTGAGACGCAGGGTGTGCGCAGCGTGCAGCGCGCCATCGACATCCTCGGCTTGCTCACCGAGTCCCAACCCGCGATATCGGTGGCGGAGATCGTCCGGGCCACCGGACTCGCGAAGACGACGGTGATCCGGCTCGTGCAGACCCTGGAACAGAACGGACTGCTCTGGGCGACGGCGAAGGGATACATGGCCGGCCCGAGCCTGTGGCGCTGGGCGCATCTGGCCCGCGGCAGCTGGGAACTCCCGCCGGAGACCAAGGAGCTGATGCGCGGACTGGCGCAGCGGCAGCGCGAGACTGTCAACCTCTACGTCGTCCGCGACATCTACCGCGTCTGCGTCGCCCAGCAGGAAAGTCCGCAGCCGCTGCGCCATGTCGTGCACGTCGGGGACGAGCTCCCACTCTGGGCGGGCGCCTCGTCGAAGATCCTGCTGCGCAACTCAGACGATGCGCATCTCGCTCGCGTGGCGCGCAGTTCGCCCTACGGCCCCGAATTCGTCGATTCGCTGCGTGCGCAGATCGACGAGGCGGCCGTGCAGGGATACGCCTTCAGTCACGGCGAGCGCGAGACCGGGCTGTCCGCCGTCGCCGTGCCGGTCATCGGTCGCACCGGATCGGTGATCGCCGCCCTGTCGCTGAGCGGTCCGACCGTGCGCTTCCCCAACGAGCGGATCAAGGAGTTCGTCG
Source organism: Actinophytocola sp. (assembly GCF_050699915.1). GTDB lineage: Bacteria > Actinomycetota > Actinomycetes > Mycobacteriales > Pseudonocardiaceae > Actinophytocola. The sequence goes on from NZ_JBOHGA010000001.1 coordinate 168,078, forward strand.
ACGCCCTCGCGGAGGTCGCCGCACACATGGCCGAACGGGGCTTCGATCACCCGTTCCGCATGTAGCCCGATCGACCGGCGGACGATCCTCGTATTTCTGCGTTTCGTCGCAGAAGGAGTAGACGCATGGAAAATTCACCGCTCTGCGGCATCCGGGTACTCGATCTCACGAACGTGCTGGCCGGTCCGTACTGCAGCTACCAGCTGATGCTGCTCGGTGCCGAGGTCGTGAAGATCGAGGTTCCGGGATCCGGTGACCTCGCACGGCATCTCGGTCCGGATCCGGAGCTGAACAGCGCCGGCATCGGCGCGTCCTTCCTGGCGCAGAACGCGGGGAAGAAGTCCATCGAGTTCGATCTGAAGGATGCCGCACAGCGTGAGACGTTCGAGAACCTGGTGCGCGGCGCGGACGTGTTGCTCGAGAACTTCCGCGCCGGCGTACTCGCACGACTCGGCTTCGACTGGGAGCACCTGCGCAGCGTCAACCCGACGCTGATCTACTGCGCCATAACGGGATTCGGCCAGACCGGGCCTATGAGTCAGGCGCCCGCCTACGACCAGATCATCCAGGGCCTCTCCGGGATGATGAGCATCACCGGCACCGAGGAGACCGCGCCCCTGCGAGTCGGATTCCCGGTCTGTGACACCGTCGGCGGCCTGATGGCGGCGCTGTCGATATCGGCCGCGCTGGTGGGGCGCGAGCGCACCGGCGAAGGATGCTTTCTCGACCTGTCGATGCTGGAGGCCTCGATGTCGGCGATGGGCTGGGCGGTGTCCCACTACGTGATCAGCGGTGCCCGGCCGGCGCCGATGGGGCAGCAGAACGTGACAGCCGCGCCGTCCGGCACGTTCGACACCGCCGACGGTCCCCTCAACATCGCCGCCAACCGGCAGGCCCAGTTCGAGAAGCTGTGCGAGCTGCTCGGCCGGACCGATCTCATGTCCGACTCCCGGTTCGCCGACCGCGAAGCACGTAAACACAACCGCGACGCGTTGAACGACGAGTTGAACCGTGAGCTCCGCAAGCGCACCGCCGCCGAATGGGAACAGCTCCTGCCCGCCATCGGCGTCCCGGCCGCGCGCATCCTGTCCGTACCGCAGGCGGTCGAGTCCGAACAGCTGGCGCATCGCGGCTTCTTCACCGACGTACCGTTCCCCGGCGACACCGAGCGATCCGTGCGGGCCAGCGGCAACGGCGTGCTGATCAACGGTGAACCGCTCCGCCCGGCCGGGCCGCCACCGGTGCTGGGCGAGCACAACGCCGAGACCCGCGACTTCATCACTCGGTGGCGTGATGGCGGCTCGGCCGACACCGTCGCGGTCGAAGACGAGCGCGCGGGATGAGCACCGACTCCGAGGCCGCGGACTGGTGGGCCACCAGCATCTGCCGGATGGAGCCCGGCGTGGTGGAACTTCGCGGCGTGCCCGTCCAGGACCTCATCGGCTCGACCGGCCTCGTCTCGACGATCTGGCTGATGGTCCGCGGCGATCTTCCGGCTCCCCGGCAGGCCGCGCTGCTGGAGGCGGCGATGGTCGCGTCGGTCGACCACGGGCCGCAGGCGCCATCGATCGCCATCGCCCGGATGACCGCCACGTGCGGCGTGGGCCTCAACAACGCCATGGCGTCCGGAGTGAACGCACTCGGCGACTCCCACGGCGGTGCGGGCGAGCAGTGCGTCGAGCTGCTGTCCGAGATCGTGTCCCTTCAGGACACCGGCGCGAGCCTCGACGCCGCAACCGAACGGGCCGTCGCCCGGTACCGGTACGTGCCGGGTTTCGGACACCGCTTCCACCCGGTGGACCCGCGCCGGGACCCGCTCCTCGATCTGGTCGACCGCGCCGTGGCGGACGGCGTCGTCGCCGGCCGCCACCTCCAGGCGGCGCGGGCCGTCGAGGAGGTCCTGGAGGGAGGCCGGGCCAAGCCGGTGCCGATGAACATCGACGGCGCGACCGCGGTCATCTACGCGGAGCTCGGGTTTCCGTCGCCCCTGGCGCGCGGGCTGTTCGTGTTGAGCAGGAGCGTGGGAATCCTCGCGCACGCGTGGGAGGAGACCACCCAGGGACGGCGGAACAAGGGTCCGATCCCACGGTCGGTTCTGCCGACCTACCTAGGAGGGTCGACTGATGCAGCTGGCAGTACTGCACGGACCGAACCTGAACCGCCTCGGTGAGCGGAATCCCGCGAAGTACGGCCAGGCGACGCTCGACGACATCACCCAGGACGTCGACGCCACCGCCCGGCGCCTCGAAGTGACCGTCCTGCACTTCCAGTCGAACTACGAAGGCGCGCTCACCGAATGGGTACACGAGCGCCACCACCTGCTCGACGGGTACGTGATCAACCCGGCCGGACTCGCTTCCTACGGCTACGCACTTCTCGATGCCGTGCGAGACACCGACCACCCGCTCGCCATCGTCCACATCTCCCAGTGGTACGCCTGGGACGGCAAGGACAGGACCGACATCTTCGCCGGGGCCGCCGCGGTGTACCTCGCCGGCGCGGGCTGGCGCGGCTACTCGCTCGCACTGGAGGCGCTGGTCCAGCACATCCGCGATCGTCCATGACGGACGGACTGCTTGGTACGCCGCTGCGGGTCGGAAACGCCGTGCTGCGCAACCGGATCGTCAGCGCACCCATGGAGCGGAACTACTGCTCCCTCGACGGAACCCCGACAGACCGGTACATCGCCTACCTGCGTGCTCGAGCGGCGGGCGGTGCGGCGTTGGTGTTCACCGAGGCCGCCTACGTACGAGCGGACGGGCGCGGCCGCACACGGGAGCTCGGTGCCCACGACGACCAGATGATCGCCGGGTTGCGCCGTCTCGCCGACGCGGTGCACGCCGAGGGCGCGCTGGTCGGCGTCGAGCTCAATCACGCCGACCGGCGTCATTCCTTCGCGCGATGAAGACGGAGCCGACGACCACACCCAGGGCCACACCTAGCGCGACACCGAGAGCGACGTTGTCAAAAAAACCCCCGACGACGACGCCGAAGAGAGAGCCAAATGCGATCCAGACCCCGAGATTTCCCCAGATCCCGAGACCTACCGCGCCCGAGGGCGTGTTCTTGCTCGTCATCGCATCTCTCCCAGGACGCGGGCGGAAAGGCTGACAATCTGGCGGCCCACCACGGCGGATGCGCAACCATCTTCCTCCACATCGTATCGCCTACCGCGCCGTTCTCCGGCTGGGACCGGCACCGTCACCGACCCGCGGTTCTTCACGTTGACGCCGGTGCGTGGAGCTGGCGGTCCGGGTGGCCGTCGGGTTCGGAGCCCACGCGTCCGAGTGCGATGGCGGCCGCGAGGGCGACTCCGGCGAGCGCGGCGGCGCTGACCGCGGCGGCGGCCTGCATGCCGTTGGTGAACGCGTCGGCGGCGGCGTCGAGCACGGCGACGGGGAGTTGATCGGCCACACCGGTGGCGCCGCCGAGGGTGTCGCGGGCCGCCTCCGCGGCCGTGCCGGGGACATCGGCAGGGACGGTACCAGCCAGCTGGCCGCGGTAGACGGCGGTGGCGATGCTGCCCAGCAGTGCGATGCCCAAAGCCAGGCCGAGTTCCTGGGACGTCTCAGAGATCGCCGATGCCGCTCCGGCTCGCTCTGGTGGGGCAGCGCCGAGGACGACGTCGGCCCCCAGGGCCGCGACGGGCATCAGACCAGCGAACACGATGCTCAGCCCGATGATCACGACCGCGGATGTGGAGGCGTCGCCGACCTGGCTCACGACCGCGAACCCGACAGCGGCCAGCCCCAGTCCGGCGGCGATGACGTAGCCGGGGCGGACCCGACGCACGAGCAGCGGGGCCGCCACCATCGACACGATCCCGACGCCGAGCGGAACCAGCATCCACAGCCCTGCGGTCAGTGGGGAGAGCCCTGTGACGAGCTGCAGGTATTGCGCGACGAGGTAGCCCACGCCGCCCATGACGACCGAACTGATCGTCAACGCGCCAAGCGACACGCTGAACGCGCGCGATCGGAACAGCCCCAGATCGACCAGCGGGGTCGCGAGGATGCGTTGGCGCCGGACGAAGACCACACCGATCACGAGTCCGGCGACGACCACCGCGACGGGCAGCACGGTGAGTCCGTCCGCGGCGACCTGCTTGAGCCCGTAAATGACGGCCAGCACCGCGGCCAGCGCCATTCCCGCGCTGGGCAGGTCCACCCGGCCGGCCTGGGGGTCGCGGTACTCGGGCAGCAGCACCGGTCCGACCACGAGCAGTAGCACCATCACCGGGACGCCGATCAGGAACGCCGAGCCCCACCAGAAGAACTCCAGCAGCGCCCCGCCGACCACCGGGCCGAGCGCCGCGCCGGCCAGGAAGCTGGTGAACCACGCCGAGATCGCCACCGTGCGCTGCGCCGGGTCGTGGAACATGTTGCGGATCAGGGCGAGTGTCGACGGGGCCAGGGTTGCCCCGGCGATCCCGAGCAGTGCGCGGGCGGCGATCAGCATCTCCGGGCTGGTGGAGAACGCGGCGAGCACCGAAGCGATGCCGAACGCGGCGGCGCCGATGAGCAGCAGCCGCCGCCGCCCGATCCGGTCCCCGAGGGTGCCCATGGTGATCAGGAACCCGGCGATCATGAATCCGTAGATGTCGACGATCCACAGCAGCTGTGAGCTACTCGGCGCCAGATCTGCGCTCAGGCTCGGCACCGCCAAGTGCAGCACGGTCAGGTCCATCGACACGAGCAGGGCGGGCAGCGCGAGCATCGCCAGCCCGAGCCACGCCCGCCGGCCGGCCCGCGCGGTGACCGGTGAGGTAGTAGTGGCTGGCTGTTCCTGGCCCACGGAGGTCTCCTGACGATGTCGGCCGACGAGATCGCCGACTGACCCCAACCTAGAACCTCCACATTAGTTGAGGTCAAACGGAGGTGGTCGACGCCGCTCGATCAGCTACGGCCAGACACATGAGCCGAGGAGCCGGGCGCGGTCCGGGCTCTCGTCGTTCGAGGTTGATCATCGGGGCAACGGTCGAGGGACATACCCCCGCGGCCGATACCCGAGCAATCACCACCGCACCCGGAGATCTCCCCACGATCAAGCACAACCAGCAGGCGTGTCACCAACCTCACGGCCACGTACAGCAGGTCAGTCGCTCATTAGCGGTCGGGCCGTAGGCCCGCTGCCCGATGCCCGGGTCGCGAACGCTGCGGCGGCGTGCCCGACGGCCATCCGTTCGGGCTGGCGGGTGGCGGCACCGTGGTCGTGGGGCCACCGTGCCGGTCGGCGACACCGTGCTGCTGGGGCGACGCGGAGTTGGTGGATGACGTCGGGTGACGCGCCGAAGACCTCCCCGTCGTATCCGGTCACCAGCGTGACGAGCGCGGCACCGCATGCGATCAACGCATATTTCGTTCTCGACGTTTATTGGTCTCCATATTCAGCTGGGTTTTCTCTCGTGGCCCTGTGACGGGTAACGACGGTTGACCAGGCTGACGGTTGCGCTGCGGAGGGCGTACAGTGGGCGTTGTCGGGACGCGACGACATCCCATTCCCGAGGTGCCACCTTTTCCGGCTCGAAAATCCTGGAAGAAGCGGTACTCATGTCCGTCCGTCGTACTCGCAGTAGTGATACCAACGGCCACCTCCGACTCCGTCCTCCTGGTGCCCCTGCCCCGACGCCGGTCGACCTGGGCAGGCAGCCGGCTCAGCCGATGCCCGAAGCCAAGCCTGAACCGACTCCTGCACCCACGGCCGAACTCACGCCCGAACTCACGCCCGAGGCCGTGCAGGTGCCGCACACTCGCACCGGAGCGGCCTGGATGGCTCTCGCCGGCGCCGCGATCCTCGCGGTGCTGCTGATCATCTTCCTGGTGCAGAACACCCGCAGTACCGAGATCTCCTTCCTGTGGATGACCACCAGCACCCCGCTGGCCGTCGCGTTGCTCATCGGCGCGGTCGGCTCCGTGCTGCTGACCCTGATACTCGGCACCGCGCGCATCACCCAGCTACGGCGCCTCGTCCGCAAGCAGCGCCACTGAGCGTCATGCAACACCGGCCGTCTCGGCCGGGGACGGGAGCACCGACATGACATCGGGCCCGCATCTTCCAACCAACAGGCCACCGGCGGCCGGCCCGGCCCGGCAGGCGCTGCGGCTGAAGTTGAAGCCGAAGGCACCCGCCACCGGGTACGTGGACGGGGCGTGGTGGCCCCGGTCCCTCGACCTGGCTACCGAACTCCCGGCGCTGATCGAGGTGCTTGGCGTTCGGTTGGGCCACGTCGAGGGGGTGACCTACGACCTCACCGCCTGGGACGCCGTGCCACGGCGCCTCCTGGTCGACGGCCGGCTGCTCCGGCTCGGTGGATACCGGTCGCAGAACCCGCACACCATCGACGTGATCGGGGCGACCGGGCGGCGTGTCACGCTGCTGGTCCTTCCGCCGGGAACCGCCGAGCCGATCGCGCACCAGGTACTGATGACGACGGGCCGGCGGGACAACGTCGACAGTGTCGACGACTTGCTCGCGCCCGCCGCGGCGGCCGACCCGGGGCCGGCGGGCGAGGACCTGCCGGACATCGCCGTGGACCGCTGGGAGGTCGACGGCGGTCGCATATACGCGCCCCAGATGACGTCGCGCCTGTCGGCGAGCAGGACGGGGAGATGACCTAATGCCACGCACGATGTCCTACCGAACGTCTGACGACCGCACCCTGCTGCGGGAAGAGCACACCGTCGTCTTCCGTTTGACCCCGCGAAACGAGCGGGGCGCGGCGGAGCTGGGCGTGACCGCCGGCAGGCGGGTGCGGGTGGAGCTGCTCGACGATGGCGGCCACCTGTTGGACTCACTCACGTATACCGTGCCGCCGACCGACCGGTAGCGCCGCCGCGCGCCCTCGCGGTTGGTCGCTAGGGAAGCATTGGACGGGGTCGTGGGAGAACCGTCGCCAGAGGCATCGACGGACCGGGCGACGGTGGAGGCGACCACGACGCCCGCGCGCGGTCAACACCCAGGCCGACCGTCGGGTCTGACAACCGAGCAGGTCGGTACCCAGCGCTGCTCATCCGTCCGGATCATGGTCGACGGGTACGTCAGTTACTCATTGGCTTGAGCGTGGCGTTGAGCGTGGAGGATCCGTTGGTCGCTGCGTTGGCGTAGCGGTGGGCCAGGTGCGCGAAGGTGGCTTTGAGCTCGGTCGGCCTGATGACTTCTTCGATGTCGGCGTCGAACCTGCCGATGGTGGCGGCCAGAGCGGGCGATGACCGGGAAGGTCGCTGCGGCTCCGACTCGGTCGAAGATGATGCGTACGTTCGAGTCGCCTCTGGTGCCGTCGGTGACGTCGAGACCTACATGGACGCGTAAAACGGTACGGATGCGTTCGCGGAGCGTGTCGTCGAAGCGCGCGGCGGCCAGGATGGCGTCGATGGTGGCGTTGTCGTCGCCGGGTTCCATGTCCTCGCCGAAGAGGTAGCCGATCAGGGCTTGTGCGCGCTGTTCGGCGGGACCGGCGTGGGCGAGCTGCTTCGCCTGGTCGGCGTACCTGCTGATGAGGCGCTGGGCGAACAGCTCGCGCAGGTCGTCGCGATTGCCCGCGTAACGGCGGAGGTGGCTGCGGGGTCATGCCCGCTTCGTCGGCGACGCGCTGGAGGGTGGTGCCTTCGAACCCGTAGCGGGCCACACAGCGGGTGAAGGCATCCAGGACCTGGTCGAGGCGCTGCGAGGCAGGCGAACCAGACGCCGGGGCCAGGGTCACGGGCAGCGTGACCTGGCCCAGCAGTCCCCGCCCGACGGCACGCATCGCCGCTGGATCGGTGTACCGGACCGGTGGCAGCACGAAGGTGCGCCAGTCGCCTGGACGAACGCGTGGTCGACGGTGCACGTACGCCCTGCTCAGCCACTTCGCTCAGGCCGAACATGGCCTAAACTTGATTTTTAACCTCGGGGTTGGTGGCATCCACCCGGTTGATCATGAACGCAGCCCTTGGTTGATCATTCGTCTTGCGACAGAACGAAGATCGATCCAAGGGCTGCGGTGATCAGTGTGCACGATG
>NZ_JBOHGA010000002.1:0-78320 GCF_050699915.1 Actinophytocola sp.
GCCGGCGGCCGGGCCCGCGGCGCAGCGCGTCGGCGAGGTCGCTGTGCAGGCGGGCCCGCAGCGGGTCGGTGAGGTCGCGGTAGACGGCGTCGGACAACAGCGCGTGGCGGAACCCGATCGCGCCACCGCGCTCGCGGAGCAGTCCGGCCCCGAGCGCCTCGCCCACCGCGCGCGCCGGGTCGCCGACGAGGGGGAGCGCGGCCACCTCGGTGCGGTCGAGGTCCCGACCCGCGGCGGCGACCAGCTCGACGAACAGCCGGGCCGGGGCGCGCAGCCGACTGATCGCGGCCCGGGAGGCGCCCTGCAAGCCCGCGGCGGGATCGGCGGCGGTCTCCAGCGCGATGAGCGGGTTGCCGCCCGCGACCTCGACGATCTGCTCGACCCGTGACTCGGGCAGCTCGGCCACGAGCCGCCGGATCGTCGTCGGCGGTAGCGGAGCCAGCTCGAGGTCGGCGGCGAGCGCGCCGCAGGCCCGCAGCGCGCCGAGCATCCCGTCGACGTCCGGGCGACGCGGCAGCCGGCGGCGGGTGAGGAGCAGCAGCGCGGGCAGGCGGGTCAGCCGGCGTCCCGCGTACGCGGTCAGCTCGAGGCTGGAGAAGTCGGCGAGCTGCAGGTCCTCGACGAGCAGCACGAGCGGCCGGCGCCGGCAGGCCCAGGTGAGCAGCTCGACGACGGCCTCGAAGAAGCGCACCCGGTCGAAGTCCGGCTCGGTGGCCGCCCTGGCCGGCTCGCCCGCGGCGGGCACCACCCGGGCGAGGTCGGCCGGCCAGCTCGCGTCCCGCGGCAGCGGCCCGGCACGGGCGACCAGGCTCGCGACGAGCTCGCTCCACGGCCCGAACGGCGCCGGCGGTCCGAACCCGGTGGCCGCTCCCCGGGCGTCGAGTGCCCCGGCAGCCGCCGCCCGCGCGCACACCTCCTCCGCGAGCCGCGTCTTGCCGATGCCACCGTCCCCGCTGAGCGCCACGGTCCGCCCGGCCCCGCTCGCGGCCGTTCGCCAGACGGTCAGCAGTTCCCCGAGCTCCTGCTCCCGCCCGGTGAGCCCCCGGTCGTCCGGTTCGTCGGCCTCCAACCGCGGAGGATCCGGCGCGGGCTCGTCGGCGAACAGCAGCGCCGTCGTCCGGACGTCCGGGGCGACGTCGAGCTCCGCGCGCAGGCGGGTCTCGAGGCGTCGGTAGGCGGCCACCGCGGCGGCGCGCTCGCCGGTGGCCAGCAACAGGCGGACCAGCGTGCGGGTCGCCGACTCGTCCACGGGTCGCAGGGCCGCCCAGCGGCGGGCCCACTCGGCGGCCGTGGCCGGTTCGGCCGCCGACTCGGCGAGCCGGGCCAGCACCGCCGCGCGCCGGGCGTCGTACTCCTCGCGCAGGTCGAACACCCACTCGGCGTCGAACCGGTGCAGCAGCTCCGCCCGGCACAGCCGCTCCGCCTCGGTGAACCGACCGGCCGCCATCGACTCGTCGAACTCACGAACGTCCACCACGACGTCCGCCAGCTCAACGCTGTCCCGGCTCGCCCGCAGGTGCCCGCCCGCAGTGCCGATCGCAGTGCCGACCGCGTTGCGCAGCGCCCAGATCGCGCTGCGCAGGCTCGCCCGCGCGCTCGAGTCCGGCACGTCCGGCCAGAACGCCGCCGCCAGCCGGGACCGGTCGTGCGGTCCCGGGTGCACCGCCAGCCAGGCGAGCAGTTCGCACGCCTTGCGGCTCGCGGGCAGCGCGAGTGGCTCGCCGTCGACTTCGGCCGCGAGCTCACCGAACAGCAGGATCCGCACCACCGCTCCAGTGTCCGCGTTGGACGGTCCCGCGGGCAACACCAGCGGGTTGACGCTCGGTTGACGGTGCCCGCGGACGCTCGTGGCACCCGAGTCGAGAGGAACCGGCCATGAGCACCACCGAGACCACCTTCAACGTCGAGGCGTTCCGCCGCGGCATCGAGGACCGCGACGCCGCCGCGCTGATCGACCTCTACGGCGACGACGCGGAGCTGCGGATCGTCGACCGCACCAGCCCACCGAGCAGCCCGCGCGTACTGAGCGGCAAGCAGGCCGTCGCCGCCTACCTGACCGACGTCTGCGCCCGGGACATGACCCACCACCTCGAGCGGTTCGTCGTGCAGGGCGACACCGCCGCCTACCTGGAGTCCTGCCGGTACGCGGACGGCACCCGCGTGCTCTGCTCGGCCGTGCTCGACCTCGCCGGCGGCCGGATCATGCGCCAGGTCGGCGTGCAGGCCTGGGACGAGTGAGGGAGGCAACGCCATGACCAGCACGACCACCACCGAGCAGCACGACTTCGCCCGCCCCGACGAGGTCCGCGAGTTCGACCGGGGCCGCCTGGAGCTGCTGCACGTCGGCGGCAGCGAGATCGGCCGCCTTGTCCTGCGACCGGGCTGGCGATGGTCCGAGCACGTCAAGCCGATCGCCGGCACCGAGCTGTGCGAGGTCCCGCACTTCCAGTACCACGTCGCCGGGACGCTGCGCGTCCGCACGGCCGACGGCCTCGAGTTCGACGCCACCTCCGGTCAGGTCACCAGCCTCCCCGCCGGCCACGACGCGTGGGTCGTCGGCGAGGAGGAGGTCGTCATCGTCGACTGGTGGGGCGCGAGCACCTACGCCAAGCCGTAGCGGCCCCTGAAATCAGCTCGCCCGTGCTCACCTCGTCCGATACGTTCCGGCGATGGCGTGTCGGATGGGTGAGCTCGTACTCGGTTGCCGCGACCCCGAGCTGCTGGCGCGGTTCTGGTGCGAGGTCCTGGACTTCGTCGTGCTCGAACGCATGGACGACGGCTCGGCGGAGATCGGGCCGCGCGAAGGGTTCGGCGGTCCGCAGCCGACGATCATCCTCAGTCGCCGGGAAGAGCCGGAGCCCGGGAAGTCTCGGCTGCACATCGACGTCAACCCCACCGACCGCGACCAGGACGCCGAGCTCGAACGCCTGCTGAAGCTCGGTGCGCGCCCGGCCGACATCGGCCAGACGGGCCAGGAGCAGTGGCATGTCCTGGCCGACCCGGAAGGCAACGAGTTCTGCCTGCTCAAGGGCCGTATCGACCCCCTCTGACGCTAGATGGTGCCTTCGACGGGGTCGGGTTTGACGTCTCCGCCGGTGCTCGAGCTGCCGCCGCTGGCGTACTCCTGGCCGTCCGCGATCACCTTGTACGTGAACTGGCCCTCGCCGTGGTGGTAGACGATCCGGTAGGTGGTGCGTTGCGGCCATTCGGGGATCTCCACCAGCTTGCGGTAGGGCAGCTTCACGTTCCGCAGCGTCAACCGGTCGCCGTTGATGGTCACGGTGAGGGCCTTCAGCCGCGCGTCGCCGAACGCGTAGATCTCCAACATCCGTGGCTCGGGCGCGACGGAGGTGGTCACCTGGGCCGGCGCGTCGGACGTCGGGGTGGCCCGCGTGGTCGTGCCGGACTTGGCGGTCTCGTCCTCCGGGATGGCGGCGATCAGGGCGGCCGCCACACCCCCGCCCGCGACCAGCGCGCCGGCGCCGAGCAGCACGGCGCGCCTGCCGAGCCGGCGGGGTGCCTGCCCGCCGAGCGGGTCGAGGGGCGGGTTCCGCGCTTCGCCGGCCCGGGTGGCGATCTCGGTGGTCACGGCGGCGGGCAGGGGCGCGCCCGCGAACTCCGCCAGCGCGGGAGCCAGGTCCGCGAGCCGTGGGCGCTGCGCCGGGTCGACGCGCAGGCAGGGCTCGATGAGCGCGCGCAGCCGCTCGTCGCCGACGTCGGCGTCACGCGGGTTGCCGGTGAGGGCGAACGACAAGGTGGCGCCGAGGGAGAACACGTCGCTGGCGGCGCTCACCCAGCCGCCCGCCGCCTGCTCGGCCGCCAGGTAGCCCGGCGACCCGACGGGCACGCCGCCGAGGTGGGCCTGCCCGTCGCGCAGCGTGGCCGCGATGCCGAAGTCGGCCAGCCGCGGGCCGTCGCCGGTGAGCAACACGTTGGCGGGCTTGAGATCCAGATGCGCCACGCCCGCCCGGTGGACCGACGCCAGCGCCTCGACCAGTCCCGCCGCGACCGTCCACACCGCGGGCGAGGGCAGCGGGGCCGCGTCGCGCAAGGTGACCGACGGGAGGAACTCCATTGCCAGCCACGGCACGGCGGCGTCGGGGTCGGCGTCGACGATGCCGGGGCTGTAGCGACCGCCTACGGCGCGAGCCGCGGCGACCTCGCGGCGGAACCGGTCGCGGTAGGCGGGATCGGCGGCGAACTCGGTGTGCACCGCCTTGAGCGCCACCGCCCGCCCGGTGCTCGACCGTCCGAAGTAGACAATGGCAAGGCCGCCCGCGCTGATCCTGGCCAGCACGCGGTAGCGCCCGATGGTCCGCGGATCGTGTCGCTCAAGAGCCCGCACGCGTACCTCCCGGTGGCGCGAGCGCCTCGACCGCACCGTCGCGCGTGCCGACGTAGACCATGTCGCGCACCGCGCACGGCGGCGTCTTCCGGTTGACGTCCGCCTCGTAGGTCCACCGGGTGGTGCCGTCCGCGGCGTCGAGCACGTGGACCGCGTCGCCCACGGACACCTGCAGCACGCCGTCCGCGTGGCCGACCACGCAGTCGCGGCCGAACTCGCGTGACCACCTCCGCGCACCGGTCGCGGCGTCCAGCGCGATCACCTCGCCCCGCCCGCCGCCGAGGTAGACCACGTCTCCCACGGGCACCGGCGTGCAGGCCACCAGCATCGACGCCAACCGCCACAGCGACTTGCCGTTGGATCTCGCGATCGCGTGCAACACCCCGTCGGGGTCGATCGCGAACACCGCGCGGTCGCCCACCGCGAGGTAGTACGGCGAACCGACGCGGTAGGTCCACCGCGTCCGGCCGGTCTCGGCGGCCAGCGCGGTGAGCGCGGTCTCCGACGCGGCGACGACGATGTCCCCGCGGGCGGCCAAGCCGCTCTGCGCCGCCACCGGCGCGGTCCAGCGGCTCGCTCCGTTCGCGGAGTCCCGCGCGCGCAGCGTCTCGAAGCCGAAGCAGGTGACCGAGCCCGTGTCGACCAACCGGACGATGATCTCCGAGAACGGCGGCTGGTAGGACCAGCGGACGGCCCCGGTGCGGGGGACGAGCGCGCGCAGCACCGGGTTGGCGTTCTCGGCGGCGAAAACGCGGCCGTTGTCGACCTGCCCGATGCCCGTGGTCGGCGTGGTCCACAGGACCTTCCCGCTGCCCGGTTCGATGGCGTGCATCCGGTCCTCCTGGCCGATCGCCACGATGACGCCGCCCGCGGTGTACACGTCCGGGTAGTAGTCGCTGATCTTGGCGCGCCAGCGAAGGGTCGCGGTCGGTGGCGGAGCGGCGGTCGTCGGCGGCTCGGTGGTCGGCGGCGGCGCGGAAGGAGCCGCGGCGGGCTCGTCCCGGTCGCGAAGCGCCGCGATCCCGACAACGGCCGCGGCCGCCGCCGCGCCGCCGGCGATGAGCAGGGTGCGCCTGCGCGGGCCGGGCCGCTCCACCACGGGGTCGGCGGTCTCCTCGGCCATGACCCGCGCCGACGCCGGCCGCGGGTCGGGGCGTGCGACGGGGTCGTCGGTGCCGCGGCGGTCGATCTCCTCGCGCACCGCCGCGGGCAGCCAGTCCCGGCCGTGCTCACCCGTCAGCTCGAGCAGGGCGGCGGCGCCGGGCCGGTCGGCGGGGTCGCGGGCCAGGCACGCGGCGACCGCCCCGCGCAGCCGGTCGTCGGCGATGCCGGCGAGATCGGCCTCGCCCCGTTCCATGCGACCGAGGATCGTCGCGGCGTCGCCCGCGCCGAAGGGGGCCCGACCGGTTGCGGCGTAGGCGAGCACGGCGCCCGCGGCGAACACGTCGGCCACCGGGCCGACCGGTTCCCCGCGGGCCTGCTCGGGCGCCATGAACCCGGGGGTGCCGATGACCGAGCCGACGACGGTGATCGCGGTGGCGTCCTGCGGCCGGGCGATGCCGAAGTCGATGAGCCGCGGGCCGTCGGCGGTGAGCATGAGGTTGCTGGGCTTGATGTCTCGGTGGGTCATGCCGATCCGGTGGATCTCGACCAGCGCCTCGCCCAGCCCGGCGGCCACGACGCGCACCGCGTCGGACGGCAGCGGCCCGTGCCGGTCGACGGCCTCGCGCAGTGTCACGCCGACCAGGTACGCGGTGACCAGCCAGGGCGCGCTCGCATCCGGGTCGGCGTCGAGCACGGGTGCGGTGACTGTGCTCGTGACCTGTGCGGCCGCGGCCGCCTCGCGGCGGAACCGGGCTCGGAACCGAGGATCGGCCGCGAAGCGCTCCCGGATGACCTTGACCGCGACGGCGCGTCCGCCGGGGGAGCGGCCGAGGTACACCACGCCCATGCCGCCCTCGCCGAGCCGGCCGAGCAACCAGTACCCGCCGATGCGATCCGGATCTTCCGGGCGCAGCCCCTCCACGTGTCCCCCAACCTGGCCGAAGTCCACCCGCGACGGCTGGGCTCAGCGTAGCCATCCGTCGATGCGGTCCCCGGCCGGCGTTCGGGTCGTCATCCGCAGAGGACCGTGCGGTCGCGTCGGGGCATGGTGCCCGGCCCGCGTCGGGACTGGTCCCGGGCGGGACCCCTCCCGAGGCGCGCACGCGACAGTTCCCGTGCCACGTCGGTCGACCAGAGGACACTCGCGATGTACCAACCGCAAGAGCCGGCCGTCGACCTGTCCTGGACCAGTCCGCCGCGGCCGCGTGCACCGAGAGATCCGGTCGCCGTCGCGTTGGGCAACGCGTCGCTGTTCGGCGTCGGCTACCTGCTACTCGGCCGCCGCCTGCTCGGTGTCGCGACCGCGCTGATCTCCCTTGTGCTGCTGGTGGTTCTCGGCAGCGCGGCGCACTCGGGCTGGCTGCAGTGGCTGCTGCTCGGCTGGTGGGCCGGCATGATCGGGCACGGCTGGCTCGCCGCGCGCCGGGTGCCGACCACGACGATGACCGGGCAGCGGGTCGGCGCGGGTGTGCTCGCGGTGGTCGTGCTCGGCGCGTTCGTGGTCGTCCGGTTCGACGTCGACGGCCGCGCCGACGACATGGACGTCGCGCACGCCGACGGCGACTGCGGACTCGCTCTGTCCATTGTGGATGGTGTCGGCTTCTGGCAGCGGATCGGCGACGGCCCGGTCGCGGACGGCATGCTGGACGCCGCGGCCGCGTGCCGGCTCGTCCAGCGGGCACGAGAGCAGGCCACGACCGATCGCCTGCTGGCCGCCGAGACGATGGCGGGCTACGAGCGGCGGCCGGACGCACGCTGGACCGGCGCGCGTCGCTACCGCGAGGACCTCCTGCTCGACCAGGCCGGCGACGATCTGCTCGCCGGCCTGACCGACGCCCATCGACTGGACCTGGAGCACGGCTTCGACCTGCTGGCCAGGCTGCGGTCGGAGTTCCCGAACCGGCAGCACGACGCGGACGCCGTCCTGGACGACTTCCTGGCGGGCCTGCCGACCGACGACGCGTGCCGCACCGTGGACGTCACCGACTGGATCGCCAGGCAGGACGCGGAGACCGAGGAGCTCGACCGGGCGGGGCCGGTCGTCGCCGAGGTCGCCCCGGACGCGCTGCTGGCGTGCGCGGACACCCGCCTCGCCGCGGGCGATCCGACCGGCGCCCGCGACCGTTATCGGCAGCTCCTCGACACCTACCCGAACGATCCCGGCGCTGCGAGGGCGAAGCGCGGCAGCACGCTGGCCACCTGGGCGATCCAGCTGGGCGAGGTCCGCGCACTCGTGCAGACCACGTACCCGAACGAGATTCCGGACTACTGCGGGAATCCGAAGCCGTACGGCGCGGCACCGCGATACTCCGGGCGTGGCACGTTCCGCGCGATGGTCTTCGGGCAGGACACCCAGCGCAACAGCCTGCCGAAGGCCTGGCGGGCGGCCGATCCGAAGAACGCGGCGCTCGTCATCTGTGCCGGCGAGACCGACTACGGCGCCGTGACCGAGACCTGCCCATACGTGCCGACGACCGGCGGCGGCCCGACCAGGTACGTCTCGTTCCACAAGCAGAAGGTGCCGGTTCGGGTGTACGAGGTGCGCACCGGCCGGCGCGTGAGCAACCGCGCGCTGCAGATCGGCGGGACCAGCTGCCCGCAGATCATCAGCGTCGAGACGTACGGGACCGACATCGGACCTGGCTCGCAGTACGTCGAGTCGTCGCGTGCGGACATCCGGGCCGCGTACCAGCCCCTGATCGTTCGATAGCGAGAAGTTTTCCCGACCCCGGAGAGTCGAGTTGGTGACCTACTATCGAGCGGTGCGTAGTGGTCAACTGATCGCGGGGCGTTACCGGCTCGAGGAGGTCATCGGGTCCGGCGGGATGGGCGTGGTCTGGCTCGCCACGGACACGCGGCTCGAGCGGCCGGTCGCGGTGAAGCGTGCCTCCGTGCCGGACCGGCGCGGCGCGCGGCAGCTGCTGCGAGAGGCGAAGAACGCCGCGCGGCTGCATCACCCGAACTCTGTGGCGGTGTTCGACGCGGTCGAGGACGACGACGGCCGCTGCTGGCTGGTCATGGAGTACGTGCCGTCGACCAGTCTCGCCGATCTCATGGTCCGCGATCCCGGGTTGTCGCCGGAGACCGTGGTGTCCGTCGGCGCGCAGGTGGCCGACGCGCTCGCCGCCATGCACGCGCTCGGCATCGTGCACCGCGACGTGAAGCCGGGCAACGTGCTGGTCACCGACCAGGGCGTGGCCAAGCTGACCGACTTCGGCATCGCGACCTGGCAGGAGGTGACGGTCACCGAGACCGGGCCGGTGCCGTGCACGCCCGGCTACCTCGCACCCGAGGTGGCCAACGGCGTCGAGGCGACGACCGCGTCCGACGTGTTCTCGCTCGGCGCGACGCTGTACGCGGCCGTCGAGGGCACGCCGCCGTTCGGCCGGGGCGACGTGCAGCTGGTCATGCGACGTGCTCGCGCCGGGACGATGCCGGAGCCGGTGAAGGCGGGCGCGCTGACGCCGGTGCTCGCCTCCTTGATGGCCACCGACCCGGCGGCGCGGCCGAGCGCCGCGGGGGCCCATGAGCTGCTGACCGAGGCGGGCGGGACCAAGTCCACCGTCCACGCGCCACCGCGGTCGCGGGTGCTGCGGCGGCGGCCGGTCGGGGTGGCCGCGGCGGCGCTGGTGGTGGCCGCCGCGGTGGCGCTGATCGCGTGGCTGGTGCCCGTCGGCGAGGTGCGCGGCTCCCCGCGCTCCGCGGCGCCCGGTCCGCCAAGCCTGGGTGCCGAGCCGACGACGGTCGACCCGTGCGCGCTGATGTCGGTGACGCCGTACGAGAAGTTCGGCGACCCGAAGCTGGACGAGGACTTCGGCTCGTTCGCACGCTGCGACGTGCTCGTCGGGATCGGGGAGAACGACGACGTCGACGTGTCCGTGGAGCTCGACGACGCCGACGACGAGGACAACCTGCCCGCGCTGACCGTGCGCAAGGACGACGACGAGGAGGCCGACGATCTCTGCGCCCGCACGGTGATCATCGGCGACGGCCACATCGCCGAGGCCGAGGCCGCCACCTACAACGACAGCGGCACCACCGCGGCCGACCTCTGCGCGATGGCCGACGTCGCCGCCGCCGAGGTCGTCGACGTGCTGCGCCGCGGCCCGGTGCCTCGCGACCAGGACGAGCTGCCGGCCGAGTCGATTGCGAACTCCAACGCGTGCGCGATGGCCGACGAGGAGGTCGTCGCCCTGGTGCCCGACGTCGACCCCAAGGACCCGATGCCCGGCTTCGGGCCGTGGTACTGCCGGTGGAGCGACCCGGAGGACGGGCCGTCGAGCCTGCTGCTCCAGTTCGACCGGAACCCGCCCTATGGTCCCGAGGAGGGCCGCGAGATCCGCCTCGGCGACCGCGACGCCGTCGTGTTCCCGCGCGGCTTCGGCGACGACACGTGCGAGGTCTCGGTGATCCACCGGCGGTACGTCAACGAGCTCGACGAGGACATGATCGAGGCCCTGCTCGTGGTCGTCTACGGCGACGGGCCGACGGAACCGTTGTGTGCCACGGCGCGCCAGGTCGCGTCGCGTGCCGCGGGCAACCTGCCCGCGGTCTAGTTCGGACGGCGGCTCCTGCCAGCCGCATGCGTCCGCGAAGCGAGCAAGGCTTCGGTCAGTACTTGCTGTCCTGTTGGGACGGTGGTCGCAGCCGCAGGCCGTGCATGCCGCCGTCCACGGCGAGCACCGTGCCCGCCGTCGAGCCGGACAGCGGGCTCGCCAGGTAGGCGATCGCGTTGGCCACCTCGTCCGCCGACACCATGCGGCCCATCGGCTGGCGCGCGTTGAGCGCGGCTCGCTCGGCCTCCGGATCCTCCTGCTGGTTGAGCAACCTGTCCACCCATGGCGTGTCCGCCGTACCCGGTGCCACGCAGTTGACCCGGATGCCCTCGCGCAGGTGGTCCGCCGCCATGGCCAGCGTCAGCGCGTACACCGCGCCCTTGCTGGCCGAGTACAGCACCCGCTTCTGCAGCCCGGCCCACGCGACGATCGAGCACGTGTTGACGATCGCCGCGGCGGGGGAGTTTCGCAGGTGCGGCAAGGCGTGCCGGGACGTCCTGACCATCCCGACCACGTTGACGTCCAGTACCCGCAGCCACTCGTCGTCGCTGTTGCCGGCGATGTCGCCGACCGCGCTGATGCCGGCGTTGTTCACCACCACGTCGAGCCTGCCGAACCGCTCGGCCACAGTGTCCACAGCGGACTTGACCTGGTCGTCGTTGGTGACGTCGGCCTCGACGCCCAGGATGTCGTCTGGGAGCCCGTCCGGCTTGAGATCGAGCGCGGCGACCTTGGCTCCCCTGCTGTTCAGCAGTTTCGCCGTGGCCAGGCCGATTCCCGACGCACCGCCGGTGACGATCGCGACCAGTCCTGCGAACTCACTCACGATTTCTCTCCTGTTCACTGCGGACCACCTTGGCAACGTCCACTTTGGATTTCGCGCGCCGGCTCGGCAGGCTGAGCTGAGCGGAGAGCACCCCGACCACGCCGATCAGGACCCACAGCGCCCACGGGCCGAGCGCGTAGACGGCGCCGCCGACGAGCGGTCCGACGCCGGTGCCGAACGTGTACGCGACGCCGTGCAGCCCCTGGTAGCGCCCGACCAGGTGCGGCGGCGACAGACTGCCCAGGTAGGCCTGGGACAGCGTGCTGGAGATCATCTCGCCGAGCGTCCAGATCAGCACGGTCGCCGCCAGCATGAGCATGTCGGTCATGAGCCCGGTCAGCGCGAGGCCGATGCCGACGATCAGGTTGCCGACGGCCAGTACGTGCTCCGGCTTGTACCGGGCGATCCAGCCGGTGATGGGCAGCTCGAGGACCAGCACCAGCAGACCGTTGAGCCCGATCAGCAGACCGAAGTCGGCCGCGGTCAGGCCCACGTCGGTGACGTGCAGGGGCAGGGCGACGGTGGACTGGATGTAGACGAACTCGGCGGTCACCGTCATCAGCAGGAACCGCAGCAGGACGCGGTCGCCGAACGCCTGTCGGTAACCCGCCGCGCGGTCCGCCTTCGTGTCCGCGTCGTCGTGGTCGCCGCCCGGCTGGGCCGTGTCTCGCAGCAGCAGCGCCACGACCACGCCGAACGACAGGAACGTGGCGGCGTTGCCCAGGAAGAGCCACATGTAGGAGGTGCTGGCCAGGACGCCGCCGATGACGCCGCCCAGTGCGGCGCCGATGTTCTGCGCGAACCGGAACACGCCGAAGGCGGCGAGCCGTTGCTGGTTGGTCTCCACGGCGTCGACCAGCGCCGCGGCCGCGGCCGGTCGCTGGATCTGCGAGGTCACGCCGATGAGCCCGACCACGGCGGCGATGAGCGACAGCGGTCCGACGAACGGCACGAGCGCTGTCAGCCCGGCGGTGGTCACGGCGGACAGCACGATGGTCCATCGCCGGCCGAGCCGGTCGGCGAGGTAGCCGCCGACGGCGTTGCCGAGCATCTTGCCCACGCCGGACATGCCCAGCACCAGGCCCGCGGCACCGGCGGAGTAACCGCGCTCGGTCAGGTAGAGCACGATGAACACGGGCAGGAAGTTGCCGACCTGGTTGATCAGGATGCCGAGACTGATGACCCAGACGCGGATGGGCAGCCCGCGCAGCGAGTCGCGGAACCGCTCCTCGACGCCCGACTGTTCCGGCGGTGCGCTGCTCACGTGATGGGCTCGGTGCGCACGTGGATCATGTCGAGCAGCCGCTTGCAGTTGGCCTTCGCGTCGGTGGCGTCGGCGCCGCGGGCGGTGACGTAGCCGCCGATGTCCTCGTTCCAGGTCAGCGGCGGCACCACGTCGCCCGGCTTCACCTTGACGTGCAGGGCGACGAACGCCGGGTCCGCGCGCACGGCGTCGACCCCGGTCACCTCCACGACCCGGCCGGGCTCCGGCGTGAGAGCCAGCAGCGCCGATCCGCCCAGCGGCTCCGGCGACTCGATCAGCGGCTCCACCAGGCCGAACTTGTCGCCCAGCGTGTAGCGCTCCATGTCGACGCCGTAGGCGGCCTCGACCATCTCGTTGACCGCGTACCCGCCGATGCGGTTGTGCGACTCGATGATTCTCGGGCCGCGCGAGGTCAGCCGAACCTCGGTGTGTGTCGGACCGTTGCGCAGCCCCACCGCGTCGAGGAAGTCCGTCACCAACTTCGTGATCTCCTGCTTCTCCTCGGCCGAGCAGCCGCTGGGCTGCGAGAGTCCGAGCTCGACGAATCCGGAGCCGCCACCGAACGCCGCCTTGTCGGTCATCGCGCAGGCCACGTGCCGGCCGTCGAAGCTCAGCGACTCCACGCTGACCTCCGGGCCGTCCAGGTATTCCTCCATGAGGAAGTCGTCGAAGGAGTCGTCGCCGAACAGGTCACCGGCGACCCAGTGCCCGTCGTCGAGGGACCGGTACTTCTCGGCGACGACGTCCACGTCGGCTGGTTCGCGGACGCAGAACACTCCCACACTGCCCGACTCGCGGATCGGCTTGACGATGATCGGGAGTCCGTGCGCCTCGACGAAGTCCCGAACGTCCTGGGCGGAACGGCCGACCGCGGTGGCCATCGGGCTGATGCCCTTCGCGGCCAGGAGCTGGCGCATCCGCCACTTGTCCAGCAGCAGCTCGACGGTCTCGACGGACTCGCCGCCGAGGTCGAGCGCCTCGTTGACCCGCGCCGCCGGCAGCAGCCCGAGCTCGAACAGCGACACGGCCAGCTGGAACGGGTACGCCTCGTGCAGCGCCCGGGCCAGGGGGAGGAACCGGTCGATGTCGCCGTAGTCGAGCAGCAGCCCCTGGTCGACGTAGGGCCAGAGTTCGCGGTCATATGCGTCGGGATACTGGACGTGAACCACGTCCAGGCCGAGCTCCCGGGCCTTGCGCACAAGCTTGGGCTTGCCGCCGATGACCAGGACGCGAGGCCGTCCGTTGGGCACGACATCGTCGGACAACGTGGTTCCCTTTCTCACGTTTCCTCGAGCGACGGAGAAATCGTTCCCTAGACGGAATGCCGCTCCATATTGTGAATTATTGACGACAACACTACCATGCGCGCCCCGTCGGGAATTCCCGGATTACGGTCACCCCAACACGTCGGCGATCGCGTCGACGCCGAAATCGATCTCCTCCCGGGTAATCACCAGCGGCGGCGCCACCCGCAGATTCCCATGGGATTCCTTGCACAGCACGCCGCGCTCCGCCAGCGCCTCGGACACCTTTCGTCCGGTCGGGCGGCCTTCGGCGATCCGCACGTTGGCCCACAGCCCGCGCCCACGAACCTCGGCGACGCCGTCCAGCTCGCCGAGCCGGGCGTGTACGTACGCGCCGAGCTCACGAGAGCGCTCCTGGAACTCTCCGCCGGCCAGCAAACGCACCACCGCGCGGCCGACCGCGCACGCCAGCGGGTTGCCGCCGAAGGTCGAGCCGTGCTCGCCCGGCCGGAGCACGCCGAGCACGTCGGCCCGGCCGACCACCGCGGACACCGGCATGATCCCGCCGCCCAGTGCCTTGCCCAGCGCGTACAGGTCGGCGCGGACGCCCTCGTGCTCCAGCGCCAGCGTCGTGCCGGTTCGGGCCAGTCCGGACTGGACCTCGTCGGCGACGAACAACGTGTTGGTGTCGTCGCACAGCTGACGGACCTCGGCCAGGTAGCCCTTCGGTGGCACGACCACGCCCGCCTCACCCTGGATCGGCTCCAGCAGGACCGCCGCCGTGTTGTCGGTGACCGCCGAGCGCAGCGCGTCGGCGTCGCCGTAGGGCACGACCTTGAAGCCCGGGGTGAACGGACCGAACTCGTCGCGGGCCTCCGCGTCGGTGGAGAACGAGACGATGGTCGTGGTGCGGCCGTGGAAGTTCTCGTCCGCCACCACGATCTCGGCCGCTCCGTCCGGCACGCCCTTGACCTGGTAGGCCCATTTCCTGGCGACCTTCAGGGCCGACTCGACCGCCTCGGCGCCGGTGTTGGCGGGCAGCACCATCTCGGTGCCGGTCAGCTCCGCCAGCTCGCGGCAGAACAGTCCGAACTGGTCGTGGTGGAACACCCGGCCGGTCAGCGTCAGCTGGTCGAGCTGCGCCTTGGCCGCGGCGACGATGTCGGGGTGGCGATGGCCGAAGTTGAGCGCGGAGTACCCGGCGAGGAAGTCGAGGTAGCGCCGACCGTCCAGATCGGTCAGCCAGGCGCCTTCCCCGTGGGCGAGCACCACCGGCAACGGGTGGTAGTTGCGCGCGCTCCAGCGCTCGTCGAGGGTGATGTAGTCATGAGTGGTCATGATCGGCTCCCTGCGCGCGTCATGGTTACGGTGGTGCCGGATCCGGCCAGTGCTCGGTTGACCGGGTCGGGAACCCGCCCGTCCGCGATGCGCACCGACGCCACTCCGCCGGCCAGGGCCTCACGCGCCGCGACGAGCTTGAGTGCCATGCCACCACCGGCGAACCGGCCGGGCGCACCGGTCGCCGGCACCTCGTAGGTGCTCAGGACGCTGGTCTCGTCGTCGGGATCGGCGAGGACTCCAGGGGCTCCGGTCAGCAGAACCAGCTCGTCGGCGCCGTGTGCCGCCGCGAGCGCCGCCGCGGCGCGGTCGGCGTCGACGTTCACCGGGTGGTCGTGCTCGTCGATCGCGGGCGGGGAGACCACCGGCACGAAGCCGGACCGCAGCAGGGTGTCCGCCAGCTCGGTGCGCACCCCGCTGAGCCGGCCGCTGAGGTTGTCCCGGACCATCGTCGTCCGACCGTCCACAACGGACCGGACGGCGGACTTGCGGCGGGCCCGCAGCATGCCGCCGTCCATGCCGGTGAGGCCGACCGAGGGCACCCCGAGCCGGGACAGCTCCGCGACGATCTTCGGCTTGACCCCGCCGGCCAGCGCGAGGATGACCACCTCGAGCGTCTCCGGGTCGGTGTACCTGGTGGTCACCTGGTCCGGGGAGACGAGCGTGCGTTGCGGGACACCGAGCTTCCCGGCCAGCCGGGCGATCTCCCCGGAACCGCCGTGCACCACCAGCACGGACCGTCCTTTCTGGACGAGTCGGGCGACGTCGGCGCAGACGCCCGCGGCGTCGACGGCCCTGTTGCCGCCGCACTTGACGACGGTCAACGGTCTGGTGGTCACGGAGGCTCCAGTCGCTCAGATGGGATGCAGGCCGGGGAAGGACAGGCCGAGGGTCTCCGGCCAGCCCATGCGGATGTTCAGGCACTGGACGGCGTTGCCCGCGCCGCCCTTCATGAGGTTGTCCAGTGCCGCGATGGTCGACAGGCGGCCGGCCTCCTCGTCGACGGCGTACCCGACGTCGCAGAAGTTCGAGCCCAGCAGGATCTTCGGCTCCGGGTAGCGGAAGGTGCCGCGCTGCTGGGCGACCAGCCGGACGAAAGGCTCGTCGCGGTACTGCTCGCGGAACGCCCGGCGCACCGCCGACCTGTCCACACCGGGGCGCATCGTGGCGTGACAGATCGTCTGCACGCCTCGTACCGCCTCGACTCCGGTCGCGGTCATGGCGACCGGAATGCCGAGGTGTCGGGAGATCTCGGCCTCGTGCCGGTGCCCGGTCGGCGCGAACACCCGCATCGCCCCGCTGCGTTCGGCATGCAGGTTCGCCTCGCCCGCGGTGGCACCGGAGCCACTCGAACCGGTGCGCGCGTCGAACTGGGCCGTCGGCTCGACCAGGTCCCGTGCCACGAGTGGGTACAGCGCGAGCACGCCCGCCACCGCCATGCAGCCGGGCACGCTGACCAGGTCGGCGGTGCCCAGGCTGTCCCGGTGCAGCTCGGGAATCCCGGGGACGAAGTCGCCGAGCAGGTGCGGCGCGGCGTGCGCGGTCCCGTAGTAGCGCTGGAATACTTCGGTGTCGTCCAGCCGGAAGTCCCCGGTGAGGTCGATGACCTGCTTGGCCTGCCCGATCCAGCGGTCGATCTGTGTCATGGCGGCGCGGTGCGGCGTGGCGAGGAAGACCGTGTCGCACTCACCCACCTCATCGGCCGTGCAGAACAACAGGTCGGTGGCGGACCGCAGGTTCGGATGCACCCCGTCGACCCGCTTGCCGGGGAACCGGGAGGACACCGCGCCCACCACCTCGACCTCGGGATGGCCGATGAGCAGTCGCAGCAGCTCGCCGCCGATGTAGCCGGCCGCGCCGACCACCGCGACGCGGGTCACGACCAGGTTCCGGTGACTGTCGTCCGTCCGCGCACGCCTACTCGCCCCAGTCCTCTTCGACCTCGGGCGCCAGGGCGAGCACCGCCGGGCTCAGCGCCACGATCTCCAGCTCGCTTCGGCAGCCGGCGCACTCGACGATCTCGTTGAGCCGCACCGAGTCGCTGATCGCCACCTCGTCCTCGCACTCGGGGCAGGCCTGCATCGTGGTCATGTAGCGATTTCCCTTCGTTCGGTCCTCCCGGAGAGGGCAGCTGTGTCGAGGGCGGCACGGACCGTCCTCACGACCCGCTCCGCGGTGAGGTCGTAGTGCTCGACGAGGTGTTCCTGGTTGCCGACCTCGTCGACGAACTGGTCCGGCATGCCCAGCCGCAGCACCCTCGTGGGCGCCTCCTCCGCCAGCGTCTCGGCCACCGCGCCGCCGAGACCGCCGCTGCGCCAGTGCTCTTCGACGGTCACCACGAGCGTGGCCGGTCGCGCCGCGGCCACCAGGGCCTCCGTGTCGAGTGGACTCAGCGTGTGCAGGTTCAGCACGGTGGCCTCGATGCCGTGTCCGGCAAGGACATCCGCCGCGTCGAGGCAGGCGAGCACCGGGTACGGACCGCAGCACGCGAGGACCACGTCGTCGCCCTGGCGCAGCGTCTGTGCGTGCCCGATGACCGGGGGAGGGGCGTCCTCGGGCAGCGGTGGCGACGGCTTGCGGCCGAGCCGGACGTAGAGCGGTCCGGGCACGCTCACGCTCTGCTCGACGAACGCCTCCGTGGCGGCGGCGTCCGCGGGCACCACCACGGTCATGCCCGGCAGCACCCGCAGTACGGCGAGGTCCTCCAGGGCCTGGTGAGTCGGCCCGAGATGGCCCGCGGCGAGACCGCCGTGGGTGGCCATGATGCGAACCGGCAGCCGGTTGTAGGCGATGTCGATCTTGATCGCCTCCAGCGCGCGGGAGGCGGCGAAGGCGGCCATCGTGTTGACGAACGGAACCCGCCCGCTCGCGGCCAGCCCGGCCGCGATCCCCATCAGGTTGGCCTCGGCGATGCCGAGGTTGAGGTACTGCTCGCCGGCCGCCGCGGCGTGCTCCGCGCTGAACAGGCCGGTGTCGGTGTCCAGGCAGATCAGCTCGGGATGCAGGTTCAACAGGGGAAGCAGACTGTCCCGGTAGGCCTCTCGGGTCGCGCGGCTCACGACCGCGCCTCGCAGGCTCGGCTCGGCCCTGTGACATCTGGTTCGCTCGCAAGCTCGCTCACGACGACCCCTCGCAGGCTCGGTGTCGCCGCTCGCGGTCGCCCTGTGACATTTGGTTCGCTCGCAGGCTCGCTCACGACGACCCCTCGCAGGCTCGGTGTCGCCGCTCGCGGTCGCCCTGTGACATTTGGTTCGCTCGCAAGCTCGCTCACGAGGCGGCGTCCGTGGTCCGCAGCGCGGCGATGGCCCGCGCGTGGTTGCGCGGCGACAGCTTCACGTAGTGGTTGGCCGCCCGGCCGGCGAGGAACGGGACTCCGTGG
Source organism: Actinophytocola sp. (assembly GCF_050699915.1). Lineage (GTDB taxonomy): Bacteria > Actinomycetota > Actinomycetes > Mycobacteriales > Pseudonocardiaceae > Actinophytocola. Next base: position 18,057 of record NZ_JBOHGA010000002.1, read on the forward strand.
CCCTTGACCGTGCGGGCGATCAGCACGCTCGGCTTGCCCGGCTCCCACGGTGCGGCGGTGAGATGGTGTGCCAGCTCGTTCGCGTCGTGGCCGTCCACGTCGCGGACCGACCAGCCGAAGCTTCGCCAGCGGTCGGCCAGTGGTTCCATCGGCGCGATGCGCTCGGTGGAGCCGGTCAGCTGGAGCCCGTTGCGGTCCACCACGGCGACCAGCTGGTCCAGCTTCAGCGACGCGGCCGCGATCGCCGCCTCCCAGACCGAGCCTTCCTGGAGCTCGCCGTCGCCGAGCAGTACGAAGCTGCGCGAGTCGCGGCCGGCGTAGCGATCGGCCAGCGCGAACCCGCAGCCCAGCGCGAGACCGTGGCCGAGCGACCCGGTCGGCAGCTCCACACCGGGCACCGCGCGCACCGGATGGCCCATCAGCCGGCTGCCCGGCTGCCCGTAGCCGGCGAGCTCCTCGACCGGGAAGAAACCCCGTTCGGCCAGCGTCGCGTACAGGGCGAGGGCGGCGTGGCCCTTGCTGAGCAGGAAGCGATCGCGGGCCGGGTCGTCCGGCTGTCGCGGGTCCACGTTCAGCACCGAGAAGTACAGCGCCGTGAGCACCTCGACACAGGAGAACGCGCCGCCGAGATGGCCGCCTTCCGGACCCGCGCACATGTCGACGACGTGCGAGCGGATGCGTGCGGCGACCGTCTCCAGCGTTTCCCGCGTGGGCGCCTGGGCGGCGGTCATGACGCGGCCCCCGCGAGGGTGGTCACCATGTCGGTGTTGGCCCACACCTTCTCGAAGGCGTCCGCGTAGAGCTGGAGCAGCTCGCCGGACCCCGGGTTGAGGTGGCGCTTCTGCAGGGTCAGCGAGTCGGCGATGACCGCGCGGGCCGCCGGGTAGTCCTCGCCCGCGGTCGGTCCGGGTGCGCCGGTCACCGACCAGGGGTAGCCCGCGCCGAAGCCGACGCGGTCGACGAACACCTTCTGGTCGGGCAGCGGCATGAGCTGGTACTGCGACATCGGCACGCCCTCGGCACGCAGCAGCCGCCGCAGCGTCGAGCGCAGGGCCTCCGGCCGCGCCTCGTCCAGGCCGAACGCGGCCGGGTCGAACCGGAACCGCAGGATGTGCCAGGCGTGGGTGGTGTCCGGGAGCGCGGTCGGCACGCGCAGGCCGGGCAGCTCCGCGAGCCGGGCGAGGAAGTCGGCGATGTTGGCCTGTCGCGCGCGTTCGTAGTCGTCGAACCGGGTGAGCTGCGCGTCGGTGAACGCGGCCTGCAGGGCGTTCATCTTGTGGTTCCAGCCGAGGCCGTAGGACACGTAGTCGCGGTCGCGGCCGCTCTCGATCACCTCGCCGAACTGCCGGCCCCGGCGCACCGACTCGGCCAGCTCGGCCTTACCGGTCACGAGCAGGCCGCCTTCGCCGCAGGTCGGGATGTTCTTGGTGACCTGGAGGCTGAACGCGCCCGCGTCGCCGATTCCGCCGACCGGCCGCCCGCGGTGGGTCGCGCCGGGAGCCTGCGCGGCGTCCTCGATCACGGCGAGGCCGTGCCGGCGCGCGATGTCGGTGATCCGGTCCATGTCGGCGGGTGCGCCGTGCAGGTGCACCGGGATGATCGCCGCGGTCCGAGGGGTGATCCGGCGCTCCACGTCGTCCGGGTCGAGGTTGAAGGTGACCGGGTCGACGTCGGCGAACACGGGCACGGCCATCTGGTGCACGGGCGCGAGCCCGGTGGCGATGAAGCTGAGCGCGGGCACGATCACCTCGTCGCCCGGCCCGATCCCGAGCCCGGCCAACGCGAGGGACAGTGCGGCGGTGCCGGTGGACACCGCGACGCAGTGGTCGAAGCCGAAGTGCCGCGCCCACCGCTCCTCGAGCGTGGACACCGGGTTCGCACCGTCCGAGTTGGACACCAGTCTGGCGCCGTCGAGCGCGTCGATGACGGCTTTGCGGTCCTCGTCCTCGATCAGCGGCCAGTCCACGCGGCGCCGGTCCTTCGGCACGGCCGCGGTTCCCCCGAACGCTGCCAGCTTGCTCATGAAAGCAGTTCCGCCTCTCCGAAATTTGCTCCTGTGGTGGCGTCGGGCGGAAATCGTTCTGTTCGCCACGTGCCGGTGGCTGGGTGCCGGCGCTGGTTCGCGCTGCGGCCGTGGATCGACAGAGGATGTCTCATCACTGTCCTCTCGAGACTGTCATGGTCGCGCTGCCGCGCCGACGGCGTCGACCGCACTCGCGTACTTGCCGCGCAGCACGGTGGCGTGGTGCGCGATGTCGGCCGAGACGGCTCGGGCGTCGCCGAGTCCGTGTGCGCCGGTGATCCGCAGCCCGGTCCACGCGTGGGCGACGGCCTCGACCGCCCGGCCGGCGCCGGCCAGCGCCGGATCGCCCCACTCCCGCCCGCACCGGCGCAGGAGCTCACCGTGGAGCGAGGCCTGTGCCTGCATGCCCCAGCCGAACGCGTACAGCTCCTGTAGCGCGGTGGCGTCACCCCCGCGGCACCGGTCGAGGAGCTCCCCGGCGAACTCGTCGAACCCGGCGAGACCGGTGCGCGCCGAGGTGGCCGCGGTCGTCGTGGTCTTCGTGGTCTTCGTGGTGAACGCGTCGACGTCGGCGCGCAGGAAACCGCCGAGCAGCTCGGGGGTCAGTGGCGGGGGCGGGGCGTCGAGCCGGACGTCGAGGCAGCGTCGGCCGATCCGTGAGTCGCTGAAGAACGCGTCCTGCACGTCGGTCGGGTTGGCCGAGCCCCAGCTGCGCAGGAACGCCTCGATCGGGACGGCACCGCGGAACGCGGGCGGCATGGCGTCCGAGACGTACACCAGCCCGCGGACCTCGTCCAGGCCGTAGACCACCACGAGGTGCGCGGCGTGCACGTCGCCGTACGCGGGCCGGAACGGCAGGTGGAAGTTGTCCACCGCGGCGATGACCAGCCGGTCGTCGGCCAGCGTCTCGCGCACCTCCCGCCAGAGGTCGTCCTCGTCGGCGGGCTGCCACCAGCGCGAGTGCAGCTCGTGATGGGGTGCGAGGGCGGCACCGAGGTCGACACCGCCGGACTCGTCGGGCGGGCAGGGGTAGTAGAACTCCTCGGACCTGACGTCGCCCGGCACGTGCACGAACCGCCAGCCCGCGCCGAGCACGGTCAGCGGGTCCGCTCCCGCGCGTGTCACCACCGAGCCGAAGTTGGCCTGCAGGCAGCTGATCAGGTCGCGGTACCACAGCTCTGGTTCCGGCCCGGTGATCATGTAGGTCCGCTGTGTCACGTCACTGGTCATGCCCGGCCTCCGCCCGCTGCAGGGTGACCGCGAAGACGTGCACCGCGACGTTGCGCGGCAGCCGGACGCCGGCCAGGTCGGCGCGCCGGGTGACCGGCACCCGCTGCGCCCACATGACGGCGGGCACTCCCCGCTGCACGTGGTGCGGGTAGTGCATGACGGGGCTCTCGAACGCCGTGATCTCGCCGAACCAGGCGGGTGCGGCCCAGAAGTCGGAGACCCGCAGCGGTTCAGCGTCGACCGAGCCGTCGCCGAAGCTCAGCTCGACGGTGTCCTCGCAACGCCGTTCCGCCGCCGCCAGCACGTGCACCCAGTCGTAGCGACCCTCGGGCACTTCTAGGAACTGTCCGGCGCACCGGACGTTGTCGGGCCCGTCGCAGACCGGCGGGAACCGGAAGGGGACGCCGGCCACGTGGACGAGGCTCTCGCCGGCGGGCAGGTACTCGGCGGCGTACGAGTTGCCCCACACGTTGAACGCGCCGGCCTTGGTCGCCGTCGCCGCGGAGATGGCCGTGTTGTTGCGGTGGCCGGAGATGTCGACCGGATCGCACAGTCGGGTGATGGCGGAGGTCACCAGCGTGTTCGTCAAGTGATTCCCCCTCACTAGAATGCTTTTGGCATTTTCCCAAGGTAGGTCTCTGATTCGTGCTTTTCGTCCGCGCCGTGGTTACCGCGAATGTCCGAGTCGGTGTTCCGATTTACTCGCCGGGTAATCCTGCTGACTACTCCGGTCAGGTGATCACGGCCGAAGCGCCGCGGCGCGCAGCTGCTCGTAGTAGGGCAGGTGGTAGTCGTGGTAGGCGCGCAGCACCGGGTTCGCGGCGACCGCTTCGGCCCGGTCGTTCCTCTCACGGCTGAAGCCGGCGGTCCTGCTGGTCGACTCGTGCCACCGGCTGGTCGCCTGCCACTCCGACCGCATGCCCGGCTGCCAGTTCAGTGCGTCCGGCAGGAAGGGGATGCCCACCGCCGAGCAGTACGCCCGCACGGTTTCGGCCGGCCGGTCGAGCAGGTCGTCCGAGTCGATCACCACCGGAGTGCGGCCGGTGGCGGCCTCCACGGCCGCGAAGATCTCGTGCAGCCAGGCGAAACCGATCTCGTCGCGGCCGAGGTTCGGGTTGAGCTCGTGGTGCGACGCGATGGCCTCGGCCGGGTGGCGGATGATGAAGGTGTGGGTCGCGCCCGCCAGGAACGCCTGGTCGGCGAGCAGCGCCGGGTAGTGGAAGTCCGTGGTGTCCTTGAAGAACACCGGCTTCTCCGCCGCGATCGCGCGCAGCGACGCGAGCACGTCCGCCTCGGTGTGCGCGACCTGGTCGCCGACCTTCGCCTCGCCGAAGTCGACCACCTGCGAGAACGGCTCGTGCACGACGACGCGGTCGCCCCGCTCCGCCATCATCCGCGCGAACGCGGTGGAACGGCTGCGCGGCGCGCTCCACAGCGCGAGCACCGGTGTCCGCTCTGGCATGTGCTCCACGGTTTCCCCTTCCCCCGCTGGCGGCTGGTGTGCGACCGGTGAAAACGCGCGTTAACCGCCGCGACGCGTTTCCGAACCCGGTCAAGAGTGGCACGGGCGAGGCCCGGGCCGGGTAAGCGAAATACGCAGCCGCCGGGGCGCACAGTCAACGCAATGCGTCGCCGTGGCTGAGCTTGTCGCGGACGCGCATGGTGTCGGCGCGGCCGTAACGTCCGTCGCGACGGTCCTACTACGGAGGTCACGTGTCAGCCAAGCCCCCCGCGTTCCTCCTCACCGGAGCCTTCCGGGTCATCTGCCGCAACCCCCGCTACCTGACCGAACTGGCCAGGCGCGGGCTACGGATCCTGGTCATCTGCCCCGACTCCTCACGTGCCCAGGCCGAGGCGGTCATCGGTACGCCGGGGTCGCGCGCCGCGCTGATCACCGACATCGCCTATGTGGACGGCGCGCTGGACCGTGAGTCCTCCTTCAACCCGGGGGTGTTCGCCGAACTCCAGAAGTGGACCGAGCACTACCGCATCGTCGGCGCCTACGCCATGGAGGAAACGCTGGTCGAGCCGACCGGAATGGTCTGCGATGCCCTCGGCCTGCCCGGCCCTGGGCTCCGCGCGAGCCGTGTCTGCCGTACCAAGTACCTCCAGCGTGCCCACCTCGCCCAGTTCGGCCCCCAGGCGCTGACCGTGCCGCCGGGCAGGCGTCACCTGGTGGAACTGGAGGACTTCAGGTACCCCGTCGTGGTCAAGCCGGCCACCCGCCATGCCAGCTCGGGCGTGTTGTCCTGTGACAACGCCGACGAGGTGGCGGCAGTCCTGAGCGAGTACCGCGAGCACGAGACCGCGCTGATCGAACAGAAGGTGATCGGCCAGGAGTTCTCGGTGGAGTCGTTGGTGCGCAACGGAGAGGTGGTGTTCTCCTCCGTGACCGAGAAGGAGACGACCGACACATGGGACCGGACCTTCGTCGAGCTCGCCCACTCCGTTCCCGCCGCTGCCAGCAGCATCGGCGGTGTCGACGTCACCGCGTGCCTGAGTGAGGCCAACCGGAGGGTCCTGGCGACGCTGGCGTTCGAGAACGGGATCACGCATTCCGAATGGCGGGTCACCGCCGGAGGCGAGGCGTACCTGATGGAGATCGCGTCGCGGACTCCGGGCGACGGGCTGACCATCCTCTACGAACTCGCCTGTGGTGTGCCGCTGGAGCCGCAGATCGTCGCCATCGCGCTCGGCGAGGAGGCCGCCTATCCGCCGCCGCGGCGGCGCACGCGCCAGGTCTATGTCGAGCACGGCCCGGGAATCCTGCGAGACGTCACTCTCGACTGGCCGGGAACCACCGTCACCTGGATCGGCGAGACCGACTTGTGGCCGGCGGTCCGGCCTGGGGAGGCCGGCGACGCGCCGGCCCTGAGGTCGGTGCTGGTGCTGAAGGGACGAGGCAGCCGTCTGGAACCGCTGCGCTCCTCCGATGACCGGGCGGTGACCTTCTTCATCGACGCGGACACCGACACCGAACTCGACGCGCTCGAAGCACGGGTGCGCGCCGCGATCAGACTCGACATCGACTATGCGGGGAAGACCGCACCGGCTCGGGTCAACGTGAGCTCCACCGCGTAGCTCTGACCTTCGGTCTCCATCTCCGTGATCTCCCAACCGGTGTCGACGATCAGTTCCTCCAACTCCTTGGAGGACAGGTACAAGTAGTCGAACCAGTCCGTCGTCAGGTTCTTGTGTCGGATCCGAACCTGATATGCGCCAGGCATGCGACCCTGGCGTCGATTTTCTTCCCGATAGCGAGCGTGGTCGGGATGCGAACTCATCGCGGGATCCAAGGAGTTTCCGAACAGACGGGTGCCGACCTCGGCCTTGAGTGCAAGGCTGGCAAGAATCTCTACCGCTTCCTGGCGCGACTCCAAGAGGCCCAGGTTGTAGCCGAGAAGAAGCATGCAGTCGAACTTCCCGATATCGGGCTCTTGCTCCTTCATCGTCCTCTTCAGTGCGCGCACACCACGCTGCTGGGAAACGTAAACCGCACCCGGCGAAGGATCAATGCCTATGACGTCCGCGCCCATGTCAGCCGCGGCGATCGCATGCCTGCCAGCTCCACAGCCAATATCGAGCACCCGACCCTTGGCGCGCTTGACAGCCCATTGTTCATGCCGCTCGAGTTTGTCGAAATCGTCGAAATACTCCGCGACATCGGTGATGAAGAGGAATCCGTCATCGCGCTCGATGGTCGCGTAGGAGTGCCCAGTCTTTCCGCCGGCGGTCCAGCACTCCCTGAGAGCCTCACCGAACCCGTCGCCCAGCACCGGACCTACGACCTTGGGTTCCCGTCCGTGCTCCGGCTTGATCACGGTCTTCCCCTTTCGCGGCTGTGTCAGGAGTCCGGTTCGGCCACTGTGGACGCCTCGCGGCTGGACGCCGCGCGGCGGCTTGGCAGGGCGAGCTGGGCGGACAGCAACCCGAACACGGCGACCATGCCCCACAGCGTCCATGGGGCGATCGCGTACAAGGCGCCGCCGATTGCTGGTCCGGCGCTCGTACCGGTCGTGTACGCGGCGCCGTACAACCCCTGGTAGCGCCCGACCATCCCCGGCGGAGTCCGATTTGCCAGATATGCCTGGGCGATGGAGGTGCTCATCATCTCGCCGAGCGTCCAGATCACCACCGTTGCCACCAGCGGACCCATGTCGGTCGCGAACCCGGTCAGCGCGAGACCGACACCGATGATCAGGTTGCCGAGGGCCAGCACGTACTCCGGCCGGTACCGGGAGACCACGGCGGTGATGGGGAGTTCCAGCACCAACACCAGCAGACCGGCCAACCCCATGAGGTAACCGAAGTGGCGTTCGCTCAGACCCACGTCGTTGATGTGCAGGGGTAGGCCGACGGTGACCTGGATGTAGGCGAACTCGGCGAGCACGGTCATCAGCAGGAATCGCACCAGGATGCGATCGGCGAACGCCTGTCGGTAACCCGCCACGCGGTCCGCCCGCGTGTCCGCGTCGTCCTGGTCGGCCTCCGATTGGGGCGCATCCCGCACCAGCACCGCCACGAACACGCCGAACAGCAGGCCCGCGGCGGCGTTGGTGAGGAAGAGCGCCTCATAGGAGGTGTCGGCCAGCACACCGCCGATGACGCCGCCCACCGTGACGCCGAGGTTCTGCGCGAACCGGAACACTCCGAAGGCGGCGAGCCGTTGCTGATGGGTCTCCACGGAGTCGACCAGCACCGCGGCCGCGGCCGGTCGGTAGATCTGCGACGTCACGCCGATGAGACCGACCACCGCGACGATGGTCGCGAGCGACCCGAGATACGGAACGCTCGCCACCAGCCCGGAAGTGGTCACGGCGGACCCGGCGATGGTCCATCGCCGGCCGAACCTGTCGGCCAGGTAGCCGCCGACGGTGTTGCCGAGCACTCTGCCCACGCCGGACACGCCCAGCACGAGCCCCGCGGCACCGGCGGAATAGCCGCGTTCGACCAGGTAGAGAGTGATGAAGATGGGCAGGAAGTTGCCGACCTGGTTGACCAGAGCGCCGATGCTGATGAGCCACACACGGCTGGGCAGACCGCGCAGCGCTTCGCGGAACGGCGGGTCCTTGGTGTCCGGCTTGTCCGGCGGTGCCGAGCTCACGTGATGGGCTCGGTACGCACGTGGATCGCCGCCGCCAGCCGCCTGCCGTTGGCGACCGCGTCGGCGGTGTCGGCGCCGCGGGCGAGGACCCAACCGCTGATGTCCTCGTTCCAGGTCAGCGGCCGTACCACGTCGCCCGGCTTCACTCTCACGTTGAGGTCGATGAACGCCGGGTCCGCGCGCACGACGTCCTCGCCGGTCACCTCCACGACCCGGCCGGGCTCCGGCATGATGGCCGCGTGGGACGCCGCGCCCCGGGGCTCTGGCGACGCGGCCAGCGGCTCCAGCACGCCGAGCCCCGCGCACAGCGCGTAGCGCTCCATGTCGACACCGTAGACGGTCTCGGTCATGTCGTTGATCCCGCCACCGCCGATGCGGTTGTGCGACTCGACGATCCGCGGGCCGCGCGAGGTCAGCTTGACCTCGGTGTGCGCTGGACCGTTGCGCAGCCCCACCGCGTCGAGGAGATCCGTCACCAACCGCGTGGCGTCGCGCAGCGTCTCGCCCGGCTGGGCGCTGGGGGTCGAAAGCCCGACCTCGGCGAAACCGGTGCCGCCGAGCTCCTTGTCGGTCACCGCGACGACCACATGCCGGCCGTCGAAGCTCAGGGTCTCCACGCTGATCTCCGGGCCGTCCAGGAACTCCTCCATGAGGAACTCGTCGAAGGAGTCGGCGAAGCCCAGGTCCCCGGGATTCCATGCCTTGTCGGCGAGGGCTCGGTACCGGTCGGCGACCGTGTCCGCGTCGGCTTGGTCGCGGACGTGGAACACCGCCAGGCTGCCCCCCTCACGGGTCGGCTTGACGATGATCGGCAATCCGTGTGCCTGGACGAACTCCCGAACGTCCTGGGTGCAACGGCCGACCGCGGAAGCCACCGGGCTGATGCCCTTCGCGGCCAGGTGCCGGCGCATCCGCGACTTGTCCAGCAGCAGTTCCACGGTCTCGACGGACTCGCCGCCGAGACCGAACGCCTCGTTGAGCTGTGCCGCCGGCAGCAGCCCGAAGTCGGACAGTGTCAGGACCGCCTGGAACGGGGACGTCTCGTGCAACGTCCTGGCCAGTGGCAGCAGCTGGTCGAAGTCGGCGTAGTCGAGCAGCAGCGCGTGGTCGACGTAGGGCCAGTGGCCGCTGTCATACCTGTTCGGGTACTGGGCGTAGTCCACGTCCAGACCCAGCTCCCGGGCCTTGCACACATGAATGGACGGGCCACCGACGACCAGGACGTGAGGCCGTCCGGTGGCGGCCGTCGAGGACCGTTGGCCGGTGGGCACAACATAAGTGGACAACACGGCCTCCTTTTCTCGCCTTTCCTTGGTGCCCCTAGTTCTTGCCGGTGTCGAATGGGCACTTCTCGTCGAGTGACAGCGGCTCATTGTGGTCTTCGAGAAAATACTGACGCCATTCACGAATTCCTGGCGTGCCGAAATCGCCGAGGGCTGGCGTCGGAGGGATCTCGTCATAGGAGTGCAAGCGCTCCCTGATGATCCTCCTGCCATTCCTCCCGTGCGGAGTCTTGTCGGTGACGTCGTCGAAGACGAAGCGAGGCTGGAACGTGATGCTGAAGTAGTCGAAGTGGCGACTGGCGCGGTTTTCGTACGCCGGCGTGTTGCCGACGACGAACAGCTTCATGCCGGCGAAGCAGAACTCCCACCACTCATTGTTCGTGTCGGTTGGAACGTCTGCGGGCCAGGGATCCTCGTCCAGGGCATGAACCTTTTGCAGAGTGTCCCAGAAGAGGTCGCGATACTCCTCCAGCGTCTGCCTTTCGGAGGTCTTGTCGAAGAAGGCGACCATGGAGGCGCGTCGTCCCAGGGAGTGTGCCTGCGCGACGAACTCGCGAAGGGCGGCGGCGAGTTGTACTTCCCCGCCGTCCTCCTGGGTGATGAAGGCGTACCGCAAGCTCTCCGTCTTGAAGGCGTCCACCCCATAGATGCATGGGAATGGCCGCTCGTCATCCAGCATCAGCTTGGTGAATTTTTCCGCTGCGTCGCGCTCCCATGGCAGCTCGCGGGGGACTGACGGCTTGAATATCGGTCCACCTTCGGAAGTCGAGATCGTTGGCCTGCTCACCATCGGCGGATACCCTTCTCTGAAATGTTCTAGCGTTTTGTGAATACGTCGGACTGCGTCAGCCCAGAACTTCCGCGATCGCGTCGACGGCGAAGTCGATCTCCTCGCGAGTGATCACCAGCGGTGGCGACACCCGAAGGTTCGCATCGCCCACCTTGCACAGCACGCCACGCTCGAGCAGCGCCTCGGACACCTTTCGTCCGGTCGGGCGGCCTTCGGCGATCCGCACGTTGGCCCACAGTCCACGGCCACCGACCTCGGCGACGCTGTCCAGTTCGCCGAGCCGGGAGTGCGCGTACGCGCCGAGCTCACGGGACCGTTCCTGGAACTCCCCGGTCGCCAGCATCCGTATCACCGCGCGGCCGACCGCGCACGCCAGCGGGTTGCCGGCGAAGGTCGAGCCGTGCTCGCCGGGCTTGATCACGCCGAGGACGTCGGCCCGGCCGATCACCGCGGACACCGGCATGGTCCCGCCGCTCAGCGCCTTGCCCACGGTGTAGAGGTCGGCGCGGACGCCTTCGTGGTCCAGTGCCAGCGTCGTGCCGGTGCGGGCCAGTCCGGACTGGATCTCGTCGGCGACGAACAACGTGTTGGTGTCGTCGCAGAGCTGGCGGACCTCGGCGAGGTAGCCCTTCGGGGGGATGACCACGCCCGCCTCGGCCTGGATCGGTTCCAGTAGGACCGCCGCCGTGTTGTCGGTGATCGCCGAGCGCAGCGCGTCGATGTCGCCGTAGGGCACGACCTTGAAGCCCGGGGTGTACGGGCCGAACCCGTCGTGGACGTGAGCGTCGGTGGAGAACGAGACGATGGTCGTGGTGCGGCCGTGGAAGTTCGAGCCCGCGACCACGATCTCGGCGGCGCCGTCCGGCACGCCCTTGACCCGGTAGGCCCACCTCCTGGCGATCTTCACGGTCGAGTCGATCGCCTCGCCGCCGGAGTTGGAGGGCAGCACCCTCTCGGTGCCCGTCAGCTCGGCCAGCTCCTGGCAGAACAGCGCGAACTGGTCGTGGTGGAACATCCGGCTGGTCAGTGTCAGCCTGTCGAGCTGCGCCTTGGCCGCGGCGACGATGTCGGGGTGGCGGTGGCCGAAGTTGAGCGCGGAGTACCCGGCGAGGAAGTCGAGGTAGCGCCGACCGTGCACATCGGTCACCCAGGCGCCTTCCCCGTGGGCGAGCACCACGGGCAGCGGGATGTAGTCGGAGGGGCCCCAGCGTTCGGCCAGGGCGATGTGGTCATGAGTGGGGATGGCGACCGTGGTCATGTCGACACTCCTTCCGCGGGTTCCACATGGGACCTGCCGTCGTAGAGGTAGTCAAGTTCGATCTGTCGCAGCTTCTGATAGTCAGCGAGGATCTCTGCCGAATCATCTGAGACGAGATATATGAGCCCCGGAGCCGTCCCGGCATCGATCGTCCGAGGAAGCCGGCGCCCTTCCGGATGCCACATGCTGGTATAGGCGTGGGACGGTAGTGCGCGAATTTCAGCCATCGACTCGTGAGAGGGGACGACGCCGGAGTCCCTCGGGTTGATGAGAGACACGGAACGTGTGCGTTGGAGCAATGGGCACGCGGTGGTGGGCAGGCGGTCGAACTCGTCCGGCTTCGCCACGGACAGAGCAAGCAGATCCACCTGGTTGGTGCCGAAACAGCGCCTGAGGACCTCCGGCGCGTGTGCACCGCCGATGCGTCCGGCACATTCGACGAGCACCGGTCCTCTGGCGGTCAGCATGACCTCGGTATGGGCGGCCCCGTTGTGGATCTCCAGGGCATCGAGCACCTGATGCGTGTAGAGCTCCAGCGCTTTCGCGTCCGGGTCGTCCGGCGCCAGCGGCTCGTCGTAGTCATAGACGAAGCTGCCGCCGGGGTCTCGACGTTTGTAGTATCGCCAGATATCGACGGTGCGGTGTTTGCCGTTGCGACTGACCGTGTTGACGTAGTACTCGTCGCCTTCGAGGAACTGTTGCGCGAGCACCGTCTCGTTGGTCTGTCCGAAGCGGTCGGTGCTGGTCATGATCTTTTCGTGGGCGGCGCGAACCTTTTCCGGTGACGGACAAGCCATGACGTTGTCCGTGCCACAGCTGGCGACCGGTTTCAGCACGATGGGATAGCCCACGGTCGTCTCGGCCCATTCGATGATCTCGTCCACGTCGGGGGAGACGATGGAGGCTGCGTGTGCCAGTCCGGCATCGCGCAGAGCCAGGACCATCTCGTACTTGTCGCGTCGGCAGTTCGGCCGGCTCAGCCCGTTGCCGGGAGTGCCGAGTTCGGCGGAGAGTTGGGCGACCAGCTCGACACCCGACTCTCCGATGGCGATCACACTGCTGACCCCGTACTCACGGAGCGCGGACGCCGTGGCCGTGACGTCACCGTCGTGCCGAACACCGCCGACGAAGCCCTCGGGGTCGTACGGCTGACCCAGGACGACGTCGGGGTCCGGCGACTGGACGTGCACACACTCCGTGCCGTGCTGATGTAGCGCAGCCAGCACCTGGCTCTTCGACGAGTTCACGTCGACGATCGCCACTCGATTCGTTCGTGTGCCGGAACTGGTTGGCATGGTCAGCTACTTCCCTTCTGCACGGTGGATGTCGGCCGTTTCATCGGCGTCGAACCCGGTCAAGAGTGGCACGGGCGAGGCCCGGGCCGGGTAAGCGAAATACGCAGCCGCCGGGGCGCACAGTCAACGCAATGCGTCCCCGCGGCTGAACTTGTCGCGGACGCGCACGGTGTCGACGTGCCCGTAACGTCCCTTGCGACGGTCCTACTACGGAGGTCACGTGACACCAGCGCACCCGGGTGACGGCGTGATCGCCGTGCTCGCCAGCAGGGTCGGCGCGGACGAGAAACGGCTCTTCGACGCGTTCGACCGGCGCGGTGTCCACTTCGACCAGGTCGACACGCGCGGACAGTGGTTCACGGCCGGACAGCGTGACCTGCCCTGGAGTCTCGTGCTGAACCGGGAGATCGGCCAGGCCCGCGCGGCGTACGCGGCCCGCTGCCTCGCCTCGGCGGGCGTCGAGGTGGTCAACAGCGCGGACGCGACCGAGGTGTGCGGTGACAAGTGGCGTACCACGTTGGCGTTGCAGGCGGCCGGGTTGCCGACACCGCGCACCGCGCTCGGCCTCACCCCGCAGGCCGCGCTGGCCGCGCTGGACTCCATCGGCTACCCGGCACTGATCAAACCGCTGGTCGGTTCGTGGGGGCGGCTGGTGGTTCGGCTGCCCGACCGCGCCAGCGCGGAAGGCGTGCTCGAGTACGTCGCCGCGCTGCCCGGTCCGCAGTCGCACCTCGGGTACGTGCAGGAGCTGATCGACAAGCCCGGCCGTGACATCAGGGCGATCGTGGTCGGCGGCGACCTGCTAGGCGCCGTCTACCGGACCGGTGAGCTGTGGCGCACCAACGTGGCGCTCGGTGCGCAGACCCGGCCGTGTGAGCCGACGCCGGAGATCACCAAGCTGTCGGTCGACGCCGCCGCCGCCGTCGGCGCCGACATCGCCGGTGTCGACCTGATCGAGGACCGCGACGGCCGGCCGCTGGTGCTGGAGGTCAACCACCGGGTCGAGTTCGCCGGCTTCCAGGCCGCGCTCGCCGGCCGGGTCGATGTCGCGGACCGCATCGTCGAACACCTACTGGAACGAGCGCAACGATGAACTGGGCCTTCACTTCGTCCGGCGTTGTCACCGAGATGTACGCCGCCGGGCTGCTGCGCGGGATGCTGGAGATCCCCTCCTCGTCCTACCAGGAGCGCGCGCTGGCCGACTTCCTGGCCGAGGCGATGGTGGACCTGGGCTTCCAGACGCACATCGACGTCGTGGGCAACGTCATCGGCGTGATCGAACGCGGCGACGGCCCGACACTGATGCTGCTGGGGCACATAGACACCGTCCCGGGCCAACTCCCGGTCCGCTCCGAGGACGGCAAGCTCTACGGCCGCGGCGCGGTGGACGCGAAGGGACCGCTCGCCGCGATGATCTGCGCCGCGGCCGGCGCGGTGGACTTCCCCGGCCGGATCGTGGTGATCGGCGTCGTCGAGGAGGAGACCCCCGGATCCCGTGGCGCGATGGCGATCCGAGCCACCCACGACCGGCCGGACGCGCTGATCATCGGCGAACCGAGCGGCTGGTCGAGCGTGGTCCTCGGCTACAAGGGCAAGCTCGACCTGCGCTACACCGTCAAGTGCCCGGCCACCCACCCGAGCAACCCGGCGCCGAAGGCGTCCGAGCTCGCCGTCGAGTGCTGGGCCGCGCTGGTCGACCTGCTCGGGCCGGACGTCGGCCACGACGTGTTCGCCCGGCCGGGCGCGACGCTCTGCCAGCTCAACGGCGACCTGACCTCGGCCACGGCGGACATCAGCGTCCGCACCCCACCGGGGTTCGACGTCGACGCGCTGGTGCGCAAGCTGCACGAGCGCCTGACGGCCGGCAAGCTCGAGGTGCTGAACTCGGTGGCGGCCTGCCGGGTGGGCCGGGCCAACCCGGCGGTCCGCGCACTGGTGTCCGGCATCCGGCGACTGCACGCCCAGCCCCGGCTGCTGGTGAAGACGGCCACCTCGGACATGAACACCCTCGCCGAGGTCTGGGACATCCCGATGGCGACCTACGGCCCGGGCGACAGCAAGCTCGATCACGCCGACACCGAGCACATCCAGTTGTCCGACTTCCTGCGTGGCATCAACGTGCTGTCGATCGCCATCTCGGAGCTGGCACTCCTGCCCGTCGGCTCGGACGACCCGGGAGTCGGTGCACCGCTTGCCGAGAGGAGTCTTCGTTGCCCGACATGACCCAGCGCCTCGCCGCGCTGCCCGCGCCGCGCCGTGCGCAGTTCCTCGCGCTGCTGAGGGCGCAGGCGGAGGACGCGGCCGGCCAGGGTCCGACGCCACGCGGGGACACCGGTCCGGCCCCGCTGTCGCACGCGCAGGAGACCCTGTGGTTCCTGGACCGTCTGGCGCCGGACAGTCCCGCCTACAACGTGTCGTGGTGCACCCGGCTGCGGGGCGACCTGGACGTGGGCGCGTTGCGCTCGGCGCTGGCCGCGGTCGTGGCCCGGCACGAGGCGCTGCGGACCGCGATCGTGTCGCGTGTGGACGGTCCGGTACAGGCGGTGGCCGCCGAGGTCCCGGTCGAGCTGCCGCTGGTCGAGGTGGCGGGTGACGACCACGAGCAGCAGCTCGTCGCCGCGCGGACGTTCGTCGACGAACTGGTCAAGGCACCGCTGGACCTCGCCAGGACGCCGCTGTGGCGCGCGGTGTTGGTCAGGGTGGCGCCGGACGACCACCTGTTCCTGTTCTACGCACACCACATCGCGTTCGACGACCGGTCACTCGGTGTCCTGGCCGGCGAACTGGCCGAGGTCTACCGATCGCTGCGCGACGGCGACGAACCGCGGCTGCCCGACTTTCCCGTGCAGTACCCGGACTACGCGGTGTGGCAACGCGACTGGTCCGACGGCGGCGAGCTGGACAAGCTGGCCACGCACTGGCGGGACGAGCTGACGGGCGCCGAGGTGCTTGAGTTCCCGACCGACCGGCCACGCGGCGACGCGCTGACCTTCGCCGGTGACGTCGGCGGTTTCGCGGTCGGGCACGAGGGCCTGGCGCGGGCGGGGGAGCTGGCCCGAGCGGAGGGCGCGACCCGGTTCGACGTCCTCGTCGCCGCGTTCTTCACGCTGCTGCACCGCTACTCCGGCCTCGAAGACCTGGTGATCGGCTCGCCGGACGCGAACCGGCGGCACGACACGTTGTCATCGGTGATCGGGTTCTTCGTCGACATGATGGTGTTGCGCGGGGACGTCTCCGGCGACCCGACCTTCCGCGAGCTGGTGAAGCGGGTCAAGCTCGTGGCGGCGGACGCGCACGCGCACGGCGACCTGCCGTTCGACAAGCTGGTCGACGCGGTGCAGCCGACCCGTGACCCCTCCCGCTCACCGATCTTCCAGATCGTGTTCGCCCGGCAGCAGGCCGGTGCCGCGACCGACCTGCCCGGTCTCGTGACGTCGACGGAGGTCGTCCGGGTCGGCGTCTCCCGGTTCGACATGAGCTGGAACCTGGTGGAGCCAACGGTTCCCGGCGCCGACGCGCGACTGGACATCGAGTTCAACACCGACCTGTTCGACGGCGAGAGCATCGCCAGGTTCGCCCGGCACTACGACGAGCTGCTGCGCACGCTGACCGCCGACCCGGACGCCCCGCTGTCCGCGGCGGACGTGCTGAGCCCGGCGGACAAGGAGTTCCTCGCCGAGGTCGGCAGCGGGCCGGTGCGGCCGATTCGTGAAACCACTGTGGTGGAACAGTTCGAGGCGCGCGCCGAGGAGGCTCCGGACAGCGTGGCGGTCGTCGTCGAGGACGTCGAGACCAGCTACGCCGAGCTCAACGCCCGAGCGAACCGGCTCGCCGCCCTGCTGCGCGAACGCGGCGCCGAGCCCGGCACGCGGATCGGCCTGTGCCTGCGCAGGAACCTGGACCTGACGACCGCGGTGCTCGCGGTGCTCAAGACCGGCGCGGCCTACGTGCCGCTCGACCCGACGCATCCCTCCGCGCGGGTCGCCGAGATCGCCGCCGACGCGAGCGTGCGCGCGGTGATCGCGCACGCCGACGTCGCCGCGGCCGTGAGCGCGGTCGCCGCACCCGTCGTGACACTGGACGACGTCCGCGCGGAGCTGGCGGCGCTGCCCGCCGAGAACCTCCCGCTCGCCGCGAAGCCCGGCGACGTCGCGTACATCATCTACACCTCCGGCAGCACCGGCCGGCCGAAGGGCGTGCTGCTCGAACATCGCGGCGTGGTCAACTTCATCGACTCCACGCGGGACCTGTTCGACCTGACACCGGCCGACCGGATCCTCGGGTTCGCGTCGATGACCTTCGACGTCTCGGTGTTCGAGACGTTCTCCGCGCTGCTGACCGGGGCCCGCCTGTGCGTGGCGACCGACGACGAACGGCTGTCCATCGACCGGCTCCAGTCCTTGATGGAACGAGCCGGCATCACCGTCATCGACCTGCCGCCGACCGTGATGCCGTTGCTGGCGCCGGAGAAGTTCACCAACCTGCGGATCGCGTTCGTCGGCGGCGAGGCGTTCAGCGGTGAGCTGGTGAACCGGTGGAACCCGGGCCGGCGGCTGTTCAACGGCTACGGGCCGACCGAGTGCACGGTGACGATGATCGTCGAGGAGTGTCCGGGCACCTGGGACGCCTCGCCGCCGATCGGGCTGCCCATGACCAACCACGTGGCGCACGTGCTGGACCGCGAGCTGCGCCCGGTGCCGATCGGCGTGCCGGGCGAGCTGGTGATCGGCGGTGCCGGGCTGGCGCGCGGCTACCTCGACCGGGCCGAGCTGACGGCGGAGAAGTTCGTCACCGACCCGTTCGGCACCGCGCCGGGCAAACGGTTGTACCGCACCGGAGACCTGGTGAAGCGCCTGCCGGACGGGCGGCTGGTCTTCCTCGGCCGGCTCGACCAGCAGGTCAAGATCCGTGGTCTGCGGATCGAGCTGGGCGAGGTGGAGTCGGCGTTGGCCGCCTTCGCCGGGATCGGGCCGGTCAGCGTGCGGCCGTGGACCGACGACGCCGGTGACAAGCACCTGGTCGGCTACCTGACGGGCGTCGGCGAGCAGCAGGTGCCGTCGGTGCGCGCGCATCTCGGCACGGTCCTGCCGTCGTACATGATCCCGTCGTACTTCGTCGTCCTGGAAGAACTTCCGCTTACCAGCAGCGGCAAGGTCGACTGGCGCAGGCTGCCCGCGCCGGACCCGGGCTCGGCGGGCGTCGGGTCGGCCGACGAGCCACGCACCGCGACCGAACGGGTGCTGCTGCGCGAGGTGCTCACCCCGCTGCTGCGCAACGACCGGCTCGGCGTGCACGACGACTTCTTCCAGGCGGGCGGCAACAGCCTCCAGGCCGCACAGCTGATGTCGGCGATCAACCGCAGGTTCGAGGTGGAGATCGCGCTCAACGACTTCTTCGTCTCACCCACGGCCGCGCACCTGGCCACCACCATCGACACCGCCCGCGCCACGCGGCTCGGCGACGACGATCCGCTCGACATGCTGGAGAACCTGTCGAGCACGGAGGCCCCGGCGGACGACGGCCGGGCACCGGTGCTGATGCGACCGCCCGGCCCGGCGCGGGTGATCCTGGTGCACCCGTCGGGCGGTGAGCTGTTCTGCTACGTGCCGCTGGTCAGGGCGCTGCGCGAGGGCATCGGGGTGGCCGGGTTCGCCGCCGACCCGCGGGATGCCGCCCTGGAACCCCGAGACGGCGTGACGGCTGTCGCCACCCGGATCACGCGGGGACTGGTCACGGCCGGCCTCCCGGAGTCGTTCTGCCTGGCCGGCTGGTCCTACGGGGGCGTACTCGCCTTCGAGGTCGCCAGGCAGCTGGAGCGGGAAACCGGTCAACGGCCGTCGCTGTTGCTCCTGGACGCCTTCTACGACGAAGACGACGTCCTGCTCGACGAGGACATGGTCCGCCGGCGGTTCGTGCACGACGTCGCCAGGCTGGCGGGGCAGGACGGCCCGCCGGTGCGCGCGGTGCTGGACGACCCGGTCGCCGATCTGACCGACCTGCGGAAGACCCTGGCGTCGCTCGGTGTCGAACTGGAGCTGGACGACGACGAGCTGGCCAGTCGCTACGCCACCTTCCGGGCGTGCGCGCTGTCGATGCAGTCCTACCAACCGCCGGGCCCGTACGGCGGGCCGGTCACCCTCCTGGCCGCCTCGCCTCGCCCCGCCGCGGAAGCGCAGTGGCGGGCGGTGTGCACGGGCCCGTTCCAGGCCGACGACCTGCCCGGCGACCACTACACGCTGTTCTCGGAACCGGCGCTGGGCCGGATCGTCACCGAGATCGAACGGACGCTCGCGCCCTGAGGAGACGTACATGCGGTTCGGGTTCACCGAGGAACAACAACGGTTCCGGGCGGACGTGCGGCAGACGCTGCACTCCGCCGAGGTGCGCGCGGCGGCGGTCGACGCCACCGGTGCGGACGGCGTCGAGCCGGACGTGCGGCCGCTGTACCGCCTGCTCGGTGAGCTCGGACTGCTCGCCGTGCACTGGCCCGCCGAGTTCGGCGGCGCGGACCGGCCGCTCACCGACGCCGCGATCGTCGCCGAGGAGCTCGTGCGCGCGGGAGTGCCGGACACGTTGCACGTCAACACCATCCAGATCGTCGGCCAGTTCCTGCTGATGGCGGGTTCCACCGCACAGCAGCGCCGGCATCTGCCCGGGCTGGCTCGCGGTGAGCGGTTCGCGTCGGTGCTCTACACCGAACCGGACGCGGGATCGGATCTCGGCGCGCTGCGGACCGTGGCCGAGCCGGACGGCGACGGCTACCGGCTCACCGGCACGAAGGTGTTCAGCCTCAAGACGCGGTTCGTCGACCTCGGGCTGTGCGCGGCCCGTACGACGCCGGATGTCGGGAAGTACCAAGGGATCAGCCTGTTCCTGGTCGACCTGAGCGCTCCCGGTGTGACGGTGACGGTGATACCCGGCGTCGGCGACGAGCAGTTCCACCGGGTCGACCTCGACTCGGTGCCGGTGTCCGGCGACGACCTCCTCGGGCCGCGCGACCAGGGATGGCCGCTGCTCAACGAGGCACTGGCCATCGAACGCACCGGCCTCGACTACCACCTCAAGGCGGAGCACTGGCTCGAGGCCGCGCTGGAGGCGTTGGTCGACCGCGAGCCGGACTCCCCGCACGACGCCTACCTCGAGCAGATCGGCCGCTGGGACGGCGCGCTCACCGCCGACCACGCGCTCGCCTGGGAGGTGCTCACCGGACTCGCGGCCGACCGCGTCGACCCGGTCGCGGCCGCCGTCGCCAAGTACCACAGCAGCGAGCTCGCCCAGAGCATCGCGGCGTGGGCCGCCGACATCCCCGGCCCCGAGCAGCGGGCGAACCGCACCAGGGCGGCCGTGACGCTGGACTCCGCCTACCGGGAGGCGCCGGGGCTCACGCTGTCCGCGGGCACCTCCGAGGTGATGCTGCAGATCATGGCCGCCGCGTTCGACTCCATCGGACAGGAGAAGCGCTGACGTGGACCCGACTCCCGACCCGCTCGTCGTCCAGCTGCGCAAGGCGTTGCGGACGGCTCTCGCCCGCATCCCTGTGCGCTCCGAGGTGCACGGCGCGCCGGTGACCGACGGAGCCGCCGGCCCCGCACGGGCCGTGCTCGACCAGCTCGGCGCGGCCGACTTCGAACGACCCGCTGACGCCGGCGGCCTCGACCTCGGCCTCACGGCCGGGGTGCTCGTCAGCGAGGAGCTCGGCCGCGCGGCAGGCGGAAACCCCTACCGGGCCGTCGCGACGGCTGCCGATGTTGGTCGCCCGGCAGGCGCGGCACTGGCCGGGTTGGAGGCACTGCCGGTCGGCGACGGCGTCACCGCGAAGCCGCGAGGGGACGGCTGGGAACTGACCGGCACGGCCACGGTCGACGACCCGGAACCCGGGCCGCTGCTGGTGGCCACCAGGACGGGCGGCGTGCCGGTGCTCGTCGCGGTGCCGCGCGACGCACCCGGCCGCGGCGTGGCAGCCGGCTGGCCACCGGTCGTCCGGCTCGAGGCGACGCCGGTCACCGAAGCGGACGTGGTCGCGGAGCTGGACGACTCGCTCGCCGGGCCGCTTGCGCGAGCGCGGCTCCGGCAGGCCGCTTACCTGCTGGGCATCGCCGAGGGCGCGCACCAGCTCGCGGTGCGCTACGCCGGTGTCCGTCGGCAGTTCGACACCAGGCTGCGTGACCTGCCCGCGGTGGCCTTCCCACTGGCGCGTGCCGTGGTGGCGCTGCGTGCGACGAGGACGGCGGTGTACCGGGGCGCCTGGCTGGTCGACTCCGGGCACGACCAGGTCGACACCGCGCCGGTCACCGCGCTGGCGATGGCCGCCGAGACCGCGCGCGACGTGGTGCGGGTGTGCATGCAGAGCTGCGGCGTGCGGGCGATGACCCCGGAGCTCGGTCTGCATCGGTACTTCCGGCTGGCCGCGGCCGAGTCCAGCCGCTACGGCGAGCCCGCCGCGCTGTGGCGACTGGCCGGCGCCGCCCGCCTCGACCTGGCCAGGCGCACCGCCACGACCGACCGCGCCGAGTGGCCGGCCGCGGCGGCGGTCCCAGGGCACGTCTGACGGATCTCCGGCCGCGCGACCAAGACCCGCCAGACGCGCCCTGTGCGGGTCAGCCCGCGCGCAGGTCTGCCTGGCTCCCGGGCTTCTCGTCGCCGGGAGCGCGCCCGGTCGGCTGGATGAGCCCGGACCGGTAGGCCAGAGACACGAGCTGGGCGCGGTCGCGGACACCGAGCTTGGTGCGCACCCGGTAGAGATGGGTGCGCACGGTGGCCACGCCGATGGTCAGCGCGCGCGCCACCTCCTCGGTGGACATTCCCCGTGCCACCATCTGGGTGACGTCCCGCTCCCGCGGGGTCAGCTCGGTCAGCTCGGTCACCTCCGGGCACGGCGCGGACTCCAGGGTGTCCGGCTGTTCGCGGAACCAGGTGACCAGGCGCTGCGCGATGTCCGGCGCGAGCATGGTGCGGCCCGCGGCCGCCGCCCGGGTCGCGCTGATCAGATCCTGTGGGCTCGCGTCCTTGCCGAGCAGGCAGCTCGCACCGGCGTGCAGCACGTCGCTGACCGTCTTGTCGGCGTCGGATCCGGTGAACACCACGATGTTGGGCCGCGTGTCCTCCTTGCCGAGCCTGCGGATCATCTCCAGGCCGGAGATGGTCCGCAGGTTCAGGTCGGTGACCACGACATCGGGCCGCGCCGTGCGCACGAGGACGATGGCCTCCATGCCGTTGTCGGTCGTGTCGATCACGTCGATGTCCGGCGCGGCGTCGAGCAGCGTCCGTAAGCCGTCTCTGATGACCGGCAGTTCGTCGCAGATGAGTACCCGAATTGTCATCGTGTTCCGCCTCGATCAGGGTAGCTGGAAGCCTTTGCCGCGACACCGTCCCGAATCTGGCGGATCGTGCTCCCCTTCCGCTCAGCCACGGCGGGCTCCGGCTTCGAGGTCCTGGTCAGCGTTGGGCTGACCACTGACACAACGAAGTGCACCGCGCCGGTCACCAGAGTGACCGGGGCGGCGCTGACGAGCAGCACTAGGAGGCCGCCGAGCCCGGGTCCGCCGATCTGGGCGATCGACGCGCCGGCCCACGGCCCGATAAGGGTCGTTTCGTAGCTCCCCGGTTCGCCCCAGTGATCAGCATCTGAGTTCTTCCCCCTGTTCTAGACGTCGACCCCACACGTCGCGCCGCTATCCGGACCCATCGACCGGATAGCGGCGTCGTAGATGCGCGGAGACGTCATCCATCATGATGCCGTGCGGGAAGTGATCCATAAACATGTACAAATCGCTTCCCGCGAAAATCAAACCTCAATCGGTTCTAGTCCATGTTTCGAGTGAATGTCAACCTTGCCGACGAACAAGCAACGGATCGGACCGACGCGGCGGAGCCGGTGTTCGGCTACATGCACTCGCCGAGGATGCTGCGTTCGGCGGTGTGGCCCATCGGCGGCACGGCCGTTGACCCTGGCCGCCGCGCGGCCCAAGGTCGCGAACCGGACATTCCGTTCGGGCAAGTGATTGCCTGGTCAAGGACCAGCGAACGGTCGCTGCGCGGCATCGGTTCCGGCTATGCTCGAACGCGAGGACGACTACCGCTGGGGCTCGACCGTCCTTTGTCTATAAAGGACATTTGGTAATGGTTTGATCGTTTCACCTGCCCTTGAAACGACTGACTGACGCCGCGTCGACGCGGCAGGACGGGAGGGACAACAACCCGATGAGCCTGGTCGATGTGCACACGGAGTGGGATCCACTCGAGGAGATCGTCGTCGGGACCATCGCGGGCGCGCGAACACCGGTCGCGGACCGGAGCCTGATCGCCGTCGAGTACCCGGAGATGGCGGACGACCCGGAGCGGGTTCCGACCGGCCCGTATCCCGGCGACGTGGTCGAGCAGACCGAGGCCGAGCTCGAAGAGTTGGCGGGTCTGCTCACCGGCCTCGGCGTGACCGTGCGGCGGCCCGGCGGGCGCGACCACAAGTCGATGGTGTCCACCCCGGATTGGAGCACGGACGGGTTCTACGACTACTGCCCGCGGGACGGGTTCCTCACGGTCGGCAACACGCTGATCGAGACCCCGATGGTGCTGCGGTCCCGTTTCCTCGAAGGGTTCGCCTACAAGGAACTGTTCCTGGAGTATCTCGAGAGCGGTACGCGCTGGCTGTCCGCGCCCAAGCCGCGGCTGACGGATGACATGTACGAGCCGAAAGCGCCGGCGGGACAGCGGTTGCGGAACCTGGAACCGGCCTTTGACGCGGCGAACATCCTCCGGTTCGGCACGGACCTGCTCTACCAGGTCTCCGACAGCGGCAACCTGATCGGCGCGCGCTGGCTGCAGGCGGTACTCGGCGACCAGTACACGGTGCACCCCTGCGAGGGTTTGTACACGTCCACACACATCGACTCGACGATCGTGCCGCTGAAACCCGGACTCATGCTGGTGAATCCGGCGCGGGTCAACGAGGACAACATGCCCGAGTTCCTGCGCGGTTGGGACCGGATCGTCTGTCCGGAGCTGGTGGACACCGGGTTCGTCGGCGACCACCCGCATTCCTCGATCTGGATCGGGATGAACTTCCTGGTCGTCGCACCCGGAAAGGCCATTGTGGACAAGCGGCAGACGGGGCTCGTCCGGGAGCTGGAGCGCCACGACGTGGAGGTGATCCCGGCGCAGCTCACCCACACCAGAACTCTCGGCGGCGGGTTCCACTGCGTGACGCTCGACGTGCGCCGCAAAGGCGAGCTCGCCACTTATCGGTAAGCGCCTTCGGCATTTTTTAATTCGCGCTGAGAACGGTCAACGGAAAGCCCGCGGAGTCATGGGAACCGGGTAGGCCCCTTGGCTCGTAGGCGTCTGGCAGGCGTCCGGGCCGTCGTTGCGTCGCGCTGGGGTCGTGACTCAGGTCGCGGGACCGTACAACCGGGCGACGTCGGGCGAGTCGAGCCAGGCGCTGTAGGTCGGTGTCTGCGGCCAGCCGTCCGGGGAGTCCTGCCAGACTTCCTGCCGCCCGTAGGGCAACACGTCGGCCAGCGCGAACGTGAACGTGAGCTGTTCGACTCCGCGCCCGGACGTGTGCCAGGTGCGGTAGACGGCGTCGCCGTCGCGCAGGAAGACGTTGACCCCGAACCCGCCGCCGGCCGGCGCGTCGACGTCGGCGCCGAACGGGCTCTCGGCGGTGGAGTACCACGACATCTTGTTGCCGACGCGTTCGGCGTAGTCGAGGGCGGCCCCGATCGGGCCCTGGGTGACGATCACGAACCGGGCGTCGTAGTTGTCGAGGAAGTCCAGCCGGGTGAACGACGAGGTGAAGCTGGTGCAGCCGCCGCACTGCCACTCGGCGTCCTCCCACATGTGGTGGTAGGTGATCAACTGCGACCTGCCGCCGAAGATGTCGACGAGCCGGACCGGTCCCTCGGCCCCGACCAGGATGTACTCGGGCATCCGCACCATGGGGAGCCTTCTTCGTTGCGCGGCGATCGCGTCGAGCTCCCTGGTGGCCGCCTTCTCGCGCACGCGCAGCTCGTCCAGTTCCTTGCGCCAGGCGTCGTGATCGACAACGGGTGGTGGGGTCATGGTCGACGTCTCCCTTCGGTCCTCGACGCACCGTAACCCGAGCCGTCGTGTCCCTTCTTGAACAAAACGAGCACTCGTGTGGGCGTCAGGACGCGACGAGGTGGGCGATGGAGTAGGCGCGCCCGCCGGCGGTGGCGAGGCGGAACGCCGTGGCGGCGGCACGGTAGGCGGGGGAGAGCCGGCCCATGACGTCGTGCTCGGCGTCGAGGGTCCAGCCCGTGTCGTCGCCGGGCAGGGACCTGCCGTTGCGGGCGCCGGAGCGGAACGTCACGCCGGTCCTGGTGATGGGGTGTCGGCCGCCGAGTGCCACGTGGGGGTGGAAGTAGTCGGCCAGCACCTCGGTGCCGGCGCCGAACCGTGCGCGGGCGGCGGCGAAGAACGCGGTCACCTCGCCGCGTTCGAGATACATCAGCACGCCTTCGGCGATCACCAGGACCGGCGTGCCGGCGGCGCAGACCCGGACCGGGACGTGGTCGGCCCAGGTCCGCTCGCCGACCGAGGTCGCCACCAGTGTCGTGGGGTCGTCGGGCAGCTCGGCGCGGCGCAGCTCGACGACCGCGGCGACGTCGACGCCGACCCAGGTGACGGTGTCGGGCACCGAGTCACCGAGGCGTTGGCGCCGGGTACACAGCCCGATTCCCGCGGAGACGACCGTCCCGTGTGGATGCCGGCGGCAGAATCGTCCGGCCAGCCCGTCGATCAGCGCCGCCCGCCAGACCGCCCCCGCGACGTCCGTGCGCCCGGTGAGCATCTTCGACGCGGTGGCACCCGCCCGCGCGAGCAGCTCCACGGCGACCGGATCGGCGAACCCGGCCCGCGGCGCGTACTCCACGGCGTGAGCGCGGGCGAAGAGCGGCGAGTACAACGTCGACGCGACCGCGTCCAGCTCCGGCATGTCGGCCACGCTCCCCACTGATCGGTCCACCACGTCAGCCTGCCTGCGCGGGACTGGGTGTTTCACCGGAAGTCGCGGGACCTGTGTGCGGTGTGGAGGTCGAGGGGTTGGAGTTGGTCGGCGTTGAGGCTGGCGGCGCCGGCGTTGTTCTGCAGGACCCCGCGGACGAGCAGGGCGGTGGCTTCGCGGGCGAGGCGGCGGTGGCGGGTCCAGAGGCCGGGGGAGCAGACGATGTTGAGCATGCCGGTCTCGTCCTCGAGGTTGAGGAAGGTGATGCCGCCGGCCGTCGCGGGACGTTGGCGGTGGGTGACCGCGCCGCCGACGAGGATGCGGGTGCCGTCGGGGATCTCGGTGACGGCGGCGGTGGGGACGGCGCCGAGGCGGTCGAGCTGTTCGCGGAGGAACTGGACCGGGTGGTGGTCGGGGGTGATGCCGGTGGCCCAGACGTCGGCCACCGTCAGTTCGATGGCGCTCATGCCGGGCAGGCCGGGGGCGGTGCCGGCGGTGGCGGTGCCGGGCAGGTAGTGCGGGCGGTCGCGGGCGACGGCGCCGGCGGTCCAGAGGGCCTGGCGCCGGTCCGGGCCGAACGCGCTGAACGCGCCCGCGGTGGCGAGTGCCTCGAGCTGGGGTTCGGTGAGGACGGTGCGGCGGCCGACGTCTTCCATGTCGCGGTACGGGCCGTTGGCGCGTTCGTCGACCAACGTCTGCGCGGGGTCGTCGCCGAGGTGGCGGACCGAGCCGAGGCCGAGGCGGACGGCGACGCCGCCGGTGCTGTCCGGGTCGGGTTCGACGGTGGCGTGGGTGAGGCTGGCGTTGATGTCCGGGCCCAGGGTGACCACGCCGTGCCGGCGGGCGTCGGCGACCAGGGACTGCGGTGAGTAGAAGCCCATCGGCTGCGCGCGCAGGAGCCCGGCGCAGAACGCAGCCGGGTGGTACAGCTTCAGGTGCGCGCTGGCGTAGACGATGAGGGCGAAGCTCATCGAGTGGGCCTCGGGGAAGCCGTAGCCGGAGAACGCCTCGACCTGGGTGTAGATCAGGTCCGCCAGCTCGCCGGTGATGCCGTTGGCGGCCGCACCGGCGTAGAAGCGGTCGCGAAGGCGTTCCATCTTGGCGCGGGAGCGTTTGGCGCCCATGGCGCGGCGGAGCTGGTCGGCCTCGGCCGCGGTGAAGTCGGCGACGTCGACGGCCATCTGCATGACCTGTTCCTGGAACAGCGGCACCCCGAGGGTGCGGTCCAGCGCCCCGGCCAGGAGCGGGTGTGCGTGCTCCCAGGGTTCGTCGTTGCGGCGCCGGATGTAGGGATGCACCGAGCCGCCCTGGATCGGGCCCGGCCGGATCAACGCCACCTCCACGACGAGGTCGTAGAACTCCCGCGGCCGCAGCCGGGGCAGCGTGCCGAGCTGGGCGCGACTCTCCACTTGGAACACTCCGACCGCGTCGGCGGCGCAGAGCATGTCGTAGACCTTGGGGTCGGCGAGGTCGAAGTTCGCGATGTCCACGTCGACGCCTTCGTGCTCGGCGACGAGGTCGACGGCGTAGTGGATCGCCGACAGCATGCCGAGGCCGAGTAGGTCGAACTTGACCAGGCCGATCTGGGCGCAGTCGTCCTTGTCCCACTGCAGCACGGTGCGGTCGGCCATTCGGGCGTGCTCGACCGGCACCACTTCGGATACCGGTCGGTCGCAGATGACCATGCCGCCGGAGTGGATGCCGAGGTGTCGGGGTGTGTCGCCGATCTGGTGTGCCAGCGCGAGCACGTCTTGCGGGATGGGGTGCTCCTCGTCGGCGGCGACCTTGGCGACCGGGCCCCAACGGTCGATCTGTTTGGACCAGGTGTCCTGCTGGCCGAGTGAGTAGCCCAGCGCCTTGGCCATGTCGCGGACGGCCGAGCGGGCGCGGTAGGTGACCACGTTGGCGACCTGGGCGGCGTGGCGACGGCCGTGTTTGGCGTAGACGTACTGGATCGCCTCCTCGCGGCGGTCGGACTCGATGTCCACGTCGATGTCCGGCGGGCCGTCGCGCTCGGAGGCGAGGAAGCGCTCGAACAGCAGGCCCCACTTCACGGGGTCGGCGTTGGTGATCCCGAGGGCGTAGCAGACCGCGGAGTTCGCGGCCGAGCCGCGGCCCTGGGCGAGGATGTCGTTGCGGCGGCAGAACTCCACGATGTCCCACACGACCAGGAAGTAGCCGGGAAAGTTCAGCTCCTCGATGATGCCGAGCTCGTGAGCCAGCTGTGTATACGCCTTCGGGTCCGCAGCACGGGGGCCGTAGCGGCGCGCGGCACCCTGGGCGACGAGCTCGCGCAGCCAGGTGATCTCGGTGTGTCCACTCGGGACGGGGAAGGGCGGCAGCTCGGGGGCGACGAGCTTGAGGTCGAACGCGCACTCCAACCCGAGCAGGGCGGCGCGCTGCACAGCACTGGGATGGCGGCGGAAGCGGCGGCTCATCTCCTCCCCGGTCCGCACATAGGCGGTGGGCGCGGGCGGGAGCCAGCCGTCCAGCTCGTCCAGGCTGCGCCGGGCGCGGACCGCGGCGACCGCGGCGGCGAGGTGGCCGTCGGAGGGTTGGGCGTAGTGCACGTTGTTCGACGCGATCACCCCGACGTCGAGATCGTCGGCGATCGCGGCCAGCAGGTCGTTGTGCGTCGTGTCCAGCGGGTAGCCGTGGTCGATCAGCTCCACCATCACGTTCGCCCGCCCGAACCACCCGACCAACCGCCGCAGCCGCGCCCACGCCGCCGCCGGGCCGGACGTGAACAGGGCGCGGCGGACCGCACCCTTGCGGCAGCCGGTGAGCACCACGCTGTGGCCGGCGAGCTCGTCGACGATCTCCTCGACGTCGTAGACCGGCCTGCCCTTCTCCGCGCCGCGCAGGTGGGCGTTGGAGATCACCCGGCACAGCCGCCGATACCCCTCGACCTCCCGGCCGAGCAGCAGCAGGTGTTGCCCTTCCGGGTCGGCGACACCGTTCTGCGGGGCGGACAGGCCGAGGCTGAGCTCGGAGCCGTAGACCGTGCGCATGCCGAGCTCACGGGCGGCGTCGGCGAACCGGACCACCCCGTACATGCCGTCGTGGTCGGTCAGCGCGAGCGCGTCCAACCGCGCCCGGGCGGCCTCCTCGACGAGCTGCTCCGGATGCGAGGCGCCGTCCAGGAAGCTGAAGTTCGAGTGCACGTGCAGCTCGGCGTACGGGACCCGAGGCAGGCCCGAGCACACGTCGTCCCAGTCATGCCGCTCGACCAGGTCCGGCGGCGGACCCGGGTAGCCCTCCCGCTGCCGCGACCACGCCGGCCCGTCCCCGCCATCCCCGGGCGGCGCCTCCACCCGCCCGGACAGCGCCCGCTCCAGCTCCGACCACGACCGCCCGCCGCTGTGAAACCCCACCCGCCGCTCCCGCCCCGGACCACGTCGCCGAGGGGAAGCCAGCGATCGAACATGTGTTCGAAGTATGTGCACGGGCCGACCCGTTCGTCAACACGCCGGTTGCACCGGGGCCGTCGGATGGCTAAAAGGTGACCATGGCCTACGAAACGATCCTCCTCGACGTGACGAGCCCGGTAGCGACGATCACGCTGAACCGGCCGGACCAGCTGAACACGATCGTGCCGCCGATGCCGGAGGAGTTCGAGAACGCCATCACCAGCGCGGTGAACGACAGCTCGGTGAAGGTGATCGTCGTGCGCGGCGCCGGTCGGGCGTTCTGCGCCGGCTACGACTTCGGCGACGGGTTCCACCACTGGGACGACGTCTTCACCACCGACGGCAAATGGGACCCGGGCAAGGACTTCCAGGGCGCCTTCGGCTTCGGGCCGACCCAGCGGTTCATGTCGATGTGGCGGTGCCCCAAGCCGGTGATCGCCCAGGTGCACGGCTGGTGCGTCGGCGGCGGCAGCGACACCGCGCTGTGCGCCGACCTCGTCATCGCGGCCGACGACGCCCAGATCGGCACGCCGTACTCGCGGATGTGGGGCGCCTACCTGTCCGGCATGTGGATCTACCGGCTCGGCCTGACCCGGGCGAAGGAGTACGCGCTCACCGGCAAACCGCTCAGCGGCGCCGAGGCCGCCGACATCGGACTGATCAACAAGGCCGTGCCGTTCGAGGAGCTCGAGGCCGAGGTCGCCGCCACGGCCACCCGACTGGCCAGCATCCCGGCCTCCCAGCTGGCGGCGATGAAGCTGATCGTCAACCAGGCCTACGACAACATGGGCCTGGCCTCCACGCAGACCCTCGGTCCGATCCTGGACGGCCTCATGCGCAACACCCCCGACGCCCACCGGTTCATCGAGCTGGCCGAGACCGACGGCGTCCGCGCCGCGGTCGCCCGCCGCGACGGCCCGTTCGGCGACTACAGCCAGGCCCCGGCCGACGGCAAGCCCGACCCCGGCCACGTCATCGAACCCTGACCTCGGCTCGGGCCGCGGGTGTCACACCGTGATGACGATCTTTCCGTGGGCGTGACCCTCGACCATGTGCTGGATGGCCGCGGGAGTCTCGCTCAGCGGAAAGGTCCGCTCGACGGCCGGCGTGACGGTGCCGGACTCGACGAGCTCGGTGAGCGCGACCAGGTCGCGCGCGTTCTCCGAGCTGGCGAGCATGCGTAGGTTCTGGCCGACGAACAGCGACAGCACGGGCGCCCGGAGGGAGCGGTCGAAGCCGCCGAGCCACCGGCCACCGGTCTCCGACCCGACGATGACCAACGTGCCGTGGGGCGTGAGGGCGCGCCGAAGGTGGGTCAACGAGCGGTGCCCGCCGATGTCGAGGATGACGTCGTAGCGTTGCCCTCGAGAGGTGATGTCCTCGCGCGTGTAGTCGATGACATGGTCGGCGCCGAGGGACCGGACGAGGTCCAGCTTGGCTGTCCGGCACACACCGGTGACCTCCGCGCCGAAGGCCTTGGCGATCTGCACGGCGAACGTCCCCACGCCGCCGGACGCGCCGATGACCAGGACGTGCTGTCCAGCCTGTACTCGCCCGCTGTCGCGAAGGCCCTGTAGGGCGGTGAGAGCGGAGATGGGGGCGGCGGCGGCCTGTTCGTAGCTGAGGTTCTTCGGCTTCGGGGCGATCTTGTGCTGCTTGACGACGGCGTACTCGGCGAAGCTGCCCTCGGCGATGCCGTACACGTCGTCACCCGGCCGCACGGCTGTCACGTCGTTGCCGACGGCCTCGACGCGCCCGGCGAACTCCGCGCCTCGGACGCGTGTCTTGGGTGTCCGAACCCCGTAGCCCGCCAGCCGAAGCGGGTAGGGGAGGCCGGCCATGATGTGCCAGACGCCGCGGTCCACGCCGGCCGCGTGCACCCGCACCAGCACCTCGTCGTCGGCGATCTCGGGCCGGCCGATCTCGGCGAGCCGCAGGACGTCCAGGGCCTCGCCGTACTCGTCCTGGACGATCGCGCGCATCGTCTGCGCCTCGGCCGCGGGTGGTGCCGCCGCCGGTCTGCTGCTCTGCTCGGTACCCATTCTCTCTCACTCCCTTACGTTGTAAGCTTACGTCGTAAGGTACGCTTACACTGTAAGCAAGTCAAGGTGACGAAGGCGGGAGTAGGCGGATGACCGACCCGGGCGCGCAGCGTCGAGGCCGTTTGAACCGGGACCGGGTACTGCGTGCCGCGGTGGCCCTGGCGGACGCGAGTGGGATCGAGTCGCTCACCATGCGCAAGCTGGGCGTGGAGCTGGGTGTCGAGGCGATGTCGCTGTACCGGCACGTGGCCAACAAGGGCGACCTGGTCGACGGCATGATCGACATCGTCTTCGGCGAGATCGACCTACCCGCCGACGGCACCGCCTGGCGCCCGGCCATGCGCGCACGGGCGATCTCGGCCCGCGCGGCCATGTCGCGGCATCGCTGGGCGGTCGGTCGCATGGAGTCCCGCACCACGCCCGGCGCCGCGACACTGCGCCACCACGACGCCGTGCTCGGCATCCTGCGGGCGGCGGGGTTCTCGGTCCCGTTGGCCGCGCACGCCTACTCCGTCCTGGACAGCTACATCTACGGCTTCGCGATCCAGGAGCCGAGCCTTCCCTTCGAAGCCGGAGACGACATGGCGAAGGTGACCCAGGCGATCATGGCGAGGTTCGCCTCCGGCGAGTATCCCCACCTCACCGAGATCGCCGTCGAGCACGTCCTGCAGCCCGGGTACGACTACGGCGACGAGTTCGAGTACGGACTGGACCTCATCCTCGACGGTCTCGAACGAGCGCTCCGCACGAGCTGACCGACGAACCAGGACTGTCAGTCGGGTGAGATCACCAGGCGGAGCAGGTTTCGGAAGGCGTCACGGTCCACTGTGCACTGTTCGGCCGCGAGCCAGCCGCCGACCTCGTGGACGAACCGCTCCGGCGTCATCGACGGGACCTCGCTCGGGTCGTCGCCCACCGTGATCTCGCCCGCGCGGCGGGGATGGAGCAGCAGCACGCCGCGGAGCTCGAGACCCGGAAACCGGGTGCGGTACGCGTCGATCCAGTCCGGCAGCCGGGCCGCGCCGCCGCGGAACCGGTGGCCGTTGCGCAGCAGGTCGCCCTCGTCGTCGACGTCGTAGTGGCCGGGCAGCCACAGCTTCGACTCGACCAGCACCAGCCGGCGGCCGCACAGCACCGCGTGGTCGATGTCGGCGAACACGGAGCCGGTCTCCGCCGCCAGTCCGTGGAAGATCCGGACCCCGGGGATGCGTGCCAGGTACCGGTCGAGCAGCTCCGCGGTGAGTCGCTCGGCCACCTCGTCCACCTCGGCGCCCGGGCCGCCGAACACCACCCGGGTGCCGAACTCCGCGGTGAACTCCCGGTCGACCCTGCTGGCCGCGAGGTGCCGCCGGGCGAGGACCACAAGGGCCGCGGCCGAACCGGCGAGCAGCAGCCACCACACGACCAGCACCGTGACCGGCGGGGAGACCAGCACCTGCACCAGGAGCAGCACGACCCAGCCACCCGCCGCGGCCAGCACCACGGCGCGGTCGGGCCGGGCGGGCGGGAGCAGCGCGGTCCGATCCGTCGCGCGCACCTCGTCCCACCACGCGATCGCGTCGGTGGAGAGGGTGGGCAGCGTAGGGGTGAAGGCGGGGTCCTCCCGGCGCCGCGCGGCTCGCCGGGGCGGCTCGTCCGCGCCGGTGTCGTACCTGCCGTTGTGCCTGTCGCGGTCGTGCTGGTCGCGGTCGTGCTGGTCGTCGTGTCCGCCGTCGTCGTACTCGTCGCGGCGTTCGGGGTCGGTCAGGGTCTCGTACGCCTCGCGCAGGAGTCGGAACGTCCCCGCCGTGCCGCCCGCGTCGGGGTGCATCACCTTGGCGAGCGACCGGTACGCCGACCTGATCTGGGCGGCGGACGCGTTGCGAGCCACCCCGAGGAGCTCGTAGTAGTCGACCCCGCGCACCGCACCGCCCGTCTTCCGCCTGTCGCGCGGGACAGGTTATGCGCCCGACCCGTTCGTGCGTCGTCCGCCCGTCTAGCGACGCCGGTGGGTGTTGAGCCGGGCGGCTTGTCGGGTGAGGTGGTCGCGCTCGGCCAGGTTGGCGGCGTGGTGGGCGGCCTCGGCGTAGAGCCGTGCCGCCGTCGCGAGGTCGCCGTCGCGTTCGTGGAGGTAGGCGGCCACCGCAGTGTGGCGGGGGAGCGAGTCGTCCAGCGCCGCGAGCGCGGCCAGCCCGGCGCGCGGTCCGTCGGCCTCGCCGACGGCGACCGCGCGGTTGAGCCGGACGACCGGGCTGTCGGTCAGCCGGGCGAGCTCGTCGTACCACTCGACGATCTGCACCCAGTCGGTCTCCTCGGCGGTCTGCGCGTCGGCGTGCAGCGCCGCGATGGCGGCCTGGGCCTGGAACTCGCCCAGTCGGTCGCGGACCAGCGCCGCCTGCAGGATCTCGACCCCCTCGGCGATCGACTCGGTGTCCCAGCGGCCGCGGTCCTGCTCGGCGAGCGGCACCAGGCTGCCGTCGGGCGTGGTGCGGGTGGCGCGCCGGGCGTGGTGCAGCAGCATCAGGGCGAGCAACCCGGCCACCTCGGGGTGGTCGATCGCCGCGGCGAGCTGGCGGGTGAGCCGGATGGCCTCGGCGGCGAGGTCGACGTCGCCGGAGTAGCCCTCGTTGAACACCAGGTAGAGGACGCGCAGCACGGTGGCGACGTCGCCGGGCTGGTCGAGCCGCACGCCCGAGACGGTCCGCTTGGCCCGGCTGATGCGCTGCGCCATGGTCGCCTCCGGCACCAGGTAGGCCTGGGCGATCTGGCGGGTGGTCAGCCCGCCGACGGCGCGCAGCGTGAGCGCGACCGCGGACGACGGCGTCAGCGACGGGTGGGCGCACAGGAAGTACAGCTGAAGGGTCTCGTCGGCGTCCGGCGTGGGCCCGGGCGCCGGCTCCTCGTCGACGAGGTCCTCCCGGCGGCGGCGCGCGCCGTCCGCGCGGGTCGCGTCGAGGAACCGGCGCCAGGCCACGGTGACCAGCCAGCCCTTCGGGTCGCGTGGCGGGTCGGCCGGCCAGGTGCGGACCGCCTCGACCAGCGCGTCCTGCACGGCATCCTCCGCCGCCGCGAAGTCGGCTCCGCGGCGGCAGAGGATGCCGAGCACGTTCGGCGTGAGGCTCCGGAGCAGGGCCTCGTCCATCTGGGACGTCACTCCATGATGATGGGCGGCGAGCCGTAGAACGGGCGCAGCTCGAGCCACTCGTGGATCGGCTTCCCGCCCGCGCCCGGCGCCGCGGACAGCTCGCCGGCCAGCTCCACTGCCCGCTCGTAGCTGTCGACGTCGATGATCGTCCAGCCGGCGATGAGATCCTTCGTCTCGGCGAACGGGCCGTCGGTGACCGGCGGGCGACCCTCGCCGTCGAACCGGACGAACGTGCCCTCGGGGGACAGCGCCTGGTGCTCGACGAACTCGCCGGTCTCCTCCAGCCGGGTCGCGAAGTCGCGCATGTACTGCACGTGCGCCGTGATCTCTTCCGGCGTCCACTGTTCCATCGGCACGTCGTTGGCCGCCGCCGGCGCGCCGCGGTAGTGCTTGAGCAGCAGGTACTTGGGCATCGTCTTCTCCTAGATCTGGTTCGACCCATTCTGGTCGCGTTCACCGCGGGGACGGAGCCGGCCGCGGGTTCTCGACATCACCTCACGAGATCGTTTCCGCCAGTTCGACGATGATCCCCGCGGGGCCGCGGACGTAGCAGAGCCAGTAGCTGTCCTCGTACCGGACCAGCTCGCCCACCAGCTCGGCGCCGTGCGGCCGCAGTCGGTCGAGGACGTCGTGGAGGTCGTCCACCGCGAACAGGAGGTGCCGGATGCCGGGCGTGTTCGCCGGCGCGTGTGGGTCGCCGGCCGGACCCGACGGCGCGTGGTACCTGCACAGCTCGAGGCGTGTTCGGGTGTCCGGGACCCGCATCATCGCGATGTCCGACCGGACGCCTTCGAGCCCGTTGATGAGATCCACCACGCGGCCCTCGACCGTCGCCTCGCCCTCCAGCTCGAGCCCGAGCTCGACGAAGAACGCCACCGCGGCCGCGAGGTCGTCGACGACGACGCCGACGTGTTCCATCCCTAGGATCGTCACTGGAGTTCTCCCTCTTCGGATCGTGACAGGACACCCCGGGGACGGAGCTGTGCGCGGCACTTCGACACGGCCGACTGTGACCTGTGCCACAGCGTGCGCGTCAGGCCGTGGTGAAGCCGACCCGGTACAGCTTGCCCGGGAGGTCGGTCACCAGGTACAGCTCGCCGTCGCGGTCCGCGCCGAACGCGTTGACGTACTCGGGGAAGGTGCCGATCGGGGCGGCGCTGTGGGTGCCGTCGCCGTTGGCGCGCAGCCCGTACGCGGTCATGGCGCAGAAGTCGGCCGCGATGTACGTGCCCGCCGCCAGCTCGGCGAACTCCTGCCCGCGGTACACGAGCCCGCCGATCACCGCGCAGCCCTCGACGCCCGAGCGGTAGTGGAACACCGGGGCCGTGTACTCGGCGGCCTCGTCGCAGCGGGTCTCGTCGAAGACGATCGGACCCTCCATGCACGACCAGCCGAAGTTCTCGCCACCATCGCTCGGGCCGATGTGGTCGACCTCCTCGTAGCGGCCCTGCCCGACGTCGGCGATCCACAGTGACCGGTCGGCCTCGTCGAACGCGAACTTCCACGGGTTGCGCAGGCCCCACGCCCAGATCTCCGGCCGCGTGTCCGCGACGCCGACGAACGGGTTGTCCGGCGGTACGCAGTAGGGGAGCGGGTCACAGGCCCGGCTCACGTCGATGCGCAGTATCTTGCCCAGCAACGTGTTCCGGTTCTGTCCGCTGCCGAGCGGGTCGCCGCCGCTGCCGCCGTCGCCGATGCCCAGGTACAGGAAGCCGTCCGGGCCGAACGTGACATGTCCGCCGTTGTGGTTGCCGAACTCCGCGTGCTCCTGGGTGAGCAGCACCTCCTCGGCGCCCGTGGTGAGCGTGACCCGCGACAGGGTCACGGCCGCGTCGGGCTCGCGCGTGTAGACGACGTAGACGGTGTCGCTGTAGGCGAAGTCCGGTGCCAGGGCCAGCCCGAGCAGGCCGCGCTCGGCGTCGGTCTCGTTCACCCGGTCGGTGATGTCGAGCACGGGGGTCGGCGCGAGGCCGGACGTCGGGTCGTACGAACGAATGCGGCCGGGCTTCTCGGTGACCAGCATCCTGCCGTCGGGCAGTCCCACGACCGCGGTGGGGCGGGACAGGTCCGCGGCCACCTCGGTGGTGGTGACCCGCAGCTGTTCCAGCGGAACATCCCGGCCATCCGCGTTGGCGGGGCCTGCGATGGCCGTGGCCGTCGCGACGGCCACGATCGGTGCGATGAGATGGCGACTTCGTCGTCGGAGCATGCCGGGGTCTCCCTCGCGGTCAATGGTCTAGACAACTCATTGAACCACTCCGAGGGCGCGGCAGGTAGTCATCCGCCGACTCTTCGTCGCCGGGCCTAGGCGTTCGCCCGGCGGAGGCGTTCGGCCGCTTGTGGCCGGAGCGGGTCGGCGGGCGGTGGCGTGGTGCCGTGCAGTGCTTCCCACCGGACGTCGTGCGCCGCCGGCCACAGGCTGGCCGCCCACGCGATCTCCTGCTCCGCGGCCGTGAACGAGCGGCCTCGAAGGTCCTGATAGGCCGCCAGGAACGCCTCGGAGCTCTCGACCGGCGGCAGCGCGGGCGGTCCGACCTTGGCGAACGTCCCACTCGCCGCGCCCGCCAGCGCCGCCTCCGGTTGCCACGCCAGGCCGTCCCAGTCGTGCACCGCCCAGATCCGCCGGCCGTGCCAGCGGAGGTTCTGTGCCTCGTAGTCGGAGTAGCCCAGTACGCACGGCAGGCCGGCGGCCAGCAGCCGCCCGCGGGCCCGCTCGGCCGTCTCGACGACGTACGCGGGCACGGCGCTCTGGTCCCGTTCGTCGAGGAAGTCGATCGCCGGCCACAGCCCGGGATCCGTGTGGTCCCAACGCACCCAGCGTGGGTTCGGCAGCGGCGGCGCGACGGTCACGTCGGCCAGCTCGGCCATCAGCCGGGCGAACACCTCCGCGTAGTGCACGGCCACGTCCGGCGAGTCCCCGGGCAACATGTCGCCGCCGGTTCGGGACTGTTCGGCATGGACGGCCAGCGAGCCCACCTCGACCACCGGCGTGAGCGGCCGGGCGCACGGAAACCCGCGCTCGGCCAACCGGGCCTGCGCCGCGACGCAGGAGGTGGCCCGACCGTCGTCGGGGCGGGCCTTGACCACGACGTCCGAGCCGTCGGCCAACCGCAGACCGATCACCATCGAGATCCGCTGGATCCGGAACAGCACGTCGGCGGGCTCGCTACCCAGCTGGTCCAGACACCAGGCCGGCAACCAGTCCGGCAGATCATCCGATGGCACGGAGTCGACTGTGCCAGGTGCGCCGAACGCACCGGAAGCGGCGGTAGGGTGTGCGCGATGGTCACCGAGCTGCCTGTACGCATCGAGTTCACCCTGCCGGACGGCTGGCACCCGGCCCCGCCGGACGAGGTCGGCGCGCCCGGGGTCGCGTTCGTGGCGTTGCATCCGGCGTCGACGAACGGGTTCACCGCGAACATCACGATCGCGGGTGAGCTGCGCGACCCGGCGCTGCCGATGGCGACGATCGCCGACGAGTCGTTGCGCCGCCTCGAGAACGTCGCCGTGTCGGTGCACGCCCGCGATCGCGCGGAGGTCGGCCCGGGCGACGCGCCGGGCATCACCCAGGTGGTGGACATCGAGATGGGCCCGGGCCAGCGGCTCGTGCAGTGCCAGGTCTACCTGTCGATGAACGACGTCCACGACCCGCGTCGGCGCGCGGTGCTCGAGCTGGTGCTGACCTGCAAGCCCAACCAGCTCGACGACGTCCTCGCCGACTTCCAGCGGTTCGTGCAGACGGTCCGGCCCGCCGCCTCGTAGCGCGGCGCGCACCTCGCCTTAGTCCATAGTGGACGGAAGGGCTCGGCGGCCATGTCGGCCGCCGAGCCCTTAGTCGCCGTGTCAGGGGCGATGATCAGAAACCGCCGCCACCGCCGAAGTCGCCTCCTCCGCCGCCGAAGTCTCCGCCACCGCCGCCGCCGAAGTCTCCGCCACCGCCGCCGCCGAAGTCTCCGCCGCCGCCGCCAAAGTCTCCGCCGCCGGTGTCTCCGCCACCGCTGAAGTCGCCGCTGGCGCCCCCGCCGCCAAAGTCTCCGCCGCCGCCGCTGAAGTCCCCACCGCCGGTGTCGCCACCGCCACTGAAGTCGCCGCTGGCGCCGCCGCCACCGGAGTCGCCACCACCGCCACTGAAGTCACCGCTGGCGCCGCCACCGCCGAAGTCGCCACCGCCACCGCCGAAGTCGCCACCGCCGCCGCTGAAGTCGCCGCTGCCGGTGTCGCCGGAGTTGCCACCGTCACCCAGGTCGCCGCTGATGTTGCCGGAGCCGGAGTCAGCCGAACCGTCGAGGCCGTCCGAGCCACCGGACTCGCCCAGATTGTCCGAGCCCTCGGAGCCGCTGATGGTGTCGGAACCGTTGCCACCGTCACCGTTGATACCGCGGGACGCGCCTCCATCCCCGGTCTGGTCCGCCGACGCCTGGTCTGCCGGAGCCTGGTCCGCAGGTGCCTGGTCGGCCGGGGCTTGATCGGCGGGTGCCTGGTCCGCGGGTGCTTGGTCGGCCGGTGCTTCGTCGGCGGGTGCTTGGTCGGCCGGTGCTTGATCGGCGGGTGCTTGGTCGGCCGGTGCTTGATCGGCGGGTGCTTGGTCGGCCGGAGCCTGGTCGGCGGGTGCTTGATCCGCGGGCGCCTGGTCTGCGGGTGCCTGGTCGGCCGGAGCCTGGTCTGCGGGTGCCTGGTCGGCCGGAGCCTGATCGGCCGGTGCCTGGTCCGCAGGCGCCTGGTCGGCCGGGGCCTGCTGCTGGTCGGCCGGAGCCTGCTGGTCCGCCGGAGCCTGTGGCTGCTCGGCAGTCGGCGGCTGCTGGGCCGGTGGCTGCTGGGCGTTCGGCGTGGCCGGGCCGAACGGGTTCAGCGAGTACGCCGCGTCGCGCACGGTCTGGTAGACCTTGACCGGATCCACCGTGACGTTGAAGCCGGCCTTGCCGCCGACTCCGATGGCCAACCCGGCGTCGGCACCGATGGTGAACTTGCCGTCCGGGGTCCGGCCGATCGTCGCGCGACCCTCGAAGCCGAAGCCGGCCTGGAGCTCGCCCGAGACGCCCGCCCGCAGGCCGCCGACGTCGGCGTGCCCTTCGCCGCGAGCCCTCGCGCCGATGAACGCGTTCGCACCCAGGTCCAACCCGTTGGTCCCGAGCGTGCCCTTCAACCCTCCTTCGGCGCCGAGCGACGCCCTCCCGGAGACCCCGAGCTCGGCGGGACCGGCCTGCAACGAGCCCTGTCCGGACACCTCACCGAGGTAGGCCCGGGCGGCGGCCGACGCGTTGAGCCCGCTGTTGTTGACGCTCGCGTTGGCGGACAGCTCGCCGCCGAGAGCCCTGCCCTCGAGCCCGCCGTTGGCCGTGACGCCGCCGCCGAGGTCGGTCGAGCCCTGCGTGCTCCCCTCGAACACGCTGCCCTCGACCTTGGTGCTGCCGAGCGGGGTGTTGAAGTTCGGGGTTCCGGGCGTGGTCCGCGCGGCCAACGCGCCGGTCTGGGAGGCGACCTCCGCTGACTGAACCTGCTGGTCCAGGGGAGTCACCTGCTGACCCGCCGAAGGGGCCTGCTGGTCCGCCGCGGGCGCCTGCTGGTCCGTCGCGACCGGGGCCTGCTGGCTGGCGCCGGCCGGCGCCGTGAGCTGACCACTGTCCGCCGGCGCCGTGACCTGGCCGCTGTTGGCCGGCAGCGTGTTGGCGACGATCGGGCCGTTGCTCGCCGGGGCCGCGTTCGGGGCGAGCTGACCGGTGTTCGTCGGCGTCCCGCTGAGGTCGAAGTCGCTCGTCGGCACCGGGCCCGGCAGGGTCGTCGGCACCGCCCGGACGAGCTCTCCCTGTGCGCTGATCGGGTGGCCGCCGAATGCGTCCCGCTCGGCCAGCTCGGTGGCGTTGTACGCGGCGGCGGTCTGGTTGAACGCCGCGATCGCGGCGTCCTGTTCCTGCGTCGACCGCGCGCTGTGGATGCCGTCGATGTTCCGGCTGAACTGGTCGCGGAAGCCGGCCCGGACATCCTTGTTGTACTGGTCGTTCAGGAAGGACTGGCCCATCTGCGCGTCGATCGCGGCCCTGTCCAGCGTCCGGCGCGTCTCGGCCGGCAACGACGTGGCGCGCAGCGCCTGCGCCGAGTACTGGCTGACGTAGCCCGGCGCCTCCGCCTTGGAGAGCACGTCCCGCATCGCCTCGACCTGCTGCTCGGAGTAGGCGATGTCGGGAACGCTCGTCGCGCCCTGTGCTGAGGGATTCCGCGTCTGCGGCCGGGCGGGTGCGACGGCCGGGACCTGCGCGACCGTGGAGCTCCGGTCGCCGGCCAGCTGGTAACCCTTGGGCAGCGGGGCGCGGTCGGTCTCCAGCGGCTGGGCCGCGGCCTGGGCAGCCGCCCCGAACAACGGGGCCGCCACGCTGGCCGCGAGCGCCACACCGGCGGCTGCCGCCGCCCGCTTGGACAGGTACCGGCGCTGGCGGCGGTTCGGCGGCTCCGCGTCGACCACGGCGACGTTCGAACCGCGGTGGTCGCAGGCAACTCCGCCGGGCGGCCTGATGTCCTCGGCCGGGCCGGGTTCCGCCAACATCTGGCTGGCGAACTGGTCCAGCCACGCCTGGTTGACGTTGTCGGCGCCTCGGTTGGCGTTCATCGAGAGGTCCCTCCATGCTCGGACACGACAGGTCCCCCGGACCGGCTGGATCAGGAAGTCGTCGGGCACTGCGTCGGTGCCAACAGCCGACGCGAAATCCCGGTACGTCGTTAGGTAGTCACCGTTGCACAGGATGTTATGGAGGCGTAATCGACCAGGTCAACGGACCTTCGGCGGAACATTCCTAATTCCGCGCGACGGTCACCAGGGGATGCTGTCGGCCGCGGGGCCGTCGGCGAGGAACCGGCCGGTCGGGCCGTCCGGGCCGAACAGCGCGGCGCGAACCGGCGCCCGGGCACCCTCCTCGACGGTCCGCACGCCGTTCACGCCCGGGCGGTAACCGTTCAGGTCGGTCCCGACCAGTCCCGGGCTGACCGCGTTGACCAGGATTCCCTTGGGACGCAACAGGTTCGCGTACATGACGGTGAGCGCGTTGAGTGCCGCCTTGGACGAGTTGTAGGCCAGCAGCCGGTGGAAGTGCTCTGGGCTGTCCGGGTCGGACAGCAGCGCCAGCGAGCCCAGTGGACTCGACATGTTCACCACCCGCGCGCCGGGCCGCAGCTGCGGGATCGCCGCCCTGGTCACCGTCACCACACCGAACACGTTCACCTCGTACGTGCGCCGCACCTCGTACGCGCCGATCTCCTCCGGCTCCACGCCCCACTCGACGGCGATTCCCGCGTTGTTCACCAGCACGTCCAGCTCGCCCACGGCCTCCAGTGCGGCGTCCACCGACATCTGGTCGGTGACGTCGAGCCGGACGAACCGCCCGCCGACCTCCGCCGCGGCCGCCCGGCCCCGCTCCTCGTCGCGGGCACCGAGCGCCACGGTCATGCCGGTGGCGGCGAGCCGGCGGGCGATCTCCTTGCCGATTCCCTTGTTGGCTCCCGTCACGAGCGCGGTGCGTGCCTGGTTCGTCATGTGCCCAGTGCACCGCCGGCCGGCCACGTTCGGAAGAACCGGCCAGGTGGGGCGGTATACCCTGGAGGTATGGCCGATCTGGAGGTGCGTGAGCTGCGGTACTTCCGGGCGGTCGCGGCCGAGGGAAGCCTGTCCCGCGCGGCAGAGGCGCTCGGCATGGCTCAGCCACCGTTGTCCCGCGCCATCGCGCGGCTGGAGCGCCGGTTGGGCGTGCGACTGCTCGACCGGGACAACCGCGGCATCGTTCTGACGGCCGCGGGCGAGACGCTGCTCGCCGAGGCGGAGCGGGTGCTCGACGCGGTGACCGCCGCGGCGCACCGCACCCGTCGGGCCGCGGGCCGGCCGGGGTTGGTGGTCACCGGCAAGCCGGGCGCGGCGTCGGCGCTGCTCACCACGATCGTCGAGGCGTACCGGGCGACGCCGGGTGCCGTGCCGGTGGAGATCTTGGTCAGCGGCTTCGGCGAACAGGTCGGGCTGGTCCGCACCGGGCAGGCGGACCTCGCCGTCGTCGGCTCGCCGTGGGGTGAGTCCGGTTTGGACAGTGAGCCACTGGTGCACGAGGCGCGGCTGGCCGCGTTCGCCGCCACGCATCCGCTCGCCGCACTCGCCGACCTGTCGGTCGCCGACCTGGCGGGCGAGCCGGTGCCGATGTTCGAGGACGCGACTCCCGAGGAGACGGACTTCTGGTCCGGCCGCGACACGGTGCCCGGCATCGACCGCCCGGCCGGCCCGGTCATCCACGACAGCGCGCAACTGTTGGAGGTGGCGGCGCTCGGCCAGGCCGTGGCGCTGGTGCCGGAGTCGCTTGCCCGCACCCAGCAACGCGCGGACGTGGCCTACCGCCCGATGCGTGACGCGAGCCCGTACGAGCTCGCCATCGCCTGGTCGGCCGGCTCGCGCAACACCCTGCTGCGCGACTTCGTCCGCGTCGCCACCCGAGTCGCCGGCCCGATCGCCGCGTAGCCAAACTTCGCTGCACAAAGTTTATGGACTAGCGTCGTGTCCCATGACGGACAACGAGCTCAGCCAGCTCCTCGCCCTGGCCGAAGCGGGCCGTCGTAGCCGCGTCGTGCCCGCACTGCTGTCCGGCGACCTGGCCCGGACCGAGGCGTTCTACGTCCGTCTCGGCTTCACGGCCGAGTCGGTCGGCGCCGGCCGCCGGGGGTTCGAACGCGACGGGCACTACCTGTTCTTCCACACCGAGCCGCCGCACGGCACGCCCGCCTCTCCCACGATGTCGGGCACGATCTACCTCTTCCCGGAGAGCGTGGACGAGCTGGCGCAGGAGTGGCGCGGCAAGGTCGAGTTCCTGTGGGGTCCGGAGCTCATGCCGTACGGACT
Source organism: Actinophytocola sp. (assembly GCF_050699915.1). Lineage (GTDB taxonomy): Bacteria > Actinomycetota > Actinomycetes > Mycobacteriales > Pseudonocardiaceae > Actinophytocola. The sequence goes on from NZ_JBOHGA010000002.1 coordinate 61,440, forward strand.
GTACGAGTTCGGGATCGCCGACCCGGACGGCTATCTGCTCGCCTTCGCCGAGCGGCGCGCGTGACCACGGCGGACAGCGAGCTCGGTCCGCTCGACGAGGTCGTGCACAGCCCGGTGCGGCTGCGCGTGCTCGCCTACCTCTCGACCGCGGGCCGCACGGGGTTCCCCGAGCTCCGACGCCGGCTCGACACCACCGACGGCAACCTCGCCAGTCACCTGCGCAAGCTCGCCGACGCGGGCTACGTCACGGTCGACAAGCGCGGGACCGGCCGGGCCAGCACCACCCGCGTCACGCTCACCACCGCCGGCCGGGACGCCTTCCTCGCCTACCTCGACACGATGACCCGGCTGGCGAACCGGATCCGCGGCGAGGATTGACGCCTCACGTCGACCGGACGCCGGCGGCCACGAGCCGGTCGGTGAGGTCGGCGAAGGCGGTGGGTTCGAGGTTCGCGAAGCTCATGCGGATCATGCGCCGGTCGTCGGGCAGGAACGCCGTGCCGGGGATGGCGAGCAGGTCGTGGCGGACGATGAGGTCGGCGACCACGTCGCCGGTCGGCCGGTCGGGGAAGGGGTGGCGCACCCAGCCGAAGTAGGCGCCGTGGGTGACGAGCTCGAAGCCGCCCGGTGCCCCGGCCATGGTCGACGCGAACGCCTTCGCCTTCTCGGCCACCTCCCGCGCCCGCTCGCGCCGCCACGTCCCGGCCCGGGTCAGTCCGGCCCACGCGGCCTCCTGGCTGATGCGCGGCGCGCAGATGGCCACGCAGTCGGCGAGCTTGGCGATCTGCCGGATCAGCGCCGGCGAGGCGACCAGGGCGCCGGCGCGGTAGCCGGGAATCGCGAGGTCCTTGGAGAAGCTGTGCAGGCTGATCACGGTGTCGCGCCACCGCGGCCGCGTGAACAGGGCGTGTGCCGGCTCGGTGGTGTCCCGGAAGCTGCGGTAGGTCTCGTCGACGATCAGCGCGAGACCACGGCTCGCCGCGAGCGTGGCGAAGGCGGCGAGCGTGTCCGGCGCGATGGTGACGCCGCTCGGGTTGCCCGGTGAGACCAGCAGGATCGCCTTGGTGCGGCTGGTGATCGCGGCCTTCGCTGCCGGCACGCTCGGCTGGTGGTCGGGCCCCGGCTCCACGTAGACCGGCTCGAACCCTTGGAGCTTCAACCACATGTCGTGGTTGAAGTAGTAGGGCAGCGCGACGACGAACTCGTCGCCCGGGTCGGCCAGCGCGGATGCCGTCAGACAGAACGCCTGGTTGCACCCGGCGGTGACGAGGACGTCGGCCGGGTCGACGTCGCCCGGGTAGCCGGCGCGCAGGTCGGCGGCGAACGCCTCGCGCAGCCGGGGCAGCCCCTCGATCGCCACGTACCCGCCGCTGTCCGTGCGCTGCGCGATCTCCGCGACGTGTTGGCGCAGCTCCGGCGCCGGCGGGTAGCTCGGCGCGGCCTGCGCCATGTCCAGCAGCGGCCGGCGGCCCGCCCGCCGGTCGAGCAGCGCGTAGGTGGTTCGGATCGGCGAGTCGATCTGCGCGGCGGTGCGTCGGTTCGGCTGCATGCGTCAGTTGTTGGACCGAGCGAGCTCGGCCGCCCGCCCGAGGATGACGTCGTAGATCGACGGATCGTCGGCGTCGATGACCGGGAAGCCAACGCCGAACTCGCCGTTGACCCAGCGCACCCGCACGCCGGGGTTGGCGTAGTTCGAGCGGTCGGCGAGGAAGACGTGCGGGCTGCAGTTCACCCGGTCCTCCCGCGCGGCCTCGAACTGGGCGATGACGTCGGCGCGCGCCAGCCCGCGGTCGAGTCTTCCAGTGAGATCGGCGACGTCGACGATGCCGGTCTCCCCGGCGATGTCGAGGATCTCGTGACGCAGGCTGATGCAGCGGTGCCGCACCCAGAACGCGCGCCGCAGCGCGCGGTCCAACTCCTCGCTGGCCCGGAGGCTCTGCGCCTTGGCGGCCTGCACCGCCTCGAGCGCCGGCAGCATCGTCACCGGGTAGCGCCAGTCCGGGCCCTGCCACAGCCGCCAGCCGGCGTCCGGCTCGAGCGCCCCGACCACCGCGACCTCGGAGTCGACTCCCGGGCGCTCGTTCACCGTCCGGTTGAACAGCTCGAGCGGAAACGCCCGATGATCGAACCCGACCACGTCGGCCAACCCGAGCCGGTGGCGCGCCTCGTGCAGCCGGTGCACGGCGAGGTGCGCGAACGAGCAGTTCAGGTCCGAGAACACCACGAGCGTGTCCGGACGCACCGGCAGCCGCGGATCGTCGGCGGCCACCGCGGCGAGGTCGATCGAAACAGTCATCTCCTCCGACTCCAGATCGGCGGCTCGGTCACCGATAACGTAGTGGCTGGCCGGACAATGGCACCAATGGAGTGACGCATGACCGAGCACCGCAATGAGATCAATATTGGTGGCGACGTCGGCGGCAACTTCGTGGTCGGGAACAACAACAATGTCGGCGTGCCTTCCGTGCCGCACAGTTCCAGCACGCCCGCCGCGCTCAGGTTGTTCGTCAGCTACCGAATCAATGACAGCGTCTACGCGACGGCGGGGATCGCCGACCGGCTGGCTCGGCATTTCGGGCGCGAGAACGTCTTCCGCGACCGCGACACGTTGGCGTTGGGTGCGATGTATCCGACGTCGATTCGGCGTGCGCTCGAACGGTGTGACACCGTCCTGGCGGTCATCGGGTCGGCTTGGCTGGAGATCCGGGACAGCTCCGGGCAACGCTGCCTCGACAACCCTCGGGACTGGGTCCGCACGGAACTGCGCATGGCGTTCGAACGCGGCATCCCGGTCGTTCCCGTGCTGTTGGACGACACACCGCTGCCGGACCCCTCCCGGCTGCCCGACGACCTCGCGCCGTTGACCCTGTGCACCTTCTGGCAGGTGCGGCACCAGAGCTTCGACTCCGACGTCCGAGGGCTGATCGACGGCCTGACCCCGGGCCGGAACCCCTCGCGTCCGACCTAGCTCCGGCCGCCATCCGCGGTCGCGGCTCGTTCGCCGACGTTGTTGTGCGAGCCCGCGACGAAGTTGCCGCCGACGTTCCCGCCGATGTTGACGTTGTTGTTGACGACCGTGGCCGCCTGCGCGTCGAACGAGGCGGGCGAGAACCCGGCCGCACGCATCATGCGGCTCACCGCCAAGATCAGCCGACCCTTCATCATCTTCTGGTAGCGGTCGATGTCGGCGAACTGGAAGTAGTTGTCCTCGATCGGCGCCGAGGCCAGTTCGCGCAGGCTCGCCGAGACGCCGTAGCTGGTGGAGCTCACCACGCCGAGGTGCTGGCGCGCCGCGCGGATGAACGTGAACGTGTGCGCCAACCGACCCGGAATGCTGGCGGGCAGCCGAAGCAGGTCGGCCACCGCGCCCAGGAGGGGGCGCCACAACGAGCGGGACATCGTGTCGATCTCGCGGTACTCCTTCTTGATCGGCAGCAGGACACACGGCGTCCACTCGACGTACAGGGCGTCCTGGCCGACCGCGACGTGCACGAACACCGACAGCACGAGATCGCGGTCCCACGTCTCGACCTCGTAGCACTGGTAGTACCTGGCCCACTCCACCGGCTCGACCTTGATCGACTGCACGCGGCCGGGCCGAAGCAGGTTGAACGGCGCGACGCCGGGCTGGTCGAGGAAGTCCGCGGCGGACGGTTCCTCGAGGTGGTCGATGAGCTCGTCCGCGGAGACGATCACCATCTCGCCGATGCCGAGATCGCCGAGCCGCCGGCCCGGCGCCAGCGTGACCGCGTCGCGGAGTGACTCGATCTCCTTGCGGATCGCGGCATACAGCGTGTCGGTGGTCAGCTCGGCCGTGGGTCGGGTGCCGGGCAGCCGCTCCAGCGGCACCGCGATCGACCACGGTTTCTCCGGCATGCCGGCGCCCACGAAGGGCACATAGTCCCGATAGACGAGCAGGGGTGCCGGTTCGGCGTGCGTCGGCATCGAGAACTCGTGCGGCGGCGGCGCGGCGATGGTGGCCCGCGAGTCGACGTAGCGCCGGAGCTGGGTCACGAAGAGGGTGGGGCTGTACTGGTAGATGTTGCGGTTGTGGATGCGCGCCAGCGGGGCGGTGCGCCGGTTCGGCCAGAACCGTTCGTTGAGGTGCCTCCACACCACGAGCCGGTCGGCCAGGAACACGGCGAGCAGCGCCGCGACCCCCAATCCCGTGAGGACGATGTCGGCGATCACCTCGTTCCTGGTGGCCACCGGTTCGTAGTAGTAGTCCGACGACGTACCGAGTCCGGACAGCATGTTCTCGATCTCGGGCCAGAGGATCACGAACAGGACGACGATCCCGACTCCGCCCGCCACGTACAGCGCGGGTTTGGCCGAAAGTCCTCCCTTCCGTACCGCCCCGGCCATGGCGGGCACGCTCAGGACGGCAGCGACCACGAGCCACATCGCCAGCAGTTCGACGGAGACGAAGAACAGCAACCCGATCAGCAGCGCGATCACGGCGAGGTCGCGGAGCTTGCGCCGGGTGCGGGCCGCGACCGCCTCGCCCAGCACGGCCGCTGCGTCGACCCCGGCCGATGGGGGAATCGGGCGGGTGCTCTCGACGAGAAACTCGCGGATCGCGTCGTTCGCGAAGTCCTTGTCCAGGTGAGCCGCCGCGCACAGGTAGCGCGTGGTGTCGTCTCGGAGCGCGTCCGGCGGTGCCGCGTGGCGCTTTCCGTTGCCGTACACCGCGTGACTGATGGCAGGCGGCGTTCCCTGCGTTGTCATGTGCTGCCTCACGGAGTCGCGTTGTCGAGCATGACGTCGAGGATCTCCTGTGCCTGGGGCCACTGGTCGACCGGCGCGGAGACGTAGACGAAGTAGTCGTAGCCCTGGGAGAGCCAGTAGATCGACCGCACGTGCCGGCGCACGTCGCCCTGCGGGTCGTACTCGAACTCCCAGTCCACGGCGGACATCCCACGCACGGTCGACCGGTCCAGATGGACGAGGTCGTAGCCGGACCGGTTCGCGGCGAAGTCCTGTTCGTAGTCCGCGTGAACCTGGAACGTGTCCAGCTCCGTCGTCGCGGAGCCGCCGTAGCGCAGCAGTATCGACGCACCCGTCGGGTCATCGGCCTGCATGGCGCCGGGGCCGGTCGCGCGTTTGGTCGGCCAACCACTCGGCACATACGTGGTCATTCCACCGGGCCCCGTGACTTGCTGGAATGCGTCGAGCGGGCTCTCCGTCGTGTACTCCTCGGCCGTGTCGGTCTCGGTGTACGTCTCGAAAGTTTCCGTCTCGGTGTACACATCCGGCTCGGCGTAGGTTTCCGTTCCCGCGTCGAACGGAAAGGCCGACTCTGCTTCGCTCGGTGGCATTTCCCGCACCAGAAGCAGCGCGGTCACCACCGCGCCACAGACCACGGTGATCACACCCGCGGCCGCGAGTGCGAGCGTGCGCGAGCTCGGTTGCGGATTCACATCGCCTGGGATCGTGAGTGCGTCGAGGGTTGTTTCAGGAATTCCCGGATATCACCCGCTGGGGCGTTGTGGCCAAATTCTGGACATCGCTGCGGGGAAAGATCTTCTGGTGATCTCGACGCGGTGCCGACGCGCCGCTGAGCGCGGCCCGCCGGGGAACATCGTCACCAGAGGGTGACCCGCGCGTGCCGCCGGACTGGCAGGATTTGCCGGTCGACTACCGCTTTGGGGGCAACTCATGACCGACACCTCGGGACCGGACGACCGGACGCCTGACCAGCAAGGACAGCAAGGGTCGTACGGCCCGCCGATGCCACCCGTACCCGCCGGGCAGCAGGCGGGGGACCAGCCGGGCGTGATACCGCTGCGGCCGCTGACCGTCGGCGAGATCCTGAACGGGGCGGTCTCCACGATGCGCCGCAACCCGGGGCTGATGCTCGGTGTGGCCGCGGTCGTGGTGACGATCACCCAGCTGGTCGGCCTCGCCGTGTCCTACCAACTGCTCGAGGACGTCAGCCGCGCGGTCGAGGACGGCGGGACCCTCACGACGACTGAGTTGGGGAGCCTGCTCGGCAACACGCTGGCCGTCGCGGGAATCGCGATGGTGCTGGCGCTCGTCTCCCGCGTCTTCCTGGCCGGGTTCTTCACCCAGGTGGTGGCGACCGCCGTGGTCGGCCGGCGGGCGAGCTTCGGCGAGGTCTGGGTCCGGGTACGCCCACGCCTGTTGCCGCTGCTCGGCCTGACCCTCGTCTATCCCGCCGTGGCGATCGCCGCCGGCCTGGTCCTGGTCCTGGTCGGGCTGGCGGTACCGGCGCTCGCGGTGATCCTGGGCATCGCGTGCTTCTTCGTCGGCATCTGGCTGCTGGTCCTGTTCTCGCTCGCCACTCCCGCGCTGGTGCTGGAGAACGTCGGCGTCGGGACGGCGTTCGGCCGGTCGCGACGCCTGGTCGACGGGTCGTGGTGGCGGATCTTCGGCATCACGCTGCTCGGCTGGCTCATCGCGATCGTCGTCACCTGGGTCATCACGCTCCCGTTCGAGGCCGCCGGCGGCGGTGGCTTCTCCATGACGGCCGCCCCGGACACGCTGACCGCGGGCTACCTGGTCCTGTCGACGATCGGCGGCATCGTCGCCAGCACGATCATCGAACCCTTCGTCGCCGCGATCACCGTGCTGCTCTACACCGACCAGCGCATCCGCCGCGAGGGCATGGCGACCGAACTGGCCGCTGCCGCCGCCCCACCACAGGACCGGTGACGACGGCGGGTCACTAGGCTCGCGGTGTGGGGAGTCTGGGGGAGGCGCGGGACCGGCTGGCCGCGTTCGGCGACGAGATGGTCCGGATCCACGACTGGCTCCGCGGCGAGCTGAGTCGGCTCGGGGACGAGGTCGATGCTCACCTGCTCGGCGGTGGCGAGCGCCCGCGGAACCTCAGGGCGCACTGCCTGTCGTTCTGCGCCGCGGTGACCAAGCATCACCGCGGCGAGGACGACGGCGCCTTTCCCTTGCTGGTAAAGGAGTTTCCGGAGCTTCGTCCCTTGGTCGAGAAGATGGCGCAGGACCACGTGATGGTCAGCGGGCTCCTCGAGAGCCTGCGGCGCGTCGTCGCGGACATTCCCGCTGTACCGGACGAGGCGACCGCGAGGCGAATCCAGGGCGAGCTCGGTGGTCTGAACGCCATCCTCGAGTCGCATTTCTCCTTCGAGGAGCGGCGGATCGTGGACGCGCTGAACTCGCTGCCCGCCGACTCCGGCACCACCGAGGGCCTGTTCGGAATCACGCCGCCTGGTTGACCGGCAGGAAGCCGGCCGGTCACTCGGTGGCTGCTGGGTCGTTCCAGCCGGAGGCGAACCATTCGACCGCGCCGGTCGCCGGGTCGTACAAGCGCCGCTCGATGGTGCCGATGTTGGCTCCGTAGACGTGGATCCCGACGGTGGGGATGTCGCCGACGGCCGCTACGGAGTGGACGTCGTCGTCGGTCGTGCAGCACACGGTGACCTGTCCGCGCTCGAACACCTCCTCGCCGGCCGGCGTGAGGGGTCGGCCCGCCTCGGCGGCCGTGGGTTTGGCGTAGCGGTGCTCGCGTTCGGCTCCCGAGTAGATGCCGACGACGCCCCACGTCTCGTGTCCGTGCACAGGGGTGCGCTGACCGACGTTCCAGACGACGGCGGCCATCGACCAGCTGTCGTCGGGGGCGATGTAGAGCGGGTAGTTGACATGGTGCTCGGCCGCCGGCCGGGTCAGCTCGGGCGGGAGCCGGTAGTCGCCGGCCAGTAGGGCTGCCAACCGCTCCGCGACCAGCTTGGTGATCTCGTGCTCGTCGTGGGTGGTGTCGACCAGGCGGGCCACGTCGTCGATGAAGGTCTGCAGTGCGCCATCAGGTTTCATGGTGATCTCCCGAGGAGTGTGGTTCAGGACTGGACGCGGTAGCGCACGTGCGTGACCGAGGTCGCCGCTCGCGACTCGACTTGTTCGAGGTTCAGCGGCGGCACACCGTCGAACAGTCGCGTGCCGGCGCCGAGAGTCATCGGCACGATGTGCAGCCGCAGCTCGTCGATCAGGCCGGCGGCGAGGTACTGGTTGACGGTGGTCGCCCCGCCGTGGATCGAGATGCCGCCGTCCCCGGCCGCCTCGCGCGCCTGCTTGAACGCGGACTCGATGCCGTCGGTGACGAAGTAGAACGTGGTGCCGCCGTCCATCGGCTGCGGCTCGCGCGCGTGGTGGGTGAGCACGAAGACCGGGCCGTGGTACGGCGGGTTGTCGCCCCACCAGCCCTTCCACGGCCGATCCCACTCGCCCCGCACCGGGCCGAACATGTTGCGGCCCATGATGAACGCCTTGGCCGTCATCATTCGAGCGAACTCGTCCGGGTGCTCCTCGGGACCTTCGCCGTACCAGGCGTGCAGCTTGTCGCCCCAGCCGTCGCCACCGTCGTCGCCGAACGGGCGCTGCTCGGTCTGGTTGAGCCCCGCCGCGTACCCGTCGAGCGAGAGCGTGAGGTCGCAGGTCACCTTGCCCTGTTGTGTGGTCATGCGATCAGCATGGTGGGCACGGGACATGACGTCCAATGCCAATCCTGCACCGCACACATTGATATCATTGATTAATGCTCAGCCTGGTCCATCTCAAGGTGCTGGCCGCGGTGGCGCGGCACGGGTCGGTGACCGAAGCGGCGAAGGAGCTGCACTACTCCCAGCCCTCGGTGAGCCATCACCTGTCGCGCCTGGAAGCGGCCACCGGCGTCAAGCTCGTCCAGCGGATCGGTCGCGGGATCCGGCTGACTCCAGAGGGGCAGCTGCTGGCCAACCGGTCAGCCGAGATCCTGGGCCGGGTCGACGCGGCGACCAACGAGCTCGCGGCACAGGTCGGCCTGCAGGCAGGGCGGGTCCGCCTGGCCGCGAACGCCTCGGCACTGAGCACGATCGTGCCCAGGGCGGCCGCCTCGCTGGCCCAGGCACACCCGGGACTCGAGCTGAGCCTGTACGAACGACACCCGGTCGAGGCGTTGCAGATGCTGCGGCACGGTGACATCGACGTCGCCCTCGTCTTCCGCTACGCCGACGCCCCGCTCGACGAGGAGGGCGTCCGCCTCGTGCACGTCGGTGACGACTCCATCTACCTCCTCAGCCTGCGGCCGGACGACTGCCTCACCGACTACCGGGACGCCCCCTGGATCGGCGGTTGCGACCGGTGCAAGAAAGAGCTGACCGCCGTGTGCCGGCGCCACGGCTTCAACCCGCGCATCGCCTCGCACAGCGACGACATCGTCGTCGTGCAAGCCCTCGTCGCCGCGGGCGTGGGCGTCTCCACACAGCCCGGCCTCGCGCTCCAGGCCCATCGCCGGCCCGACATCCACGCCACCGAGCTCACCGGGTTCCGTCGCCAGATCTACGCCGCCACCTACGGCGACCCGCCCGATCCGCCCGCCGTCGCCGCCGTCCTGGCCGCGCTCGCCGAGGCAACCACGCCGACCGAGAGCTGACAGGGTGGCCACCGGCTAGTGTGGGCGTCTCGGAAGGATCACGTCGACGAGGGAGCCGAGCGGGTGCACGTAGCGGCAGCGGGCCGGTGTCGGCTCCTGCTGGCCGTTCTGTTGGTGCTGCTCGGTTTGACCGTGGCGCCGGGCTCCGGCGTCGCATCCGCGGCGCCACCTCGGGCGACGGAGACCTGCGAGTCAGCGTCGGCCACACCGCCGATGCACGGCGATCGCCACGATCCCCTTCGACTGTCGGCGACGGCACCGCAGGCGTTCACCGCGGCGTTGCCCAACACCTGGTGGGCCGTCTGTCAACCAGCGACCTACGGATGCGCGCCGACCGGCCGGTCCTCCCTCGGCGAGACCGGCCACACCGGAAACTCGGCCGCGGCACCGAAACGGCAGTCGAGTCGAGCGCCGCCGCCCGCGTGCGCTGTGTGATCCGAACCTGAAACCGCGCAGGCGCGCCGCCCTCGCCGGGCAAGTCGCGCGTGCACGTGCGCCATGACTCCCATTTCTCGCCGTGCTCCACGGGATGCGCCGCGGTGACGACTGTCCAAGCGGCACCCGGTACGGCAACGACCTCGTGAAGGACTCGACATGTCTGTCGTTCTGCTCGTTCTGCTCGTCGCCACGGTCATCGTCTCAGTTGGACTGCTCGCCTCGATGTACGTCAAGGACGAACCGTTCCACGGCGCGATGGGCCTCTGCCTCCTGCTCGGGCTCGGTACCGTGCTGGCATTCCTCTACGCCGCGGTGGCCCAGGTTTGAGGTCGACAAATGTATTCACTGGTCGGAACTCGTATTTTTCTGCCGTATTTTCTGATCAGATATCCGAAGAATGTACGATGTCGGCCGCGCGACAGCTGGGGGTTGTTTCGTGGCGACGACACAGGCATTGGCGAATGCCGAGAGAATTCGGGTCCCACGCGGGTTCGGCGCAATTGTCGCGGTGGTGCTGCCCACCGCCGTGACGACGTTTCATGCGCTCGCGTACGGCCGGTGGATCGTCGACGACGCGGGGATCACGTTCGCCTACGCACGAGCCGTCACCAGCGGCTTCGGGCCGGTGCTGCAACCCGGGGCGGAGCCGGTGGAGGGCTACTCGAACCCGGCCTGGCTGCTCGTCCTGGCGGCCGGCCGCGCGGTCGGCCTGTTCGACCGTGGGGCGTGGTTCGGGGTGCCGGACTACGTCCTGTTCCCCAAGGGCGTGGCCCTGCTGTGCTGTGCCGGCGTGTTCCTCGCGGCCTACCGGGCCGCCGCCGCGGTCTGCCGGCGGCCCGCGCTGGTGGCCGCCGTGGCCGGGGTGGCCGTCGCGCTGACGCCGTCCTTCGTGATCTGGTGCTTCTCCGGCCTGGAGAACTCGCTGCTCGCGCTCGCGGTGGCGTGGCTGGCCACGGTCCTGGTGCGCGCGGCGACGACCGGGCGACTGCTCTGCCCGCGTGTCGCGGTCGCATGCGGGCTGCTGGCCGCGCTGGCGGCGTTGACCCGTCCCGAAGGCCTGGTCTACGTGGTCGCCCACCCGTTGGTCGCGGCCGTGTTCCTGCGCCGGGAGACGCTGCCCCGCACCACGACGAGCGTGGCGTTGTCGGTCTCGGCCTTCGCCGTCCCGGTCGTGGGCTACCTGGCGTGGCGCTGGGCCACGTTCCACGCGATGCTGCCGAACACCGCCATGGCCAAGGCGCAGACCGCCCCGTCGGTCGCGCGGGTGCACCGGGGGATCGAGCTCATCGGCTACGCCGGCTGGCCACTGGTGCTGATCTGTGCCGGCTGCGTCGGCGCGGTGCTGACCCGGCCCTCGCCGGCACGTCGGGCACTGGTCGTGCTGGCGGTACCGCTCGGGCTGGCCGCGTTCGCCTACATCGTCCTGGTTCGCGACTGGATGGGGGCACTGCGCTTCGCCACGCCCGTCTGGCCGCTCGCCGCGCTGACGGCGGCCATCGCCGTCGAGGCCATGGCGCACCGCACGGCGGTCCGCGGACGTGCGGTACTCGCGGTGTGCACCGTGACGGCGTGCGCCATCACCGCCCTCACCTGGCAGAAGGACATCGCGCGAGCCAGCCGCGGGCCGACCGTGCCGCTCTGCGTGGTCGCCGACCAGTCCCGCGCCTACAACGAGTACGCCCGGATCCTCGGCGGCCGCGACGCGTCGGTCCTGCTCCCCGACATCGGCGGGACGGCCCTCACCAGCCGGCTCCGCGTCGTCGACGTCGCCGGCCTCGCCGACCGGCGGGTCGCGGAGTACTGGTCCGACCGTGACATGGCGGGTCTCCGCGACCACGTGTTCGGCCGGCTGCGGCCCACCATCATCCACGTCCACGGCGGCTGGGCCACTCGGACCGGCCTGCTCGCCGACTCCCGCATGGACGCCGACTACGTCGTGGTGCACCGGTACTCGTCCACCGGCGTGGACCTCGTGCGTCGGGACGCCGTGGACCGGCCGCGAACCCTCACCGAGCTGCGCGCGGCCGCCCATCGCTCCGCCACCCGGCAGGCGGAGCTTGGGGCGGCACCACGACGATCATGCGGGTCCACGCTCAGGTGATGGCGTGGCCGCCGCCGAACAGGCCCGCCGGGTCGAGGCGACGCTTGACGGCCAGCAGCCGGGCGCGGTCCTGCTCGTCCCACAGGCCCGCGACGCGCTCGGGTGTGGCGCGGCCGATGAGGTTGAACAGGTCGAACCTCGACCGCCACGGGGCGGCGGCCGCGACGATGCCGTCGACCAGGCCCGGGACGACCTCGGCCGTGTCCGGGGCCAGGATGCCGACGGTCGTCAGGGCGTAGGCGGTGTCCCGGCCGGACACCGCGTTGGGGATCGTGGCGGGGCGGGCCATCGCTCCGCCCAGCAGGCGGACCTCGACCATCGGGACGGGGATGTCGTGCCCCGGGCCGGCGACCTCGAGGAGGGCGTCGACCGCGGTCGCCGGCAGGTCGCGCAGGCCGGTGCCGTTGTCCCAGAACGGGATCGGGTCGGTGGGGTCCTGGTGGATCGAGTCGACCGCGGCGTACGGGATCTCCTGGACGGCGTCGATGAGCGGGGTGGCGACCGACCGCATCGGGGCCAGCAGCTCCGCGCCCGCGTCGGCACCGCCCAGGTACGCGAAGCGGAGAGCCACGACGAACTGCCCGCGCAGGGGCTCGGGAAGCTCGGGCAGCGGCGGTAGCCGCAGCAGGGCCACCGACGTCGTCGAGACCTCCTCCGGCAGCGCGGCGGACCAGGCGGCGAACGCGTGCAGCACGTCGTGGGCGGCCGCGCCGGGGAAGTAGACCGCCCCGCCGTACAGCGTCGCCACCGGCATCAGCTCGATCTCGAGCTCGGTGACGACCCCGAAGTTGCCCTTGCCGCCGCGCAGCGCCCAGAACAGCTCGCGGTCGCCGCCGTCGTCGACCTCGTGCACGGCGCCGTTGCCGTCGACCAGCCGGGCCCTGACCACGTGGTCGGCGGAGAAGCCGTAGGCACGGGACAGCGGGCCCGTCCCGCCGCCCAGGGTGTAGCCGACCGCGCCGACGCCGGAGGACGAGCCGTTGACCGGGGCCAGCCCGTGTGGTGCGGCGGCCTCGATGACCTGCCCCCACCGCACCCCCGCGCCGAAGGTCGCCGTGCGACGGTCGGGGTCGACGGTCACCCCGCCAAGCTGCTCGGTGGTGATCAGGACTCCGCCGTCGACCGGGCCGTTGAGCCCGTGCCCGGTGGCCATCACCTGGACCGGCATGCCGTTCTTGGCCGCCCAGGACACGGCGGTGACCACGTCGTGGATGTCGGTGGGCGCGACCAGGGCGGCCGGTCGCACCGGGAAGGCCGGGTTGAACGGCTGGAAGCCCGGCTGGGCCAGCACCTCACCGCTGAGTGAGGCCGACAGTTCCTCGGTTCCGGTCATCGCGTGCTCCTCGAGTCGACTGCGTTCGTCACCGAGTGCGTCGCGGAACCGGGACCTGGCGTTGCGACCAGCGAACAGTGGCTGTCGGGGAGTCAACGCCAGGTCATGTCGATCGTCTCGCCATGCGGCAGCGTCGCGATCCGCCACCAGTCCCGCGGGCTCCCGGTAGTGCGCGAGGCGACCCTGGCCAGCAGCCGGTCACCGCGAAGCGCGACCCACATCCATTCCGATCGCCGTCCCCGCGCAAACCCGTTCCCGACGGGCGGCCGTCGCGGCGCCGGCGGCGACCGGCCGCCCGCGGAACATTCCTCTTATCTCGCCGACCGGGCTCGCGCCACGATTCGCTCGAACGGTTCGCGGCGGGTTGGAGGACGGTATGCCGACACGGTTCGTACGGAAAGGACCGCTGGTGGCGCTGGCGGTTGTGGTCGGGTTGCTCGTCGCCGCGACCGGGGTGCTCGCCGTGCTGTACCTGGTGCAGCACGGCGAGTCCGGGCGGGCGGCGGAGGAGGTCGCCCGCACCGAGCGTGCCGTCGACGACCGGCAGGACCGGCTCGCCTCGATCGAGTCCACTGTGGACGAGCTGGACGCGGAGCGGAGCCGGCTGGAGGGTGACAACCGGAAGCTGCGCGCATGCGCCGACCCGGCCAGGGACACCGTCGTCGCGGCGCAGGCGGGGGACAGGACCGCCCTCGCCGAGGCGATCGACGAGGTCCTCAGGAACTGCGAGAGGTGACGACCATGCCTGACCGCATCACCGGGCTTCCGCCGTACCGCAACGGGTACCGAGCCCTCGTGCCGCCGCGGCCCGCTCCGCCGCCGCACCCGGTCGTCCGCCGGCCGACGACCGTCCGGATGCCCGTTCCGCCACCGCCGGCCTGGCCACCGGTGCCGCCGGTGCCGCTCATGCCGCCGATGCCGCCGCCGCGGCGGAACGGACGCGCCACCGCGACACTGGCCGCGCTCGCCGTCGCCTTCCTCGCGGCCGCGGGCGTCTTCGCGGCGCTGCTCGTCTCGGCAGGCGGCGACCACGCCACCTCGACGGACCGGCTGAACGAACTGCGCGGCGAGCTCACCGACCTCGACGCGCGGGCGGTCGCCCAGGACGCCAAGCGGAGCCAGGCCGAACGGCACAACAGCTCGCTGGAGGCCGACAACGCCGAGCTGACCCCGTGCGTCGAGGCGATGCGGCACTACCTGTGGGACGGGCTCACCGGCGCGGAACGCCGGTCCGCCCTCGACGCCGTGGTCACGTTGTGCCGATAGGAGGACACCGGCGGGATCGCGCCCCCCATAGGCTTGACGCGACTCTGGTGGGAGGGCCGACCATGACCGATGCGGTGTCGGTGGATGCCGGGCCGGAGCTGTTCGGTCCGTACCGGATCGAGGAGCTGCTCGGCCGGGGCGGCATGGGCGACGTGCACCGTGCCTACGACACCGTGCACAAGCGGTACGTCGCGCTGAAACGCCTGCCGCGGCTCGCGGAGCCGGAGTTCGAGAACCGGTTCCGCCGCGAGGCCAAGATCGTCGCACGGCTGCGCGAACCGCATGTGGTGCCGATCCACGCGCACGGCGAGATCGAGGGTCGGCTGTACCTGGACATGCAGCTGATCGACGGCCCGGACCTCAAGCGCCTGCTCGCCGACGGGCCGCTCGACCCGGCGCGGGTCGTGGAGATCCTCACCCAGGTCGCCACCGCTCTCGACGCCGCCCACGCGGACGCCATCGTGCACCGCGACGTCAAGCCCGCCAACATCCTGCTCGACGCCGACGGCACCGCGTACCTGGCCGACTTCGGCATCGCCCGGCTGTACGCCTCGGACGTCACGGCGATGACCGAGACCGGCGAGCAGATCGGCACGCTCGACTACATGGCGCCGGAACGGCTCACACACGGCGAGGCCGGTCCCGCGTCGGACGTCTACTCGCTGGCGTGCGTGCTGTTCCAGTGCCTGACCGGGCGCGTGCCGTTCCCCGCCACGGACACCGTCGGCAAGCTCGCGGCCCAGCTCAACGACCCGCCGCCGGCGGCCTCGCTGTTCGACCGCCGGATCCCGCCCCCGATGGACCTCGTGATCCAGACGGGCATGGAGAAGGACCCCCAGCGCCGCTACCCGAGCGCCGGCGAGCTCATGGCGGCCGCGGCCGGGGTGCTGGACCGGGTCGCGGGCACGCCGCGGGCCGAGGCGCCCACGGTCGCCGAGGCGATGATCGGCGAGGACGGCGCCTACTTCGTGGGGCTGCTGGCGGCGGTCGGCGCCAGGCCGCGAACCGCCTCGCCGGCCGGTGGTGACCCCGACGCCGACGACACGATCACCGCGACGATCACCGTCGACGCGCCGGCCGGCGGTACCGAGATAGTGCGGGACCGGTGCCCGTACCCGGGACTGCAGAGCTTCGGCGCCGGGGACGGCGACTGGTTCTTCGGCCGCGAGCAGGCCGTGCGCGACCTGCTCACCCGGCTGGCCCGGCAGCACGCCGCGTCCGGGCCGCTGGTCGTGGTCGGCGCCTCCGGAGCGGGCAAGTCGTCGCTGGTGCACGCCGGGCTGCTCGCCGCGCACGCCCGCGCCGGACGCGCTAGACGCGACGGGCGCGACGGACGCGCGGCACCTCGACTCGCGACCACGCCCGGCGAGCACCCGATCGCCAACCTGGCCGCGCGTCTCGCGCCCCTCGTCCACGGCGACCCGCAACAGCTCGCCTGGCAGCTGTGGCAGCGGCCCGCGATGCTCGGCGAGCTGTGCCGGACGGCCGCGGCGGGTGCGGGCGCACCGATGATCATCGCCGTCGACCAGGCCGAGGAGCTGTTCACCCACTGCGCCAACCCCGCCGAGCGGGACATCTACGCCACCGCGCTCGCCAACGCCTGGCCGGCGCGGGTCGTGCTCGCGGTGCGCGCGGACTTCGTGGAGCACTGCATCACACTCCCCGCCCTCAAGCCCGCGTTGAACGCGCCGTACGTGCTGGGGCCGCTGACCGCCGCGGAGCTGGCGCAGGTGGTGATCAAGCCGGCCGAGGCGGCGGGCCTGGAGCTCGAGCCCGGGCTGGTAGACCGGCTGGTCACCGACGCCGGACGCGACTCCGGGGCGCTGCCCCGACTCGCCCACGCGCTGCGGGAGACCTGGCACAACCGGTCGGGGAACCGGCTGACGCTCACCGGGTACCAACGGACCGGCGGCGTGGACCGAGCGGTGGCGCTCACCGCGGACGGCGTGTACGCGCGGCTGGGCGAGTACGACCGGTACGCGTTGCGGTCCGCGCTGCTGCGCATGGTCACCCTGCTCGACGGCGGGATCAACGGCGCGGGCATCGCCCGCCGCTGGGCGCACCGGACCGAGATCCCCGACCGGGTCCTCGAGAGCCTGGTCGCGGCCCGGCTCGTCACCGTCGAACGCGCGCATGTGCAGCTCTGCCACGACGCGCTGCTGACCGCGTGGCCGCTGCTGCGCGCGTGGGTGGCCGAGGACCGCCACGGCCTGCTGGTGCGCCAGCAGCTCGCCGAGGCGGTCACCGGGTGGCGCGGCGGTGGTCAGGACCGTGCCGACCTCTACCGCGGCGCGCGGCTGTCGGCCGCGCTGGACTGGTCGGCCGGACGCACCGACCTCACGC
>NZ_JBOHGA010000003.1:0-72647 GCF_050699915.1 Actinophytocola sp.
GTCTACGTCGCCGAGCCCACGCGCCACCGCGTCCGCGCGATCGACCCCGACGGGCGGGCGCGGCCGTTCGCCGGCACGGGCGAGGAGGGCTCGGACGGCGACGGCGAACCCGCCGAGGAGGCCCGGCTCGCGGTGCCGGTCTCGGTGGCGGTCGACTCGGAGGGCTACGTCCTCATCGCCGACCAGCACGAGCGGGTCATCCGCCGGGTGGACCCGGACGGGATCATCGACACGGTCGCCGAGAACGTCGAGGCGCGACAGCTGGCCGCCGGCACGAACGGCACGGTCTACCTGACCGCGGGCGAACTGGTGTACCGGTTGGGCGCGGACGGCCGGCCGGTCCCCGTCGCCGGTGGCGGCGAGCGGTGGGCCGAGAAGGCGGACGGCAAGCCCGCCGCGCAGGCCGGCCTCTGGGAGACGGGCGCCGTCGCCGCGGACGGCGGCTCGGTCTACTTCGCCGAGGCCGGCAAGCCGTCGGTGCGCGCGGTGGCGCCGAACGGCGTGCTCGTGACGGTCGCCGGCAACAGCTACCTCAGCCCAGAGGAGGGCGGGTTCGCCGGCGACGGCGGCCCCGCGGTCCGCGCCGAGCTCAACCACCCCACCGGCCTCGCCGTCGGCCCGGACGGCGAGCGCTACGTCGCCGACACCTACAACAACCGCATCCGCCGCATCGACGACGCGGGCGTGATCACGACGGTCGCCGGCACCGGCGAGCGGGCCGACCGCGGCGACGGCGAGCCCGCGACGAAGGCCGCGCTGACCGAGCCGACCTCGGTGGCGGTCGGGCGCGACGGCGAGCTGTACATCACCAGCACCACCTCGAGCCGGGTGCGCCGCGTCGACCCCGACGGCACCATCGACACGCTCGCCGACCTCGACCCGCCGCGCCCCGACGGCAAGGCCACCGCGACCGACCTCGGCACGCTGCGCACGCTGGCCGTCGGCGTCGACGGCACGCTCTACCTCGACACCGCGGCCGGGCTGCGGACGGTGGCGCGTGACGGCACGCTCGACCCCGCCATGCCGGGCGACGCCGCGTTCCGGACCTCGAGCGAGGTGGTCCCGGCCCGGGACGGCTCGCTGCTGGCGCTCTCCGGCGCGACGCTGGAGCGGTACTACCCGGACGGCGGCGTCCTGCACACGCCGCTCGGCGGGCCGGAGCGCGCGCCCACCGACGACCCGGCGAAGCAGCCCGAGCTGCGGCACCTGGCGACCGGGCCGCGCGACGAGGTCTACGTCGGCGGCACGACCGCGATCCACCGCGTGGCCGAGGACGGCACGCTCGACCAGGTGTACGGCCGCCGCGGCGGCGACGACCTCGGCGCGTTCACCGTCGGCCCGGACGGCAGCCTGTTCGTGCTGAGCGGCGACCAGGTCCTGCGGCTGCGCGACGGCAAGGCCGAGCCGGTCACGGCGGCGGAGTCGACCTACCGCCCGGCCGACGAGGAGGACGGCGGGCCCGCGAAGGAGGCGAGCCTGAGCCTCCCCGGCGACCTCGCCGTCACCGAGGACGGGACGCTGTTCGTCACCACCGCGGACGGCGTGCGGCGGGTGGACACCGGTGGCGACATCGACACGGTCGTGCCGAGCACGACCAACGCCGACGACACGATCCGCTCGGTCACCGAGCTGGCCGTCGGCCCGGGCGGCGACCTGTACCTGGGCTACGCCGAGGGAAAGGTCGACGTCCTGGTCCGCCCGGGCGAGCTGCCCACCTCGAGCGGCTCGGCGTGGCTGTTCTGGTTCGGCGGGGTGGCGCTGGTCCTCGCGGGCGCGGCGCTGACGTTCGTGCTCCGCCGCCGTGTCGCGGTCCGGACCGCCGGCGCCCCCGCCACCGCCGGGGAGACGTCCGGGGAGCCAGCCGCGGAGCCAGCCGGCGAACCGGAAACGGAGAAGTAGCAACGGAACGCGGCTGTGCCGGGCATGGTCGCCACCACGGTCCGGCGCCGCGCGCTAACCTCACGTTCGTGAGTGACCTGCCTGCCGTGCCAGACCCGCGGGACATGCGGGTGTCCAACGACGATCGCGAGCGCGTCGCCAAGGTCCTGCACGACTCCATGGCCGAGGGCCGGCTGACCGTCGGCGAGCTGGAGGAGCGGCTCGACCAGGTCTATGCCGCCAAGACGTTCGGCGACCTGGAGCCGGTCACCCGCGACCTGCCGATCGGCAACCAGTCCCGCGCGGTCGCGATGCCGCAGCCCGCGCCGTCGCCGGTCAACCGCGTCGGCGGCCGCGGCACCTCCTCGACCGCGATCGCGATCATGTCCGGCACCGACCGCAAGGGACTCTGGACGGTGCCGCCGACCTTCACCTCGGTCGCGCTGATGGGCGGCGTCGAGATCGACCTGACCGACGCCCGCTTCGAGGACGCGGAGACGACCATCCAGGCGTTCGCCGTGATGGGCGGCATCGACATCTACGTGCCCGAGGACATCACCGTCCAGGTCAACGGCACGGGGTTCATGGGCGCGTTCGAGAACCGAGTCCAGGACCAGGGCCAGCCGCGTCCCGGCGCGGCGCTGGTGAAGATCACCGGCCTGGCCATGATGGGCGGTGTCGAGGTCAAGCGCCGCAAGCCGCGCAAGCAGAAGCACAAGCAGATCGAGGAGTAGGACCCGCCGCCCGCGGTCGGGCTCGTGGTTTCGTCGGTGCCCGCTGGCATGCTCGCCGTCATGGACGCCAACGCCCGCCCGGTCGCCGACGAGCGCGACGGCCTTCTCACCTTTCTCGCCCAGCAGCGACGGGTGCTCAAGACCGCCGCGTACGGGCTCACCCCCGAGCAGCTGCGCGCGACGCCGAGCGCGAGCGCGCTGTCGGTCGGGGGCCTGCTCAAGCACGTGACGTTCACCGAGCGCGGCTGGACCGACACCATCGCCCGCAAGCCGCGCAGCGTCTCGGTCGAGGACTACGGCGCCGAGTTCCGGCTCACGCCCGAGGAGACCCTCGAGTCGCTGACCGCCGGCTATGACGAGGTCGCCGCCTACACCGACGAGGTCGTGGCGGGCATCGCCGACCTGGATGAGCCTGTCCCGGTGCCCGACGAGCCCTGGTTCCCGAAGGACATCACGCACTGGTCGGTTCGCTGGGTGCTGCTGCACCTCATCGAGGAGGCCTGTCGGCACGCGGGCCATGCCGACATCGTTCGCGAGTCGATCGACGGCGCCACCGCCTACGAGCTGCTGGCGGGTGCGGAGGGTTGGGAGCCGACGCCCTGGCTGCGGCCTTGGCGGCCCTCCGCGTCGGCCTAGACTCGACCGCATGGCAGCACCCTCACCGGCGAGTACGGGGCTACCCCCCGAGCTCTCCGACGCGACCCGCGACGAGAGCTCGCTCCGTCGGTTCCTCCAGGGCCTCCCCGGCGTCGACCAGGTCGGCGTCGAGCAGCGCGCCGCCGGCCTCGCCACCCGCAGCATCAAGAAGGCGGCGAAGCTGTGGGCCATCGACACCGCCATCCGCATGGTCGACCTGACCACGCTGGAGGGGGCCGACACCGCAGGCAAGATCCGGTCCCTGTGCGCCAAGGCGCGCCGGCCCGACCCGGAGCGCCCCGAGGTGCCCCAGGTCGCCGCGGTCTGCGTGTACCCGGACATGGTGACCACCGCGGTCGAGGCGGTGGCGGGCAGCGGCATCCATGTCGCCAGCGTCGCCACGGCCTTCCCGAGCGGCCGGTCCAGCATGCAGGTGAAGATCACCGACACGGAGCAGGCCGTCGCGGACGGGGCGGACGAGGTCGACATGGTCATCGACCGCGGCGCGTTCCTGTCCGGCCACTACGGCCGGGTGTTCGACGAGATCGTCACCATCAAGCACGCCTGTGGAAACGCCCACCTCAAGGTCATCCTGGAGACCGGGGAGCTCGCCACCTACGACAACGTCCGGCGCGCGTCGTGGCTCGCCATGCTCGCGGGCGCCGACTTCATCAAGACCTCCACCGGGAAGGTGTCGCCGGCGGCCACGCTGCCGGTCACCCACGTGATGCTGCAGGCCGTCCGCGACTGGCACACCTCGACCGGCACCAGGATCGGCGTGAAGCCCGCGGGCGGCATCCGCAACACCAAGGACGCCATCCGCTACCTCGTCGCCGTGCGCGAGGTGGCCGGGCCGGAGTGGCTCACCCCGGACCTGTTCCGCTTCGGCGCCTCCAGCCTGCTCAACGACCTGCTGATGCAACGCCGCGCCCAACTAGAGGGCCACTACAGCGGCCCGGACTACGTGACGGTGGACTGACATGAACGACGTATGGGAGTACGCGCCCGCGCCCGAGAACCGGGACATCGCGAACCTCAAGCCCAGCTACCGGATGTTCCTCGACGGCGAGTTCGTCGAGGGTGGCGGCGAGCCGCTGAAGACGATCAACCCGGCCACCGAGGAGGTGCTGGCCGAGGTGTCCACCGCCGCACCGTCCGATGTGGACAGAGCGGTCAAGGCGGCGCGGCGGGCCTACGACCGGGTGTGGGGCCGGATGCCCGGCGCCGAGCGGGCCAAGTACATCTACCGGATCGCGCGAATGATCGCCGAGCGGTCCCGCGAGCTCGCCGTGCTGGAGAGCCTCGACAACGGCAAGCCCATCAAGGAGTCCCGGGACGTGGACGTGCCGACCGCGTCGGCGCACTTCTTCTATCACGCGGGCTGGGCGGACAAGCTCGGCTACGCGGGGCTCGGCCCGGACCCGCGCCCACTCGGCGTGGCCGGCCAGGTCATCCCGTGGAACTTCCCGCTGCTGATGGCCGCGTGGAAGATCGCGCCGGCCCTCGCGTGCGGCAACACCGTCGTGCTCAAGCCGGCCGAGACCACCCCGCTGACCGCGCTGGTGCTGGCCGAGATCGTCCAGCAGGCCGAGCTGCCGCCGGGCGTGGTCAACATCCTGCCGGGCGCCGGCGACGTGGGCGCGGAGCTGACCAACCACTCCGGCGTCGACAAGGTCGCGTTCACCGGCTCCACCGACGTCGGCAAGCTCATCCAGCGCTCGCTCGCCGGGTCGGGCAAGAAGCTGACGCTGGAGCTGGGTGGCAAGGCGGCCAACGTGGTGTTCGACGACGCGCCCCTCGACCAGGCCGTCGAGGGCATCGTCAACGGCATCTTCTTCAACCAGGGCCACGTGTGCTGCGCCGGCTCGCGGCTGCTCGTGCAGGAGTCGGTGGCCGACGAGCTGCTGGAGAAGCTGCACGCACGGGTGTCGACGCTGCGCCTGGGCGACCCGCTGGACAAGAACACCGACGTCGGCGCCATCAACTCGCGCGAGCAGCTCAACAAGATCAACGAGCTGGTGTCCTCGGGCGAGGCGGAGGGCGCCACCCGCTGGACGAGCCCGTGTCCGGTGCCGGAGAAGGGCTTCTTCTTCGCGCCGACGGTGTTCGCCGGCGTCAGCCAGGCCATGCGGATCGCCCGCGAGGAGATCTTCGGCCCGGTGCTGTCGGTCCTCACGTTCCGCACGCCGGACGAGGCCGTGGCGAAGGCCAACAACACGCCCTACGGCCTGTCCGCAGGCGTCTGGACCGACAAGGGATCCCGGATCCTCTGGATGGCCAACAAGCTGCGCGCCGGCGTGGTGTGGGCCAACACGTTCAACCGTTTCGACCCGACCGCGCCGTTCGGCGGCTACCAGGAGTCCGGCTTCGGCCGGGAGGGTGGCCGCACGGGACTGGAGGCCTACCTCGATGTCTGAGCGTCTGTCCGTCGCCAAGACCTACAAGCTGTACGTCGGCGGGGCCTTCCCGCGCTCGGAGTCCGGCCGGTCCTACCCGGTGCGCGACTCGAAGGGCGGCTTCCTCGCCAACGCAGCGCAGGCCTCCCGCAAGGACGTCCGCGAGGCGGTTGTCGCCGCCCGCAAGGCGTTCGCCGGCTGGTCCGGCGCGACGGCCTACAACCGGGGGCAGGTGCTGTACCGGGTGGCGGAGCTGCTCGAGGGCCGGCGCGAGCAGTTCCTGGCCGAGGTGGCGGCGAGCGAGGGCGCGCCGGCCAAGCGCGTCCAGTCCATCGTGGACACCGCGATCGACCGCTGGGTCTGGTACGCGGGCTGGTCGGACAAGATCGCCACCGTGCTCGGCGCGTCGAACCCGGTGGCGGGTCCGTACTTCTCGTTCTCCGTGCCCGAACCGACCGGCGTGGTGGGCGTGCTGGCGCCGCGGTCGTCCTCGCTGCTGGGGCTGGTGAGCGTGGTGGCCCCGGCGATCGCGACGGGCAACACGGTGGTCGTCGTGGCGAGCCAGGACCGCCCGTTGCCGGCGATCACCCTGTCCGAGGTGCTGGCGACGTCGGACGTGCCGGGCGGTGTGGTCAACATCCTGACCGGCCGCACCGCCGAGCTCGCCCCGTGGCTCGCCTCGCACGCGGACGTGAACGCCGTGGACCTGGCGGGCGCACCGGAGTCGATGACCGCCGAGCTGGAGCGAGCCGCCGCGAACACGGTGAAGCGGGTCCTGCGTGCTAAGCCGGCCGAGCCCGACTGGGTCGGCGTGCCGGACATCTCCCGGCTGCGCGCCTTCCTGGAGACCAAGACCGTCTGGCATCCGACGGGAGTGTGAAACCAACTCCAACCGGCTAACGTCAGAGCCGGGGGAAGGGGGAGTACATGACTGACGAGGGGCCACCGCCGCCACGACCCGGCTACGACGCCGACGAGGCGGCCTTCACGGCGTTCACCAGGGGGTTTCGCCCGCTCGCCGACAACCTGACCACCGAGGGGCTCGCCGCGCACACGAACCTGGCGGGCGACGCGTTCTCCAGGGTCGGCGACGAGGTCGGGCTCTCCGCCGCGATCCGCAACGCCGCCCGGCGCCAGCGCGACCGCATCGACGGCCTGGCCACGAACACCACGTCGATGGCCGACGCGGTCGACAACACGTGGACGAACTACCGCAGCACCGAGGACGACCACGACCGGGCGATCCGCCGGGCGGCGGGTGAGCAGGCATGACCGTCCCGATGGTGGAGACGCTCGTCTCGCCGGCCGCCGACGCACAGCGCCAGCTCACCACCGACGACGGCGCCATCGACTCCGTCGACCAGGCGCACGGCGGCGTCCAGACCGCCCTCTACACCTACGACACCGACGCCGGTCAGCAGACGCGCGGCCTCCAGGAGGGCTGGCAGGGCAGCTCCGCGGACCGTCAGGCCGCCGACGTCACCACGATGAGCAGCGCGGCCAAGGACATCAGCACCTACAGCGCCGACGTCCAGGCCGCGGTGCGCGAGGCCGCTGGCATCCTCAAGGTCGGCCAGTCCACCAACCAGCGGCTGATCGACGACTTCATGGACCGCGCCGCCGAGCTGCTCTCCGCGGCCGCGGCCCTGCGCCAGGCCGGGGACAACGCCGGCGCGCAACGCAAGATCAGCGAGCTGATCCGGCTCGGCGCCCAGGTCAGCGGCGACTCGAGCACCAACCTGCAGGCCGTGATGAGCCAGCTGACCGGCGTCGTCACCCGGCTCGACGGCGCCGACGGCTCGACGTCGGCCAGCAGCGCGGACGGTGGCCGAGGTAGCGGCAACTCCGCGCCACAGGCCTACAACACCGGGGGCGGTGGGGGCGGCGGCGACTCCGGCGGCGGAGGCGGCGGGGGTGGCGGCGGCGGTGGCGGCGTGGCCACCAAGAAGCGCCTGCCGGTCGCGATTCCGCCGCAGCCAGGCACCGGCGTCGCGGTCAACCTGCCCGACGGCAGCCAGGTCATGGCGCCCAACGAGACCGCGGCCAAGGCGGTGCGCGCCGCGCTCGGGCAACTCGGGGTGCCCTACGTGTGGGGCGGCACCGCGCCGGGCGTGGGCCTGGACTGCAGCGGCCTGACCCAGTACGCGTACGGCGAGGGAGGCCTGGAAATCCCGCGCACGTCGCGCGAGCAGGACATCGGCGCCGAGGTGCCCTCGGCCGACCAGCTGCTGCCCGGCGACCTGATCTGCTGGGAGGGCCACGTCGCCATGTACATCGGCAACGGCCAGATGGTCGAGGCCGGCGACCCGGTGCAGGTGAGCCCGCTGCGCACGGAGAACTCGGGCATGCCGTTCGTGGGCTTCTACCGCCCCACCGGCTGAACGCGGGTTGGGGACCTTTCGGGCACACTGTGTCCGGAGGTAGGGGGTAGCACATGGATATCGATATTCAGCACGAGCTCGGGGTGGTGGACCGCAAGGTCCAGCGGGCCGGCGAGCAGGCGGCCGCCCAGGTGGCGCGGGCCGGCCGGATCAGCGGACGGGCCAGCTCGCCCGACGGCGGCATCAGCGTCGAGGTGGCGCCGGGCGGGCTGCTGACCGACGTCCAGCTCTCGGCCGCCGCGCTGTCCGTCGACATGGAGACCCTCGCCCGGCAGCTCACCGCCCTCGCCGAGCGGGCCACCCGCCTGGCCGGTGGCGCCATGCACAAGGCCCTCGCGCCCGTGGTCGGCGAGAAGCACCTGGAGTCGCTGGGCTACGTCCCGGTCGAGGACGAGTCCGAGGCCGACTCCGACGACGCCGACTTCGGCGACCCGCTCAAGCACGGCGAGCCGGGCAGGCAGCAGCGATGATCGAACGCGAGCCGCTCAACCGCACCACGAAGCAGCTCATCGAGGACGGCCGCGCCCGCCAAGACGCGCTGTCCAAAGTAGACGAGGTCCTCGAGCAGGTGACCGGAACCGCCCACGACCGCAAGAGAACCGTCGAGGTCACCGTCGACGGCCGCGGCCGGCTGGTGCGCCTCTGGCTCGCCCCGGACGCCGCCCGCTACGGCCCCGAGGGCCTGGGCCGGCTCATCGTCGAGGTCGCCCGGGTGGCGATGGACGACGCCACCCAGTCCGGCTACAACAAGGTCGCCCTCCTGCTCGGCGACAACCTCACGTTCGCGTTGGAGCAGCTCTCCGGCCGCACGACTCCGGCTCGGCGGCAGAGCGACGGCGGCATCACCGCCGAGGAGTTCCAGGCCCGCCGCGACGAACGGTTGCGCCGGACGGCCGAGGAATCGGACGATGGCGGCGGTACGAACGGCGGCTACGACCCCGCTGATGAGCTCGCTTCCTTCGACCCATCGTCGCTACGCTCCGACCGGTGATCCATCACGAGAACCGCACCAACTAGAGTGCCGACGTTCTGTGTGCCGATGGATTGCGTGACCAGGAGGTCCAGCAATGTCTCAGGACATCGTCTCGATCGAGCTCGGCCTGCCCCAGGGCGACCTCGTCACGCTGTGGGCACCGCGCTGGCGAGAAGACGGTGAGGAGTGGGAGGCCTTCCTCGGCCACGAGGACGACCTGTACGCGTTTCCCGACGCCGCGCACCTGGCCGCGTTCGTGCGCACGGTCACCGAGCACGACCTGGCCGACCACCCCGCCTGGGACGTGGTGCCGGAGCTCTCCGTGCCCGAGCTGCTGCCCGACGACTCGCACACCTACGACCTCGTCGGCGTGCCGGAGCTCGCCGCCGAGGAGCCGGACACCTGGACCATCGGCGAGCTCGCCGACATCATCACGATCGTCCGCTCCCTCGCCGACGTGTGCGAGCTCGACGAGGTGCACGAGGTGCTGAACTCGGCGGCCGGGTTCTCGGTGCTCGAACAGGGCACGTTCCCGTTCACCGGCCGCGAGGGCGAGAAGCTGTGGACCGACCTCGCGGAGACCATCGCCGAGCGGTGGGACGAGGTGCTCGACGCCATCGACGAGGTGGTGTACGTGCCCGAGGTCGACAAGGTGACGCTCGACCAGACCACCGACGAGCTGGCCGCCTACCAGGCCGAGTCCGAGGAGGCGGAGAGCGCGCTCGACAGCGAGGACGCGGAGGACGTCGACGTCGACGCCGATGAGTCCGAAAAGGACACCGACGAGGACGAAGACGACGAGGACGACGAGCCGGTCGGCTTCTGGGGCGAGGTCGGCATCGACCCCATCAAGATCATCACGGCCGAGGGCGAGTACTACACGCTGCGCTGCTACCTCGACGACGAACCGATCTTTCTCGGCACCGACGGCACGATCGCGGTCGCCAAGTCGACCCGCGTGCTCGCTCGGCACATCGCCCAGCACGGCGGCGCGGACAACGACCTCGCCGAGGTGTCGACGTGGGAGCAGGTCTCGACCAAGGCCACCGACGGGACCCTCGAGATCGAGGTCGAGACCGACAACACCTACGTGCTCAACGGCCTGGCCGACGACATCGGGGACGGCCCGGACGCGGTCGACCCGGTGCAGCTGGACCTCGCCGTGGAGCTGCTCCGCGACACGGCGGACTGGGCGGACGACAAGAGCGTCGCCGAGGCTCTCGCGCAGTCGGAGAGCCTCGGCTGGCTGGTGTCGTTCGTGCTGCGGCCCGACCCGACGCGGATGGCGCCGAGCCCACCGTTCGACGCTGAGCGGGAGGCTTGGACGCGCCTCGTCGAGACGTTCGAGGGCCGCCTCGAGGTCAAGAAGTAGTGCTCGCCAACGCCGTGTAGCCGGGCTTGATGATGTCGTTGATGATCGCCAGGCGCTCGTCGAAGCCGATGAACGCCGACTTCATCGCGTTGATCGTGAACCACCGCAGGTCCGCCCAGTCGTAACCGAACGCGTCCACCAGCGCGGACATCTCCGACGACGGCGTGCAGCCCGACATCAGCCGGTTGTCGGTGTTGACCGTGACGCGGAAGCGCAGCTTGGTCAGCAGCCCGATCGGGTGCTCGGCGATCGAGGGCGCGGCGCCGGTCTGGATGTTGGAGGACGGGCACATCTCCAGCGGGATCCGGCGGTCCCGCACGTAGCTCGCCAACCGTCCCAAGTGGATGGTCCCGTCGCCGTCGACCTTGATGTCGTCGACGATCCGCACGCCGTGGCCGAGGCGCTCGGCGCCGCAGTGCTGGATGGCCTCCCAGATGGACGGCAGGCCGAACGCCTCGCCGGCGTGGATGGTGAAGTGCGCGTTCTGCTGGCGCAGGTACTCGAACGCGTCGAGGTTGCGGGTGGGCGGGAAGCCCGCCTCCGGCCCGGCGATGTCGAAGCCGACGACGCCGGTGTCGCGGTGGCGCACGGCGAGCTCGGCGATCTCCAGCGAGCGGGCGTTCTGCCGCATCGCGCACAGCAGCGTGCCGACCCGAATGCGTCTGCCCGCCTCGAGGGCGCGCCGCTCGCCGAGCCGGAAGCCCTCCTGCACGGCCTCGACGATCGTGTCGAGCGACAGCCCGTGCTCGCAGAACAGCTCCGGGGCGTAGCGCACCTCGGCGTAGACGACGCCGTCCGCGGCCAGGTCCTCCGCGCACTCGGCGGCGACCCGGACGAGGGCGTCGGTGGACTGCATGACCCCGCAGGTGTGCGCGAAGGTCTCGAGATAGCGGACCAGCGACCCGGAGTCGGCGGCACTGCGGAACCACGTGTCCAGCTCGCCGGCGTCGCTGGTGGGCAGGTCTCCGTAGCCGGCGGCATCGGCCAGCTCGACGACCGTGGCGGCCCGGAGACCACCATCCAGGTGATCATGGAGAAGAACTTTGGGAGCGGTGCGCACGGCCTCCGGAGTCACCGGAACGGGGTTCGACGTCGACATGCTGCAACGGTACTCAACGAGGCATGCCACCCGATCGGGTAAGCGTAGGGCCACGTAAGGTCATGCCCGGTCGCGGCATTCGCGCTACGGCCATACTCCGAACGGCCCAACAGCTCGTGTCTGGGCCTGCAACGAACTAACGGGTGGTGTATGGACGCGTTCTGGGAGTGGCTAGGCTCCCCTGCGTCGGCCCTGCCCCTCCCCACGACGAAGGTCACCTCCGTGAACGAGAACAACAACTCGACGGTGTCGTTCGACCGGATGCGCAACATGCTGGTGCGCGCGGCCGAGATCCGTGAGAGCGAACAGCAGCAGATCTTCGACACGCTGGACGAGATCCACGCCAGGTTGTCCCCACTGGAATCCATCGGGTCCGTGCGCAAGCGGCTGTCCGAGATGCCTGACCGCACCGA
This sequence comes from Actinophytocola sp., assembly GCF_050699915.1. GTDB lineage: Bacteria > Actinomycetota > Actinomycetes > Mycobacteriales > Pseudonocardiaceae > Actinophytocola. Next base: position 11,883 of record NZ_JBOHGA010000003.1, read on the forward strand.
GCTCACCGCGCTCGCCGCCCGCGTCGAGGACGCGCTCGGCAAGCTCGAGACCCAGGACGGCGCCATCGCGGCGCTGGCCAGGGCGGTCGAGGGCATCGTGGACAAGCTCGCGACGCCGTTCGCGCAGCTCGACGGCCGACTGGACGGGGTAGCCGGCCGGTTCGAGGGTGTCGCCGGACGGATGGACGGGCTGGAGGACAAGCTCGCCTCGATCCACCGGCGCATCGACGAGCTCGACGGTCACCTCGGCAAGCAGGACGGCAAGCTCGACGCGCTGCCCGGCAACGTCCACGGCCCGGTCCGCGAGCGGATCCAGCAGGCCGAGGTCACCCTGCGCACGCGCATCGACGAGGTCGACGGCGGCATCCGCGCCCACGTCGACTCGACGAAGGACTCGCTGCGCCAGTCCGTGGCCGATGCGGCCAACGCCCTGCACAACAACGTCGACGAGAAGGCGACCGGCGTGCGCGGCGCGGTCGACGAGGCCCGCAAGTCGGTGCAGGACGCCGTCGAGGACACGAAGACGACGGTCGACGGCACCGAGCGGCTCGAGTCGCTCGCCGCGCGCCTGGAGCAGGTGACCGGCCGGCTGGACGAGCTGACGACCCGACTCGACACGGTCGAGGACGGATTCACCGAGAAGATCGGCCAGCTGGGCACGGCGATCACGGACAGTCTCACCAAGGTCGAAGGCACCCTCGACAACCAGCCGGACAACGACCAGCTGGCGACGATGGTCCGCAAGAGCAACGAGGAGTCCGAGCGCCGCATCGGTGGCCACCTCGACGAGGCGATGGCCACCTTCGCGGAGCTGATGATGGGCGGCGGCGCCCCGCAGCCCCGCCCGCCGGCGACCCTGCCGCGGCAGACGTCCCGCCGCCGCAACGGCAAGCCCACGAAGAACACGCGGACCGAGGAGACCGAGGAAGCCGACTCCTCGAACAGCTGACCCAACACGCGAACGGCCCCCACCTCCTAGCCGGTGGGGGCCGTTCCGTGTCCAGTCACCGATTCGGCCCGACCACAGCATCGCCGGGCATCGACTCAGCGATCGCACGACGAAGGACGTTGATCAACGCGCCCACAGCGGCGGGCGACGCCGCCCGGTCGTCCGGCTGGGTCTGCGAGTCAGGGTCGGCGTGCTGGCGTGGTTTGGCGCGGCCGTTCCGTGTCTAGCGCGCGCCGTGGATCGTCTCCACCACCAGCGGGGTGGGCTCCGGCGCCGAGTCGGCGATGTCGACCGCGTCCGCCAACGCCTCCACCGCTCCCGCGACCGCGTCCGGGGTGTCGGTCCGCAGCTCGAACAGCGGCGCCCCGGCGTCGACCCGCTCCCCGGGCTTGGCCAGGCACACGACTCCGGCGCCCGCCTGCACCGGGTCCTCCTTGCGCGCCCGCCCGGCGCCCAGCCGCCACGCCGCGATCCCGACCGAGCGCGCGTCCAGCCGCGCCACCACACCCGCTCGCGGCGCTGGCACCACGTGCACGTGCGCCGGCGTCGGCAGCGCGGCGTCCGGGTCGCCGTCCTGTGCGGCGATCATCGCGCGCCACGTCTCGTACGCCTGGCCCGACGCGAGCACCGCGGCGGGGTCGGCCGGCACCCCGGCCAGCGACAGCATCTCCGCCGCCAGCGCCACGGTCAGCTCCACCACGTCCGGCGGCCCGCCGCCGCGCAGCACCTCGACCGACTCGGCGACCTCGACGGCGTTCCCGACCGCCCGGCCCAGTGGCGTCGACATGTCCGTCAGCAAGGCGGTCACCCGCAGCCCGTGCTCGTCGCCGATGGCGACCAGCGCGGACGCCAGCTCGCGCGCCTCGGAGAGCGTGCGCATGAACGCCCCGGAGCCGACCTTCACGTCCAGCACGAGCGCGCCGGCTCCCTCGGCGATCTTCTTCGACATGATCGACGAGGCGATCAGCGGCACGCACTCCACGGTCGCCGTCACGTCGCGCAGCGCGTAGAGCTTGCGGTCCGCGGGCGCCAGGCCGACCGTCGGCGCGCACACGACCACGCCCACGGACGCGAGCTGGTCCCGGATCTCCGCGGTCGACAGGGCCGCGCGCCATCCGGGGATCGACTCCAGCTTGTCCAGCGTGCCGCCGGTGTGTCCGAGCCCGCGCCCGGACAGCTGCGGCACCGCGGCGCCGCACGCGGCCACCAGCGGCGCCAGCGGCAGCGTGATCTTGTCGCCGACCCCGCCGGTGGAGTGCTTGTCGACGGTCGGCCGGCCGGTGGGCCAGGTGAGCCGCTCCCCGGAGTCGATCATCGCCCGCGTCCAGCGGGCCGTCTCCGCGGCGGTCATCCCGCGCAGGAAGATCGCCATGGCGAGCGCGGACATCTGCTCGTCGGCGACGTCGCCGCGGGTGTAGGCGTCTACCACCCAGTCGATCTGCTCGTCGGACAGCACGCCGCCGTCCCGCTTCGCCCGGATGACGTCGACGGCCGAGTGGGTCGTCGTCACGGGAGGTCGTCCGGCCCGAAGGCGTGCGGCAGCACGTCACGCATGGCCATCGGGCCGGCGGGCGTGTCCAGCAGGCACTCCGGTCCGCCCAGCTCGTAGAGCACCTGGCGGCACCGCCCGCACGGCATCAGCAGCTCACCCGCGCCGCTGCGGCAGGCCACCGCGACGAACCGGCCGCCGCCGGTCAGCCGCAGCTGGCCCGCCATCGTGCACTCGGCGCACAGCCCGAGCCCGTACGAGGCGTTCTCCACGTTGCAGCCGACGACCACCCGGCCGTCATCGGCCACCGCGGCCGCACCGACCGCCAGCCCGGAGTACGGGCAGTAGGCCTGCGCGGCCGCCTCGACCGCCGCCGTGCGTAGTTTGTCCCAGTCCACAGAGGCCAGGCTAGTCACCCTCGCCCCGCCGGTACGGCATGCCGTTCGCGGCGGGTGGTCGCAACCGCTGCGCGGCGAGTGCCAGCACGACGAGCGTGATGATGTGCGGCGTGTACGGCAGGAACTCGGTCGGCAGCTCGTCGGTGGCGTAGTACAGCGCGTACACGGCCACCGCGCCGACCGCGGCGAACAAAGCCACGTTCCAGCGCCGCTTGAACAGCTGCCAGATCACCAGCAGCCCGGCCACGATCACCGCCGCGTACAGCAGCGCGTGCACGGTCTCCGGGCCCGACGACAGGCGCAGGCCGTCCGAGTAGCCGAACAGCGTCGCGCCGGCGAGCGTGCCCCCCGGCCGCCAGTTGCCGAAGATCATCGCGGCGAGACCGATGAACCCGCGGTTGGCCGTCTGCCCCTCGGAGTAGATCGACGGGCTGGAGCCGAGCACGAGCGCCGCGCCACCGATGCCGGCCAGCGCGCCTGACACCACCACGGCGATGTACTTGTGCAGGTAGACGTTCACGCCGAGGGACTCGGACGCGATCGGGTTCTCCCCGCAGGAGCGCAGCCGCAGGCCGAACCGCGAGCGCCACAGCACGAAGTAGGTCGCGATCACCAGCAGGATCGACAGCAGCAGCACCGGCGACACCCGCGTCACCAGGCCGCGCACCAGCCCGGCCACGTCCGAGATGACCACCCGCTGTTCGGCCTCCAGCTCGCCGAGCCAGTCGGACAACCCTGGCGCGGAGAACGTCTCGAACTGCTCGATCGGCGGCGAGTCGCGCGGGTTGCTGGACAGCGGCTCGAAGATCAGCGTCGACAGGTACTTGGTGACGCCGGCGCCGAGCAGGTTGATCGCGACACCGGACACGATGTGGTTGACGCCGAAGGTGACCGTCGCGACCGCGTGCAGCAGGCCGCCGAGGGCGCCGAAGGCCGCGCCGCACAGCACCGCCAGCCAGGGACCGCCGTTCAGGCCGCCCCACGCGGCGCCCCAGGTGCCGAGGATCATCATGCCCTCGAGCCCAATGTTGATCATGCCCGAGCGTTCGGACCAGATGCCGCCGAGACCACAGAGCAGGATCGGCAGCCCGAGGGTCACCGTGTTCTGCATCGTCGAGGACGAGGTCAGCGCGGGCTCGCCGGTCAGGTAGGAGGTCGCGGCGAGCACACCCACCACGGAGACGACGCCGATCATGAAGATCGCCCAGCCCGGCATGACCCGGCGTCGCGGCGGCGTGGGCATCAGCATCGCGCCCCCGCCGGGCGCGCTCGTCTGCACGTCGACCATGCTCATTTCGAGGCCTCCCGCTCGGGCTCGGCGCTGGGATCGGCGGGTTCTGCGGTACCCAGTGCCCGCCCGACCCGGCGTTGCTCGGCCGCCTGGTCGAACCGCTTGACCACCTCGTACGCGATGACCACGGACAGCACGATCGAGCCCTGCATGATCGTCGCGATCTCGCGCGGCACGCCGACGCTGTCCAGCGCACCCTTGGACTTCTCGAGGAACGCCCACAGCAGCGCGCCGAACGCGATGCCGAGCGGATGGTTGCGGCCGAGCAGCGCGATGCCGAGTCCGGCGAACCCGTACCCGGCGGCGAAGTTCAGCGTGTACGCGTGGTCGCGGCCGAGGATCTCCGGCATGCCGACCAGCCCGGCCACCGCGCCGGACGCCAGCAGCGAGATCACGATCATCCGCTTCGCGTCGACCCCGCCCGCCGACGCGGCGGTCGGCGAGAGCCCGGAGGCCTTGAGCTCGAAGCCGAACCGGGTCCGGTTCATGGTCATGCCGTAGATGGCCGCGGCCACCACGGCCAGGAAGACCAGCCCGAACATCGTGCCGCGGTCCCCGAACTCGATGCCCGGCACCAGTCCGGAGTCCGCGATCGGCTCGGTGGAGACGTTGTTGCCGATCAGGATGCCGAACTGGTCGCGCCGGATCAGGTAGGCCGCGAGCCCGAACGCGATCGCGTTCATCATGATCGTGGAGAGCACCTCGTGCACCCCGCGCGTCACCTTCAGGATGGCCGGCAGCAGCGCCCACAGCGCGCCGGCGATCATGGCGACGATCAGGATGACGATCCAGTGCAGCACCGGCGGCAGTACCAGCGCGCTGCCGACGATCGCCGCGACCAGCGCGCCGATCCGGTACTGGCCCTCGATCCCGATGTTCAGCAGGTTCATTTGGAAGCCGATGGCGGCGGCCAGCGCGGCCAGCATGTAGATGGCCGTGCTGTTGACGATGTCGACCGCGACCTGTCCCTCGCCGACCTGGCCGACCATCGCGCCGAGCGCGTCGAACGGGTTCGCCCCGGAGAGCAGCAGGATGACGCCGCACAGCAGCGCCGAGGCGGCGATCGCGAGCGCGGGTGCCAGCAGCGACGACCGCAGCTTAGCGATCACTGCTTGTCTCCTTCCGTAGCGGGGGCGGGCTCGTCCCCGGGCGCCGTGTCGGCGGTGTCGTCGGCCGTCGCGTCCTCGCCGGTCGCGTCCTTGGCGGTCGCGTCCTTGGCGGTCGCGTCCTTGGCCGTCGCGTCCTCGGCCGTCGCGTCCTCGGCCGTCGCGTCTTCGGGCGCGGTGTCCTCGGAGGCGGTGTCCTCGGGGCGGCGGTGTCTGCCGGTCTCGCCCTCGGCGGCTTCGACGACCAATTGTCCCTCGGCGTCCACGTCGCCCGCGCCGGTCATCGCCGACCCCAGGTCCTCCGGGGTGACGGTGGCCGGGTCGGCGTCGGCGACGAACCGGCCGCGCAGCATGACCTTGATCGAGTCGGACAGGCCGATCAGCTCGTCGAGGTCCGCGGAGACCAGCAGCACGGCGAGCCCGCGGGCGCGGGCGGAGCGGATGTGGTCCCAGATCGCGGCCTGCGCGCCGACGTCCACGCCGCGGGTCGGGTGCGAGGCGATCAGCAGCGCCGGGTCGCCGGAGAGCTCCCGGCCGACGACCAGCTTCTGCTGGTTGCCGCCCGACAGCGACGCGGCGGTCACGTCGATGCCCGGCGTGCGGACGTCGAACTGCTCGACGATCCGCTTGGTGTCGGTCCGCGCGCCGGAGACGTCGAGCAGGAACCCGTGCGAGGCGGGGCTGCGGGTCTGATGGCCGAGGATCCGGTTCGCCCACAGCGGCTCGGTGAGCAGCAGGCCGTAGCGGGTGCGGTCCTCGGGGATGTAGCCGATGCCGGCCTCGCGCCGGGCGAGCGTGCCCGCCCTGGTCAGGTCGCGACCGTCGAGCACCACACGGCCGGCCGCGGCCTTGCGCATGCCCATGACCGTCTCGACGAGCTCGGTCTGGCCGTTGCCCTCGACACCCGCGATGCCCAACACCTCGCCGGAGCGGACCACGATGTCGAGCGAGTCGAGCAGCGTCCGGCCGTCCGGGGTGCGCAGGGTGAGGCCCTCGATCCGCAGGACCTCCTTGTCGGTGACCGTGGAGGTGCGGGTCTCCGGGCTGGGCAGCTCGCTGCCGACCATCATCTCGGCCAGCTGGCGGCTGGTCACCGTGGACGGTTCGACGGTGCCGACCGTGGTGCCGCGGCGAATGATCGTGACGGTGTCCGCGATCGACCGGACCTCGTCGAGCTTGTGGGAGATGAAGAGGAAGGTGTAGCCGTCGTCGCGCATCGTGCGCAGGGTCTCGAAGAGCTCGTCGACCTCCTGCGGTACGAGCACCGCGGTAGGCTCGTCGAGGATGACGATGCGCGCGCCGCGGTAGAGCACCTTCAGGATCTCCACCCGCTGCCGGTCGGCGACACCGAGCCGTTCGACCAGGGTCTCCGGGTCGACGTCCAGGCCGGTGGCGCCGGCGAGCTCGCGGACCCGGGATCTCGCGCGCCGGCCGATGCCGTACATCTGCTCGGCGCCGAGCACCACGTTCTCGAGCACGGTCAGGTTGTCGGCGAGCATGAAGTGCTGGTGCACCATGCCGATGCCGGCTCTGATCGCCTCGGACGGGGTCTTGAACCGCACCTGCTCGCCGTTCACCGCGATGGTGCCCTCGTCCGGGCTCTGCATCCCGTAGAGGATCTTCATCAGGGTGGACTTGCCGGCGCCGTTCTCGCCGCAGATCGCGTGCACCTCGCCGGCGCGCACGGTCAGGTGCACGTCGCTGTTGGCGACGACACCCGGGAACCGCTTGGTGATGCCGGTCAGCTCGACCGCGGGCCGGGTGCCCGGGTCGGCACGGAGATCACTGTCGGTCATCGAAGGGGGCCCTTCTCACGGTAAAAGACCCGTGGGTGTGCGGCCCGGCCGCACACCCACGGGCGTCACGCAGAACGGTCAGCTACCGGACGGGGCGTCCGAGACCGTGATCTTGCCGTCGATGATCTGCTGCTTGTACGCGTCGACCCATTCCTGGGTCTCGGCGTCGATCTTGCCGCCGGACGTGGAGTAGCCCACGCCGTCGACCTTGAGGTCGAAGACCGGAGGCAGCTTGGTGAGGTCGTTGCTGGCGACCGCGGCGATGTAGTCGTACACCGCGACGTCGACACGCTTGAGCATGGACGAGATGATCACGTCCTTGTACTCGGCCACCGTCGCCTGGTTGTACTGGTCGGAGTCCACGCCGATGGCCATCACGTTGGCCTCCTTGGCGGCGGCGAACACGCCCTTACCGGAGGCGCCCGCGGCGTGGTAGACGACGTCGGCACCCTTGTCGATCAGGCCCTTCGCCGCGACCTGCCCCTTCGGCGCGTCGGTGAACCCGGTGAGGTCACCCGCCTCGGTGATGTAGGTGGACTCGACCTTGGCGTCCGGCGCGACGGCCTTGACACCCTGCTCGAAACCGGCCTGGAACTTCTGGATCAGCGGGATGTTCACGCCGCCGACGAAGCCGATCGTGCACTTCTCGCTCTTCAGCGCGGCGATCACGCCGACGAGGAACGAGCCCTCGTGCTCGGCGAAGCCGAGGAAGGTGACGTTCTTCGGGGCGCCCTCGGCGAAGCCGTCGATGACCGCGAACTTCAGGTTCGGGTACTGCTTGGCGACCTCCACGGCCGCGGTCGAGTAGGCGAAGCCCACGGCCACGATCGGGTTGCGACCCTCCTGGGCCAGCTGGCGAAGCCGAGCCTGCTTGGCGTCCTCGCTCTCCTGGTCGGTGGCGGTGAGCTCCTTGGTGTTCTCCTTCTTCACGCCCATCTGCGAGATGGCCTCGTCGAGGCCGGCCGCAGCCGAGTCGTTGAAGGACGCGTCACCGCGGCCGCCGATGTCGAAGGCGAGCCCGACCTTGAGCTTGCTGCCGTCGACCGACGCGCCGGGGTCGGATGAGGTCGCACCGCCCTCGGCCGCCGCCGGCTTGTCCACTGTCTGGCATCCCTTGGAATCGCCAGCGTCGCCCGGTGCGTTGCTCGAAGTTCCCGAATCCTTCGCACAGCCGACCACGGACAGCACGCTGGTCAATGCGATCGCGGCGACCGCGACTCCCCGCTTGAAGCGCAAGGCCTTTTCTCCTCCCGGCTTCTGCGCTCGGCAGACACCGAACGCAAACTTATTCGCGAGACCGTACTCTGCGGGCCGTCCGCCGCCACCGCCACGTAGACGCGCGTGACCCAATCGTTTTCGCGCCGCGCCTGAGCGGCACGCACGGTGATCGTTCACGTGCAGCCACGTCACCGCTAGGGCCATTCGTCCCAGTCCGGAAGTCGGGGAGGTGGTCACGCCTCGTGTCGACGCCGAGTTGTCCACAACTCGGCGACCTGTCCACAGCCGCGGCCTACCCGGCCGCGCGCGTCGTCCCCCGCGGGCACGATCGAGCCATGTCCTCCCGACCCGCCACCCCGTCGTCACTCCGCCTGGTCTCGCTCCGGCGACCCGCCGTGTCACTCCGCCGAGGCCGGCCGCCGCTCGCGCTCGTCGGCCACCCGGAACGTCATGCCCGCCCGCCGCAGCCGCTCGATCAACGGGTTGCCCATGGCGGCCGCGGGCGTCACCTGCCCGGCGGTCTCGGGTACGTCGTCGAACGCCAGGCACAGCGCGGACTCGGCCAGCATCTTCGCGGTCTCCCCGTAGCCAGGGTCGCCGCCGGCTACCTCGGTCAGCACCCGCCGTCCGCCGCCGTCGGCCACGAACCGCGCGCGGAACCAGGACTTGGCCCGCCGCTCCTCGCTCGGCCCGGCACCCGCGTCCATCCGCCCGAGCAGCCATCGGCGAGTCGGCGGCACCTGCGCCAGCACCATGGCCGCGCCGACCCCACCCAGGATCGCGGCGGCGGTCGGCAGCCGCCGGACCGCGAGGTAGTGGCCGTAGGAGAAGTCCGGCCCGTACCGGTCCAGCGCTCGTGCAGAGCGCAGCACCACCTGCGGGTCGATCACCGGCGCCGGCAGTACCCACGAGTCGACCACCGGCTCGAACCGGGGCACGCCCTTGACGCCGTGCACCCGCCGGTCCGCGGGCCGGTCCTCGGCGCGGCGCCGCCGGGCGGCCGCCGAGGCCATGGCCCGCACGCGGGAGAACGCGGTGATCGCCGAGTGGTAGGTGCCGCCGGACCACGTGGCGGAGCCGGACATGTAGCACTGGACCCGGATCGGCACGTCGTCGGGCAGCTGCTGGACGGTGAAGTAGGCACCGAGGTCGGCGGGGATGGAGTCGAAGCCGCAGCAGTGCACCAGCCGGGCCCCAGTGGCGACCGCCCGCTCGTGGTGGCCGAGGTACATCCGGTCGACGAACTCGGGCTCGCCGCTGAGATCGAGGTAGTCGGTTCCCTCGTCGGCGCACGCGGCGACGAGCGGCTCGCCGTGGTGGACGTAGGGGCCGACAGTGGTGACCACGGTCCGACTCCGCACGGCGATCGCCCGCAGCGACACCGGATCGGTGACGTCGGCCCGAAGGAGTTCGAGCGACGCGCAGGCGGGGTTGATCTCGGCGAGCCGGGACCGCAACGCCTCGAGCTTCGCCTGACTCCGACCGGCGAGCGCCCACCGGCAGCCGTTGGGCGCGTGGGACGCCAGGTACTCGGCGGTCAGCGCCCCGGTGAACCCGGTCGCGCCGAACAGCACCACATCGAACTCGCGGCCCAACGACATGCCCGAACTCCCCTCTCGCGGGCTTGTTTACCCACGGGTAGCTCGACCATACCGACCGTCCGCGACACCCCAGCCGCTCCGCCCGACCGAAGTTAGGATCCCGCGCATGGCTCCCTCTGAACTGCAGCGCCAGGTCAGCCAGAACAAGAACGACATCACCGCGATCTACGACCTACTCCGCCACACCAACGAGAAGGTCGAGTCCATCCACACCCGGGTCGGATCCATCGACACCCGGGTCGGGTCCATCGACACCCGGGTCGGGTCCATCGACACCCGGGTCGGGTCCATCGACACCCGGGTCGCATCCACCGACACCCGGGTCGGGTCCATCGACACCCGGGTCGCATCCACCGACACCCGGGTCGGGTCCATCGACACCCGGGTCGCATCCACCGACACCCGGGTCGCGTCGATCACCGTGGCCCTCAGGCGCCACGACAACCGCTTCGACGAGATCCAGCAGACCCTGGAACTACACGGCACCCGCCTGTCCCGTCTGGACGAAACCCTCCGTGACCACGGCACCCGTCTGGCGTCCCTGGAATCGAGGTTCGACACCGTCGACGGCAGGTTCGAGACGCTCGAGGGCCAGCTGGCCGAGGTACTCATGATCCTGCGCGGACGCGGCGGCGCGGCGACCTCCTGAGCCCGCGGGCTCAGGTCCAGAAGACGGCCAGGCCGACGTTCACGACGACCAGGCCGGCGAGGGTTGGGGGAAGCCAGTTCGGTGCCGGCACCCGCCGGATCACGTAGGTGAGCGCCAGCCCGCCGATGGCGATCAGCACGAGCAGTTTGATGCCGAGCTTGACCTGGTTGTAGTCCTGGTCGGTGAGCGGCGCCAACAGCTGCATCGCGAGCCCGGTGACCAACTGCAGCGCGGCACCGTGGAGCCAGCCCACATTCAACGGCGCACCGGCCGGCGCGCGCCGGGAGAGAAGGAACATGCCGACGAGGATCGCCATGCCGAGGAGGTGGAGAAACAGCAGCAGGAGCCGAACGAACTCCACGAGACGATCTCCTTGAGTCGGCCGGACCGGGTCGGCCCGTGAGTAGCTGCAGTTCTAGCAGGTACCCGAACCCCACGGACGACGGCCAAGGTCCCGCACGACCGGGACCAACGTCCTACTCGAGCCCGACCAACCGAGGCACCATCTGCCCAACGACGCCGCACCGGCAACCGTCCTCTCTCGACAGAGAGCGGAGGAACCTGTTGGCAAGCCACGACAAGCGCCGACGCCACACGGAAGAGACCGGCCACCAGAACCACCCGACGCCGGGCCGGACAGTCCCCCGAGCGCAGGCAAGCGCTGGCCAAGGCCTTCGCCGATCCCGAACTCCGCGGCGGCGCGCTGCCACGTCGGCCGGCACCCCGATCTGGTTGCCAACCGCCCGGCGCCGACGAGACACAGCCCGCCACCGACCCGCCGCGTCTACGCGCAGCCGACACCCTGGCCAAGACGCAAAGATCCACTCCAAACCTCGGCAAGCGCCCCTGCCGTGCATCGAACCGGCCCCCAACCCCGCGGCCGACGCAGCGACGCCCCAGTCAGATGCGAAAGATCCACTCCTGAACCCGGTGAGCACTCGGGCAACGCGTCGAACCCAACCACCCCGAACCTCGGCGTGCATCGAGCCAGCCGCACCCCAACACCGCGACGCCGACATCGGCCCCGCGCTACTCGGGGCGGGAGAGGATCTTCTCCCGGGCCTCGGCGTAGCGCTCTCGCAGTCCAGGGGTCGGGTCGGCGGTCATCTGTTCCACCGAACCCAGGCGCCATCGCGGCGGGGTGTCCGTGCCGGTCAGTGCCCAGGCCGCCTGACGGGCCGCGCCGTCGGCCACGTACTCGGCCGGCTCGGGGACCAGGACCGGCCGGCCCAGCACCGTCGGTGCGATCCGGCGGACGGCGGACGACCGGGCGCCGCCGCCGATGAGGAGGACTCGGTCCACTCGGACGCCCTGGGCGACCAACGCGTCCACCGCGTCGGCGAGGCCGCAGAGCATGCCCTCCACCGCCGCTCGCGCCTGGTGGGCGGGGGCCGCGTTCGCCAGGCGTAGGCCGTGCAGGGCGCCGGTCGCCGATGGCAGGTTCGGGGTGCGCTCGCCCTCCAGGTACGGCACCAGCACGAGGCCGTCCGCGCCGGGCGGGGCCTCCAGCGCCAGCTCGGCGAACCGGTCGTGGTCCACGCCCAGCATGTGGGCCGCCGCGTCCAGTACGCGGGCCGCGTTGAGGGTGCAGACCAGTGGCAGGAACCGGCCGGTGGCGTCGGCGAAGCCGGCCACCAGGCCGAGCGGGTCGGCGCTCGGCTTGTCCGCCACCGCGAACGCCGTGCCGGACGTGCCGATCGACACGACGACGTCGCCCGGCTCCGCACCGACGCCGAGCGCGGCGGCCATGTTGTCTCCCGTGCCGGCACCGAGCACCGCGCCGGGGTGGTCGGCGGCTGCGAGGTCGCCACCCACGCGGCCGGCGGTGTCGGACGGGTTCAGCACGGCCGGCAGCGCGACCGACTTGCCGAGGCCGAGCGTCAACAGGTCTTGGCGGTACGCGCCGGTCGCCGGCACGTAGTACCCGGTCCCGGAGGCGTCGCCGCGGTCGGTGGTCAACGTCGAGACATCGAGGTCACCGCGCAGCCGCCACGTCAGGTAGTCGTGGGGCAGGCACACGGCGGCCGTCCGCGCCACCGAGTCCGGCTCGTGCTCGGCCAGCCAACGCAGCTTGGCCACGGTGAACGACGCCACCGGGACCGAGCCGACCGCGTCCGCCCACGCCGCCGGGCCGCCGAAGTCATCGACGAGCGTCGCGGCCGCGGAAGCGGAGCGGGTGTCGTTCCACAGGAGCGCGGGGCGCACCACGTCGCCGGACGACGAGAGGCACACCATGCCGTGCTGCTGACCGGCGACCGAGACGGCCGCGACATCGTCGATGCCGCCCGCCCGCTCGATCGCCGTCCGCAGCGCGTTCCACCATGCCGCCGGATCGACCTCCGTCCCCTCGGGGTGGGCCGCCGAGCCGCTGCGCACCAGCGCACCGGACTCCGCGTCACGCACCACGACCTTGCAGGACTGTGTCGACGAGTCGACCCCGGCTACCAGCGGCATGGCCCACCTCCGTCACACGGGATGTCAGAACCGGACGCTACGCAGGTAGCGGTATCCGGTGTCGGCGCACTTCAACGCGTCGACGGGCTGGTCGTTCTCGACGATGTACTCGTCGACCTCGAGCGGGTAGGTCGCGCGGAAGATCCGCGGGAAGTCGATGGTGCCCTCGCCCAGGTCGGCGAACGAACCGTCCGGCTTGCGGTCCTTGACGTGGTACTGCTTGACCCGCCCGGCGTTCTGGTAGAACACCCGCACCGGGTCCTGCTCGCCCGTGACGACCCAGTAGAGGTCCATCTCGAGGTACACGTTCCGCCGCGACGTGCCACGAACGAGCACGTCCCACGGCCGCACGCCGTCGATCGGCGCGAACTCGTGCGCGTGGTTGTGGTAGCCGAGTGGGATGCCCGCCCGCCGGAACGCCTTGCCGGCCGCCTCGAGCCGCGCGGTGAACGACTCCCACTCCGCGATCGTCGCGAAGTTCGAGTACGGGTGGGCCACCCGCCGGTTTCCGAGCGTCTTGGCGTCCGCGATCGCCTGGTCGATGTCGACCCCGTCGATGCCGACGTGCGCCGACGTCGCCCGGATGTGGTTCCTGTCGAGGATGCGGCGGAACTCCGCGGCGGACCTGCCGTAGGTGCCCGCCAGCTCCACCTTGCGGTACCCGATGTCCGCGAGGGCCGACATCGTGCCCTCGACGTCCACCTCGAACAGGTTCCGCAGCGTGTAGAGCTGAATGCTGATCTTGTCCTTCGACACGCGCAGGGGCCGGTGTCCGCCACCGGCACTCGCGGTGCCCTCGAGGGCGCTCATCGCGCCGACCGTGATCGCCGCGCCGGCGGTGCCGCGCAGCATGGATCTCCTTGAGATGGCCACGATTGATCCCTTCTCGGATTGGGCAGGTTGGATCAGTCCTTTGTGGAGAAAGCGGCGTCGAAGGCCGCCGACGGCTTGTCGAACAGGTTGTTGCGGATGAACGTCAACGCCTCCTCGGCGCCGCGCAACCGGTCCATGCCCGCGTCCTCCCACTCGACCGAGATCGGCCCCTCGTAGCCGATCGCGTTGAGCGCGCGGAACGCCGCCTCCCACGGCACGTCACCGTGTCCGGTGGACACGAAGTCCCAGCCGCGACGCGGGTCGGCCCATGCGAGGTGCGAGCCGAGCCGCCCGTTGCGCCCGTCGAAGCGCTTCTTGGCGTCCTTGCAGTCGACGTGGTAGATCCGGTCGGCGAAGTCGAGGATGAAGCCGACCGGGTCGAGGTCCTGCCACACGAAGTGCGACGGGTCCCAGTTGAGCCCGAAGGCCTCCCGGTTGCCGACCGCGTCCAGCGCGCGCCGCGCGGTCCAGTAGTCGTAGGCGATCTCCGACGGGTGCACCTCGTGCGCGAACCGCACGCCGACCTCGTCGAACACGTCGAGGATCGGGTTCCACCGCTGCGCGAAGTCCGCGTAGCCGTCGTCGATGACGTCCTGGCCGACCGGCGGGAACATGGCCACGTACTTCCAGATCTTCGACCCGGTGAAGCCGACCACAGTGGACACGCCGAGCTTGGCGGCGGCCCGCGCGGTGTCCTTCATCTCCTCCGCGGCACGCTGCCGCACGCCCTCCGGGTCGCCGTCGCCCCAGATGCGCGCGGGCAGGATGTCCTTGTGCCGCTGGTCGATCGGGTCGTCGCACACCGCCTGGCCCACGAGGTGGTTCGAGATCGCGTAGACCTTCAGTCCGTGGGCGGCCAGCTGCTCGTGCTTGCGCTGCACGTAGTCGTCCTCGGCGAGCGCGCGGTCCACCTCGAAGTGGTCGCCCCAGCAGGCGATCTCCAACCCGTCGTACCCCCAACCGGCGGCGAGCTTGCACATCTCCTCGAACGGGAGGTCGGCCCACTGGCCGGTGAACAACGTGACTGGTCGACTCATCGTCGAGCTCCTTCCGGAAGATCTATTCCTTGCAACTGGAGAAGCAGGTCGCGGACGCCGGTGGCGGCGAGCGCGCCACCGGGCTCGGCCTCGGGCGTCGAGCACAGCAGCACCGGCCCGTCGTCGGCGCTCGCCGGCAGCCGGCCGTGCGAGCCGCGCACGCAGGTCGGGTCGAGCGGCACCACGCTCATCGCGTAGCGCAGCCCGACCTTCTTGCGCACCAGGTTCAACCCCGCCTTGGCCTTCGCCAGCCGGTCGGCCGGGTCGAAGAACAGCTCGGCCGGGTCGTAGCCCGGCTTGCGGTGGATCTCCACGCCCCGCGCGAAGTCGGGCGCGCTGGCGTCGTCGCCCCAGTAGTAGTAGGTGAACCAGGCATCCGGCTCGGCCACGGCGACGAGCTCGCCCGCGCGCGGGTGGTCGAGGCCGTAGCGCTCCTGCGCCGCCCGGTCCAGCACCTCGTCCACGCCGGGCAGTGCGGCGAGCATGTCACGCACCCGCGACACGTCCGCGGGGTCGGCGACGTAGACGTGCGCCACCTGGTGGTCGGCCACCGCGAACGCCCGGGACGTCCACGGGTCCAGGTACTCCATCCCGGCCTGCGTGTACACCTCGAGCAGACCCTCGGCGCGCAGCAACCGGTTGACGTCGACCGGCCGGTGCACCGGCGTGATGCCGTACTCGGACAACGCCACCACGGTCGCGCCGGCGTCGAGCGCGGTCGCGATCAGCGGGCCGAGCGCGTCGTCGACCTCGCGGGCCGCACGCGCCGCCTCCGGCGTGTCCGGGCCGAACCGCTGCAGGTCGTAGTCCAGGTGCGGCACGTACGCCAGCAGCAGGTCCGGGTGGCGCTCGGTGAACACCTTGCGGGACGCGCCGACGATCCACTCGCTGGAGCGCAGCGACGCGGTCGGCCCCCAGTACTGGAACAGCGGGAACTCGCCGAGCGCGCCGGTCAGCTCGTCGTGCAGGGCCGGCGGGCGCACGTAGGCGTCCGGCGACTTGCGGCCGTCGGCGTGGTAGATCGGCCGCGGCGTCACAGTGATGTCGGTGGTCGCGCCCATGGCGTACCACCAGCAGATGTTCGCCGCCGTGTAGCCGGGGTTCGCCGCGCGGGCGGTCTCCCAGACCTTCTCCCCCGACACCAGCCGGTTGTGCTGGCGCCACAGGAAGACCTCGCCGAGCTCGCGGAAGTACCAGCCGTTGCCCACGATCCCGTGCTCGGCCGGCAGCCGACCGGTGAGGAAGGTCGACTGGGCGCTGCAGGTCACCGCGGGCAGCACGGTGCCGAGCTCGGCCTGCCAGCCGCGTTGGCCCAGCGCCGCGAGGTTCGGCATGTGCGCCAACAGCTTCGGCGTCAACCCGACGACGTCGAGCACCACCAGTCGCGGGGTCATTCGGTCACTCCCTGAGTGGCGAACAGCTGCGCGGCCGCCCAGCGCAGCTCGGCGGCGATGCCCCGGATCAGCGCGGTGTCCCCGCCGTTGCCGGCGGTCTCCGGCAACACGCTCCAGGTGTAGGTCTCGACCTCGATGTGTGGCAGCTCGCCCTCCACAGTGGACTCGAGCGCCGAGATCGCGCCGCGCAGCACGTCGGTGGTGGCCGACAGCGGCGCCGCCGGCCGGGCGTGCAGCGGCACGTGGAAGTGCACCCGCCACGCGTTTCGCGCGGGCAGCTCGGTCAGGGCCTGCGGGATGTCGTCGGCGCCGAGCACCTCGCCGGGCTCGTCGGCGCTGCCGGTGCGCTCGCGGACCTGGTGCAGGTAGCGCGGCTCGGTGAAGTCGGCGAGCGCGAGCCGGGCCGCCTCGCCGCCCGGCTCGTCGACCTGCAGGGCCGCGGAGGCCTGCACCTTCACCACCGACAGGCCGGCGTCGTGGATGGCCGCGACCGTCTCGGCCGGGTCGGCGAAGGACACCGCGAGGTGGCAGGTGTCCAGACACAGCCCCACGTAGCGCGGGTCGACGCGGGGCGCGAGCCAGGCGACCGCGTCGGCGACCGAGTCGAGCACGCAGCCCGGCTCGGGTTCGACGGCGAGCCGGATCGGCCGCCCGTTCGCCTTCGCCATGCCGTCGAGCATCCTAGTCAGCTCGGCGAGCGCGTCGGCCGCCGCCCGGTCGTCGGCGTCGTCCCACGGCGTGCGCCAGGCCAGCGGCAGCGTGGAGATGCTGCCGTAGCTCGCCGTGCCGGGCAGCAGGTCGGCGAGCACGATCGCGCAGTCCACGGTGTACTCGAGCCGCCGCCGGTCCGTCCACTGTGGCCGGTACACGGCGTGTTTGACGACCTCGTCGTGAAAGCCGCCGTAGGGGAAGGCGTTGAGCGTGTACACCTCGAGGCCGCGCGCGTCGAGCTCGGCACGCAGCTTGCGGCGCAGGTCGGCGTCGTCGGCGAGCACGGCCGCGAGCGAGGCGGGCAGCCACAGCCCGAGGCCGAGCACGTCGGTGCCGACCAGCCGGCGCACCGGCTCGGCGTACCGATCGAGCTGCGCGAGCACCCCGGCAAGATCCTCGGCCGGATGCACATTGGTGCAGTAAGAAAGGGGCGTCATGATCCCCCTTCCGCCAGAGCCGCGCGCTTCCCAACCGCACCTAAGGGGAACGGGACGCGAACCGGCCACAAGTGCGTGATCAACAGCAACGTCCTGTCCGAACGAAACCAATCGTAAGAAATCCGGGGAGGCGGAACAGTCATGCGCTGCCGCCTCCGCGTAGTACCGAGTTGCCGGCGAAGGTTTCCGACGACGCGGCGAACCCGGGCAGCTCGTCGAGCACCAGCCGGTCGCTCTGCCCGTAGAACTCGACCGGGTTGCGCCACAACACCTTGTCCACATCGGACTCGGAGAAGCCGGCGTCGAGCATCGCGAGGCCGGTCTTGTACGTCTTGAGCGGATCCGAGCGGCCCCAGTCGGCGGCGGAGTTGACCACCATCCGGTCGGTGCCGTACTCGCGCAGGATCGCGACCATCCGCTTCTCGTCCATCTTGGTGTCCGGGTAGATGGAGAAACCCATCCAGCAGCCGGACTCGGCGACGAGGCCGACGGTCGGCTCGTTGAGGTGGTCGACGACGACCCGGCCCGGGTCGATGCCGGACTCGCGGACGACGTCGAGCGTGCGTCTGGTCCCGGCGAGCTTGTCCCGGTGCGGGGTGTGCACCAGCGCGGGCAGCTCGTGCTCGACCGCGAGCCGCAGCTGCGTGGCGAACACCTCGTCCTCCTCCGGCGTCATCGAGTCGTAACCGACCTCGCCGACCGCGACCACACCGTCCTTGGCGAGGTAGCGCGGCAGCACGTCGAGCACCTCGGCACAGCGCGGATCGTTGGCCTCCTTGGGGTTCAGCGCGATCGTGCAGTGGTGGCGGATGCCGAACTGCGCGGCGCGGAACCGTTCCCAGCCGATGAGGCCGTCGAAGTAGTCGGTGAACGACGCGACGCTGGTGCGCGGCTGGCCGAGCCAGAACGACGGCTCGACGAGCGCACGCACCCCGGCGGCGAACATCGCCTCGTAGTCGTCGGTGGTCCGCGACGTCATGTGAATGTGCGGATCGAAGATCCTCATGAGGTGGCCTCCAGAAGGGTCACGGCGTCGGCCGGGACCTCGCGGCCCGCGGCGCGGCGCTCGTCGGCGTAGTCGCCGACCATGCGCAGCAGCTCGGCGTCGGCACGCCGGTCGAGGTCGGCGACGGCGGCCAGCGGCACGCCGACGAACAGGCACTTGAGCACGCCGTGCCGCCAGGTGTGGTCGTCGAGGTGGCGCGCGCCGAACTCGCCCATGGCGGCGGCCACGAGCCGGATGTCGTTGGCGCGCAAGGCGTCCTTCACGATGTCGAGCCCGGTGTGGGCGGCCACCGGCGGCAGGGCAGAGAGCCCGCGCAGCACGCCGCGGCGCTCGGCGTCGTCGCCGTAGCGGTACAGGTCGGCGACCTCGGGGCCGAGCCGCGAGCCGTCGAGCACCTCGGCGAGCACGGCGAGCAGCCGGGTGCGGGCGAGGTCGTCGACGGTGCCGTGCACGAGGCCCTGCGGGTCGGTCTCCGGACGCAGCGGAGCCCGGCCGACCTTGCGGCCGACCGCGGGGAACAGCGTGCGGATGGCCGCCGGGTCGGCGCGCACCCGGTCCTCGGCCTCGACGAGCCAGGGATGGTCCACTTGCGTCATCCAATCGAGATCGTTGTCGGGCCGCGAGGCCGCCGAGCCGAGCGCCGCCCGCAGCGCGGTGATCGAACGGGCGGCCACGTCCGGCGCCGCGTGGCTGTGCCGTGGCAGCTCGACCGCCGCGACGCCGGAGTAGCCCACCTCGGTCAGCGCGGCCAGGGTGGCCGGCAGATTGAGCTCGCCCTCGCCGAACTCAAGGTGCTCGTGTACCCCGGTGCGCATGTCGTCCAACTGCACGTTGACGAGGAGGTCGGCGGCGCGGCGAAGGCAGGTCGCCGCGTCGTCGGGCTCCACCGCCACGCAGTGGCCGACGTCCAACGTGATGCCGAGCAGCTCGGGGGCGCCCAGCTCCTCGCGGAGCCGCAGCGCCTCGGACAGGTGCTCGACGAACATGCCCGGCTCGGGCTCGAGACCCAGCCGGACACCCCGCTCGCCCGCCTCCTCCAGCACGGTGGCCACCCCGGCGCGCATTCGCCGCCAGGCGGTGTCAGGATCCACTGTGGACGGTCGGATGCCGGACCAGAAGGAGACGCAGTCCGCGTTCAGGTCGGCGGCGATGCGTACCGCCCGGTTGAGGAAGTCGATGCGACGCTCCGGCTCGTCGCAGACGAGCGTGGGGTGGTGCTTGCGGTACGGGTCGAGCAGGTAGCGCGCGCCGGTCTCGACGACACACCGCAGCCCGAGCAGGTCCAGCAGTCCGGCGACGTGCTCGGTCCGCTTGACCACGTCGTCGGCGAACGGGTCGAGGTGGTCGTGGTCGAGGGTGAGCGCGACCGCCGCGTAGCCGAGGTCGGCGATCACTCGCAGGGCGTCGTCGAGGCGGTGGTTGGCGAAGCCGTTGGTGCCGTAGCCGAGGTGGAAGGCGGTCACGACCCCCCCTCGCAGGCTCGGTGCCGCCGCTCGCGGTCGCCCTGTGACATCGATTCGCTCGCAAGCTCACTCATGACGCCCCCTCGCAGGCTCGGTGCCGCCGCTCACGGTCGCCCTGTGACATTGATTCGCTCGCAAGCTCACTCATGACGCCCCCTCGCAGGCTCGGTGCCGCCGCTCACGGTCGCCCTGTGACATTGATTCGCTCGCAAGCTCACTCATGTCGGGCTCACCTTCCGGGACAGTCGCCGGGCCAGCGGCAGGGCGGCGGCCACCGCGAGCGCGCCGGCGAGCTCGCCCCGGCGCGCGGCGAGTGCCGCCTGGAGCGGGACCATGCCGAGGATGCCGGCCATGGTGGCGCGCCGAACCGTCGCGGCGGTCGGATCCTCCCGCGCGGCGAGCTGCGCCCGCCCGACGGTCGCCGAGTAGAGCGCGGCCGCGGTCAGCGCGCCGAGCCGGTGCTTCACCGAGCTGGCCCGCCCGCCGATCGCGGCCGCGGTGGTGAGCGCGGTGCCGGCGAGCGCGGCCTCCGCGGTGGCCGGCTTCGCGCCGTGTACCTCGCCGCGGGACAGCGCGGTGACGCCGAGCGTGTGCACGCCGACCGCCGCCGCCGCCGGCAGCGCGGACCTGCGGCCGCCGCCGCCCATGAGCACGTCGAGGGAGCGGCAGGCGGCCATGCCCACCGGGCCGGCGGGAGTGGACTTCAGGACCGTGTCGTAGAGCCAGACCGCGGCGGCCAACGGCAGGGCGACCTTGACCGCGTCGCGCCC
The DNA here is from genome assembly GCF_050699915.1 of Actinophytocola sp. GTDB lineage: Bacteria > Actinomycetota > Actinomycetes > Mycobacteriales > Pseudonocardiaceae > Actinophytocola. Next base: position 32,525 of record NZ_JBOHGA010000003.1, read on the forward strand.
GCCCCCGACCGCGGCGAGCCCCAACCCGGCGGCCGTGAGCCCGCCGGCGACCGCGATGGCCTGGTTGGGAGTGACGCGGCCGGAGGGGATCGGGCGTTCGGGGCGCTCGGTGGCGTCGAGGGCGCGGTCGGCCCAGTCGTTGAGTGCCATGCCCGACCAGTAGAACGCCGCCGAGGACAGCGGCAGCAGCAGACGCCGCCCCCGCAGCGGGTTGCCGGCAGCCGCGGCCCCGGCGACGGTGTCCCCGAGGACCGTGAGGGCGGCCGGCGCCCGAACCAGCTGCAGAAAGGCCTTCATGCCCGCCCGCCAGGCGTATCCTCGCGCGCGCGTGCAGAAGAAGACTCCCCAACGCCCCCACCCTCTCCGGGGGCACCCCGTGACTCCAGTCTACCGGTGGGGGCCGACATTTCCGGAGTTGTGGGGTCTGCTGTGGACAACTCCGTCGGTTGTGGATGGGCGAGGGTCGCGGCCCACTCGGTCAGCATCGTGGTCTGTTCGGCGAAGCGGTGCTCGTCGCTGCCGATGGGGTCCTTGAAGAAGAACGCCAGTTCGCCGATCGGCCCGGAGACGCCGGCCGCGTGGGCCGCCGCGGTCAGCCGGGCCAGGTCGAGGACCAGCGGCGCCGCCAGCGCGGAGTCCAGGCCCGTCCACGTCAGCTGCAGGCTCATCTTCGCGCCGAGGAAGCCTTCGAACGACACGTGGTCCCACGCCGTCTTCTGCTCGCCCAGGTCCGGGACGTTGTCGATGTGCAGCGGCGCGGTCACCGCGGAGCCGAGCAGCGCCTCGAGCCCTCGGGCCTTCGACTCCAGCTTCCCCCGGGCCTGCGTCGGCGACGCCAGGTTGGCCCCGTCGCCGCCACCCAGCAGGTTCGTGCCCGCCCACGAGCGCACGCGCAGCGCCCGCGCCGTGAACATCGGCGCCAGCACCGTCCGCAGCAGCGTCTCGCCCGTCTTGCCGTCCGCGCCGGCGTACGGCAGGCCCGCCGACACGGCCAGCTCGTGCAGCGCCGGCAGGCGCACCCCGGGCGACGGGGTGAAATCCACGAAGGCACAGCCGGCCGACAGCGCCGCGTAGGCGGCCAGCGAGCTCGGCGGCAACACGGCCCGGTCAGCCGAAGCGAGCGCCGCGCGCAGCGAAGCGAGCGAGTCGAACGAAGGCACGTGCGGCACCGGCGGCTCGGTCGACGACACGTTCACCACCACCACCCGCGCCAGCCCGTTGCGCTCCCGGAAGTCCGCGATGTCCGCCGCCAGCCGGTCGGCCGCCAGCGCCTGCGCGCCGGTGTGCGTCGACGGGTGGTAGCCGTCCCGGATGGCCGCGTCCACGGCGCGCAGGCCGGCCGCCGTGGCGGTCAGCACCCGGTGCGGGATCAGCCCGGAGTCGGCCAGCTGCTCCGCCCGCTTCTCCAACGGGGTCCCCGCGATGTCGTGGCCGCCCACGACGAGGTGTTCCCACGGGACCAGGCCCATCTCCGTGAACGGCGCCCGCTCGGTGACGCAGCCGATCGGCTCGATCAGCCCGGCACGCAGCGCCAGCAGCCCGGTCACGGCGGTCGTGGCCACCGACCCCCGCGCGCCGACCAGCCACAACCCGGTCGGTTCGTTCGATCCCATGTGTGGAACCCCTTCCCAAAGCAAGTCCGGTGACACCGGTGGGCCGACGGCGCGGTGCGGGGCGCCGCCGGCCCACCGGCGCTAACCGCGAGCCACATCCCCTCGCAGGCTCGGTGATGCCGCTCGCGGTCGCACGGTGTCGATGGACTCGCTCGCAAGCTCGCTCATCGTTCGTTCACCGCACGGGGTAGCACAGCATCCCCGCTGAGGGAACCGATGACGGCGTTGCCGTCCCGCTCGAGGACCGACCGCACGTCCGCGTCGCGGACGAGCGTGCCGTCCGTGGCGCGCGAGACGAACGTACGCGGGTGGCGCACCGCCCGGCCGTCATCGCCGTTCGCCTCGGCCTTGCGGGCCTTGGTGAGCACCGACGACAGCTGCTTGTACGCCTTCAGCGACAGCCGGTTCGTCGCCCGGAAGCGGTCCACCAGCTGGCCCATGTCCCGCATCGATGTGGTCGTGACGAAGGACAGCGACTGGCTCGTGGAGTTGCCCGCCTTGTCGGTGGCGGTCACCGCGAAGCCGTGGGTGCCCAGCGGCAGCTGGTACAGCGACACCGTACGGCCCGAGGTGACCGCCGTGCCGTCGAGCGCACCGGTCACGGTGGACAGCCCGGACGTGGCGTCCTCGGCGTGCCACGACAGCACCACGTCGGTGGCGTCGCCGTAGACCCGCCCGTCGGCCACGCCGGCCACCAGCAGCGTCGGCAGCGAACCGTCGATCTTGATCGTCGCCGCCTTCTCCGCCTCGACGTTCCCCGCCTTGTCGGTCGCCCGGTACAGCAGGGTGTGCTCGCCGTCGCCGGTCACGGTGACCGTGTCGGAGTACGGCGTCCAGTCGCCGCCGTCGAGCTTGTACTCGACGCGGTCGACACCCTGGCCGGCGTCGGTCGCCGCCAGCTGGACCGGGACGGTGCCCGGATGCCAGCCGGCCGGACCGGGGTCGGCGAAGGTAGCCGTGGTGACCGGCGCCGTCTCGTCCGCGATCTCCTTGATCTGGATGTTGCGGAACGAGGCGTCGTCGCCGTCGCCGTGGTTCTGGATGCCGACGAACCCCTGGGTGAGGTCACGCGCGGGATCGGTGCTCACGAAGTCGTTGACCAGCACCCCGTTGAGGTAGACCTTGATGGTCTGCCCTTGCACCACGATCTCGTAGTTGTTCCACTCACCCGGCGGGTTCAGCGCCTCGTCGCGGGCCGCGATGTCAGCCGACTGGAACGAGTAGATCGAACCGGTGGTCCGGTCCGGCGCGTCCGTGGCGTCGATCTGGATCTCGTAGCCCTGGTTGACCGCGACCCACGGGTCGTCGCCGGGCTCCGGGTAGCCCACGAAGATGCCGGAGTTGTCGTCACCGGCCACCTTCCAGTCCAGCTTCAGGCTGTAGGCGTTGAACTCCTCGTCGAAGGAGAGCAGGCCCATCCCACCGGTGGACAGGATCGTGCAGTCCTCCTGGTGCGCGAAGCTGCCCGGGCCGGCCTGGTTCCAGCTCCCGAGGCTGTCCGCCGTGCCGTCGAACAGGCTGCGGTAGCCCTGGTCCGGCTGCGTCGGCGTGCACTCCTCCGGACCGGAGCCGCCACCGGCGACGCCCTCACCCTCGACCTGGATGTTGTCCACGTCGAACAGTCCGCCCGATCCGGTGCCGGAGAACACCAGGTACAGCGGTCCGCTGCCACCCGGGTCGGTCACCGCTGAGGGCGCGATGTCGACGTAGTTGTCCCAGCCGCCGGTGCTGGCCACCTCGACGGTCTGCACCACCGGGCCGTCGACCGCGTCCTTGTGGACGGTGATCGTGCCGCCCGCGCCACCGGAGCTGACCCGGTAGCCGATCGCGTCGACGCCGACCAGGTTGACCGGGTCGAACTTGATCCAGTCACCGTCGTCGATGTAGCCGACGCGCTTGCCGCCACTGGCGGCCCCCTGGCTGACGACCTGGGTGCCGTTGTTCTCGGAGAAGAACTCGGCCTGCTTCAGCTTGGGCTGCAGCTTGATCTCGTCCTCACCGGTCAGCGCCGGGGCGCCGGGCCCACCGTTGTCGGTGTAGCTGGCGTTGATGACACCGAACACGTCCGCGTCCAGCCCGTGTCCCTCGTCGGCGGGAGTCTCGATCACGCCCTCACAGCCGGTCGCCCGGGAGAGCGGGTGGCCGTGGTTGTCGTGGCCGAGAATGTACTCCACGACGACCTTCGAGCAGTCGATCGTCCCGTCCTCGGGGTCGGTCACGGTCACCTTGAACGGAACCGTGTCGCCATAGCCGAAGAACCCGCCGTCGGCCGGCAGGTCCAGCGCCACGGTCGGCTCGGTGTTGCCGGCCGTGACGACGACGCTCGCCGCGCCGGTCAGCCCGGTCTCGTCGGTGACCGCCAGGTGCGCGGTGAACTGGCCCGCGGTGTCGTAGGTGTGCGACACCGGGCCCTCCTCGGTGGAGTCGGTGGTGCCGTCCCCGTCGAAGTCCCACGCGTAGGTGAGGTCACCGCCGTCCTCGTCGGCCGTTCCGGTCGGGTCGAACTGAACCGTCAGCGGAGCCGGCCCGGAGGTCTTGTCCGCGTCCAGCACGACCTGCGGCGTGCGGTTGCCCTTCGTGTAGTCGATCCGGTAGACCGCCGAGTCCTCCGAGCCGCCGAAGTAGCCGCTGCCGTAGTCGAGCACGTACAGCGAACCGTCCGGACCGAACTCCAGGTTCATCGGCCGGGTCAGCTCCATCGAGTTGAAGAACGGCGTGATCGCGCCGCGCTCGCCGTTCGGCCCGACGTCGATGGTCTTGATCCAGCCGCGGTCCCACTCGTAGGCGAAGTTCTTGCCGTTGAAGTACTCCGGGAACTTCGTCACGAACTCGAGGTCGGCGTCGAAGCGGTAGACCGGGCCGCCCATCGGCGACTCGCCGCCGGTGCCGAACTCGGGCACCGAGCCGCCGTCGTACGGGATCCACGCCGGCTGCACCGGTGGCAGGTCGACCAGGCCGGTGTTGTGCGGACTCTCGTTCTTCGGCGCCGCGCAGTCGAACGCCGCGCCGGACTGGCCGGTCGCGAAGTCGTAGTCGATGAACGGCTGGTTGTCGCCGACGCAGTACGGCCACCCGAAGTTGCCGGGCTCCTTGATCAGGTTGAACTCGACCAGGCCGCCCGGACCGCGCGCCGGGTTCGCCGCGCCCGCGTCCGGACCGTAGTCGCCGAGGTAGATCCAGCCCGTCTCCTTGTCCACGGAGAACCGGAACGGGTTGCGGAAGCCCATCGCGTAGATCTCCGGACGGGTCTTCTCGGTGCCCGGCGCGTACAGGTTGCCCGCGGGCACCGTGTAGCTGCCGTCGTCGGCCACCGTGATCCGCAGCAGCTTGCCGCGCAGGTCGTTGGTGTTGCCCGACGAGCGCTGCCCGTCGAACACCGGGTTGCGGGTGGTCCGCTCGTCGATCGGCGTGTAGCCGTCGGAGGCGAACGGGTTGGTGTCGTCACCGGTGGACAGCAGCAGGTTGCCGGCCGCGTCGAAGTCGATCTCGCCGCCCGCGTGGCAGCAGATGCCGCGGTCGGTGCCGACCTGCATGATCTGCTGCTCGCTGCCGAGGTCGAGGGAGCCCTGTTCGGACAGCTTGAACCGGGACAGCTGGTTGTGTCCCTTGAACGGCTCGAAGTCCGCCGGGGTCCCGTTCTCCGGGGCGTCGCCGGCCGGGGTGTCCAGCGGCGGCGCGTAGTAGAGGTAGACCCAGCGGTTGGTGGCGAAGTTCGGGTCGATGGCCACGCCCTGCAGGCCGTCCTCGTCGTGGTTGTAGACGGGAACCTGGCCGGCGAGCGTGGTCGTCGCCTCCGGGGTGGTCAGCCAGACCCGGCCGTCGCGCGAGGTGTGGACCACCTTGCGGTCGGGCAGTACGGCCAGCGCGATCGGCTCGCCGGTGCTCGGCTCGCCCTTGGCCAGCGTGATCTGGTCGAAGTCGGCGTCGACCGGCGGGTCGTCGGGGTTGGTGGTCGGCGTGCAGTCGGCCTCCTCGAGGCCCGCCGCGTACCGGATGCCGCCCGCGAGGTGGTCGCGGAACTCCGGCTCGGCGTAGGACTCGTTGGTGTGGCCGCCGCCGGTGTACCAGGACCGGCCGGCCCCCTGCGGGTGGCACCACATGATCGGGTGGTCACCCATCGCGTCGCCGCCCGGGTCGTAGGTGGACTCGTCGAGCGTGGCGAGCACCTTCACCGAGGAACGCGGGTTGGTTTGGTAGTTGTACCACTCGTCGGTGCGCGTCCAGGTGTCCGGCAACGGCGCGGTCGACGGGTGGTCGTGGCCCTCCGTGCGCACCACCGCCTGCTGGATGGCCGGGTGCGACTTGAAGTAGGCGCCGACGAGGTCGCCGTACCAGGGCCAGTCGTACTCGGTGTCGGCCGCGGCGTGCACGCCGGCGTACCCGCCGCCAGAGTCGACGTAGTTCTCGAACGCCGTCTGCTGCTCGGCGTTGAGGATGTCGCCGGTGGTCGACAGGAAGACCACCGCGGAGTAGTGGGACAGGTTCTCGGCCGTGAACGCGGCCGCGTCCTCGGTCGCCTCGACGGCGAAACCGTTGGCCGCACCCAGCTCCTGGATGGCGGCGATGCCGGTGGGGATGGAGTCGTGCCGGAACCCGGCGGTCTTGGAGAACACCAGGACGGTGGGGTCCTCGTGGTTAGCGACCGGCTCGGCCGAGGCGACCCCCAGACCGGTCAGGAGTGCCAACGAAGCGATCCCGAAACGCGACGCGCCGCGTAGTCCTCGCCTCACCCCAGGTGGTTTTAGCTGATTCTTGTCCGTGCTGTTCCCTCGCACTGGTACTTTCTCCTTGTCCTTGCGAAATGGGGACTACGAGAAGGGGCATTGCTCCTTTCCGTGTTCGCGGCGCCGCCGGACGTACGGGTCTGGCGGCGTCGCTTTTCGTCAGCGAGTACCGAACAGGTATTCCAGGGCCAACTGGTCCAACGCTTCTGCGTGCGCGCCCCGCTGTGCAGCCGCGGCGATGTCGAGCTCCTCGGTCCGCAGGTCGGCGAGGCTCTCACCAGGCGCGAGAGTGGGTTTGGCCAGCTGGTCGACGCGGCTGTCCGCCAGGGCGGCGGCCACGTCCGGGTCGGCCCGGAACCGCCGGGCCTTGTCCGCGAGCACCAGGTAGTTGCGCATGCACGCGGCCGCCGACGCCCACACACCGGACTCGTCCTCGGTGCGCGCCGGCTTGAAGTCGAAGTGCCGCGGGCCGCTGTAACCGGCGTGTTCCAGCAAATCGACGAGCGCGAACGCGGATTTCACATCGCCGTTGCCGAATCGCAGATCCTGGTCGTATCGCGGACCGTTCTGTCCGTTCAGGTCGAGGTGGAACAGTTTCCCGTGCCACAACGCCTGCGCATATCCGTGCACGACCGACAATCCGGCCATCTGCTCGTGGCCGACCTCCGGGTTGAGCCCGACCCGGTCCGGCTCCTCCAGCTCGGAGATGAACGCGATCGCGTGCCCGATCGTCGGCAGCAGGATGTCGCCGCGCGGCTCGTTGGGCTTGGGCTCCAGCGCGAACCTGATGTCGTAGCCCTGCTCGCGCACGTACGCGCACAGGATGTTGACCGACTCGGCGTACCGGTCCAGCGCCGCCCGGACGTCCTTGTTGAACGGCGACTCCGCGCCCTCCCGGCCGCCCCACATGACGTAGGTGCTGGCACCGAGCTCGGCCGCGAGGTCGAGGTTGCGCAGGATCTTGCGCAGCGCGAACCGCCGGACGTCGCGGTCGTTCGCGGTCAGCGCGCCCTCGCGGAACACCGGGTGGGTGAACAGGTTCGTGGTGGCCATCGGCACCACCAGCCCGGTGGACTCCAGCGCCTTGCGGAAGCTCGCGATCCGGTTGGCGCGGTCGGTGTCCGAGGAGCCGAACGGGATCAGGTCGTCATCGTGGAAGGAGACGCCCCACGCGCCGAGCTCCGCGAGCTTCTCCACCGCGTACGCCGGATCCATCGGGTCCCGGGTGGCGACGCCGAACGGGTCGACCGCCTGCCAGCCGACCGTCCACAGCCCGAAGCTGAACCTGTGCTCCGGCCGAGGGGTGAGGTCGTTCATCTGCCCGCTCCCTGGATCTGTGTCCACTCCGAACCCTGATCGGCGCTGCGCTCCACGGCCTCGAGCACCCGCTGCACCTGCAGCCCGTCCGCGAACGACGGGGTCGGATCGGTCCCGTCCGCGACCGCCCGGATGAGGTCGACGACCTCGTGGGTGAACGTGTGCTCGTACCCCAGCAGATGCCCGGGCGGCCACCAGGCGCCGACGTAGGGGTGCGTCGGCTCGGTGACCAGGATCCGGCGGAACCCGGCCGCCTCACCCTGCGACCCGTCGTAGAACGACAGCTCGTTCATCGACTCGAAGTCGAACGCGAGGCTGCCGAGCGAGCCGTTGACCTCCACCCGCATCGCGTTCTTGCGGCCGAGCGCGAACCGGGTGGCCTCGTAGCTCGCCAGCGCCCCGGAGGCGAACCGGCCGAGGAACAGGGCCGCGTCGTCCACCGTGACGTCGTCGAGGTCACCGGTCTCCGTCGGTCGCTTGTGGACGAACGTGTTCGTGACCGCGGTGACCCCGGTGAGCAGGTCGCCCACGAGGTACTGGGTGGCGTCGACGATGTGCGCGCCGAGGTCGCCGAGCGCGCCCGAGCCGGCCTTGTCCTTGCGCAGCCGCCAGGCCATCGGCGCCTGCTCGTCGGAGAGCCAGTCCTGCAGGTACACCGCGCGCACGTGCCGCACGGTGCCCAGCCGGCCCTCCTCGATCAGCTTTCGCGCGTACGCGATGGCCGGCACCCGGCGGTAGTTGAACGCCACCATCGACCGGACCCCGCGCGCGGCGGCCTCGGCCGCGGCCGACGCCATCCGCTCGGCCTCGGCGACCGTGTTGGCGAGCGGCTTCTCGCACAGCACGTGCTTACCCGCGGCGAGCGCCGCGATGGCGATCTCCGCGTGCGTGTCGCCCGGGGTGCAGATGTCGACCAGCTGCACGTCGTCGGACGTCACGACGTCGTGCCAGTCGGTCTGCACGCTAGCCCAGCCGTACTTCGCGGCCGCGGCCTTGGTCCGGGCGAGGTCACGCCCGCCGAGGACGGCGAGGTCCGGAACCATTGGCAGGTCGAAGAATCTGTGCGCGCTCCGCCAGGCATGGGAGTGCACGGCTCCCATGAACGCGTGGCCGACCATGCCGATCCCGATCCGGCCCCCGCTGCCCTCTGTCATCGCTCATCCCTCCATGTCGACTCGTGTCGACTCGGCTGTCAACTCTCGTCCGCTCAGGTGCTTGGCTCAGGAGTCGAAGCCGATGTCCAGGTAGGAGTCGACGTTCTCCTTGGTCACCACGGCCGAGTAGGTCGTGATGAACGCGGGGATCTCGTGCTCGGCGAAGTCGGCGACGCCCTTGTTCTGGCCGAGCAGCCGGGCGAGGGAGATGGACGTGGACGCCATCGACGGGCTGTACAGGACGGTCGCCTTGATGACCGTGTTGTCGGCCTTGATGCGGTCCATCATGTCCCGCGAGCCGGCGCCACCGAGCATGATGAACTCGCTGCGGCTGGCCGAGTCGATGGCCGCCATCACGCCGATGCCCTGGTCGTCGTCGTGGTTCCACAGCGCGTCCAGCCTGGTCGCGCCCTGCAGCAGGTTCGCGGTCTGCTTCTCGCCGGACTCCGCGGTGAACTCCGCCGCCACCCGCGGGCCGACCTTGAACCCGTTGCGCGCCAACGCGTCCTTGAAGCCCTTGCTGCGTTCCTGGGTCAGCGGCAGCGAGTCGATGCCGGCCACCTCGCCGATGATCGGGCTGGCGACGCTCTTGGCCTTCATCTGCTCGGCGATGTAGTTGCCGGCGTTGACGCCCATCCGGTAGTTGTCGCCGCCGATCCACGTGCGGTAGGCGAGCGGCGTGTCGAACACCCGGTCCAGGTTGATCACCGGGATGTCCTTGTCCATCACCTCCTGCGCGGTGGCGGTCAGCGCCTTGCCGTCGAAGGGCAGGATGACCAGCACGTCGACGCCCTCGTTCACCAGCGACTCGACCTGAGCGATCTGCTGGTTGACGTCGTTGGTGCCCTCGGTGGCCTTCAGCGTCACGTCCTCGAACGCCTCCGACTGGGCCTGCGCGTTCTTGGTGATGGCCGCGATCCAGCCGTGGTCGGCGGCCGGTGCGGAGAAGCCGATCGTGACCTCCTTGCCGGGCTGGTCGTTGTCGCCACCGCCGGCGGCGACCTGCCCATCGTTGCCGGCGTTGGCCGGCTCGTTCGAGGTGCAGCCGACGACCAGCGCGCTCGCGCCGAGCGCGGAGGCGCCGAAGAGGAACCGGCGACGGGCCAGGGACGGGTCGTGGGACATGGGTACTCCCTTGTGCGGTCTGAAGTGGACAGTGGAGGGCGGGGCTATGTCTTTCGTGTCTTGCGGGTTCGGAGCGTGGTGGACTGGAGCAGCACCGCGGCGACGATGATCACGCCCTTGGCGATGTTCTGGATGTCCGTCTCGAGGTTGTTCTGGGTGAAGATGCTGTTCACCACGGTGAAGATCAGCACGCCGATGAGGGTGCCGATCAACGTGCCGCGGCCGCCGGTCAGCAACGTGCCGCCGATGACGACCGCCGCGATCGCGTCCAGCTCGTAGAACTGACCGTTGGTCGACGCGCCCGATGTGGTGCGGGCGACGACCATGAGCGCCGCGATCCCGCAGCACAGGCCGGCGAGCGCGTACACGTACGCGGTGTGCCGCTTGACGTTGATGCCGGCCAGACGAGCGGCCTCGGCGTTGCCGCCGACCGCGAACGTGCGGCGGCCGAACGTGGTGCGGTTGAGCAACACCCAGCCGGCCGCGAACACCACGGCGAGCATCCAGATCAGCACCGGGATGCCCAGCAGGTCGCCGCGGAAGAACTCGAGGTAGCCCTGCACGGTGACGACCTGCGTGCGCCGCTCGGAGAGCCGCTCGGCGAGGCCGCGTGCGGAGGCGTACATGGCGAGCGTCGCGATGAACGGCACCACCCGGCCGTACGAGACCAGCACGCCGTTGATCAGACCCGCGCCCAGGCCGACCGCGAGCGCGCAGCCCACCATCACCCACGCCCCGTAGGACTGGGTGGCGAGCGTGGTCATCCAGACGCTGGCGAGCGCCACCATCGAGCCGACCGACAGGTCGATGCCGCCCGAGATGATCACGAACGTCATGCCGACGCTGACCACGCCGATCGCCGCCGCGAGGCGCAGCATCGTGGAGATGTTGCTCTCGGACAGGAACGTGTCGGGCTGGGTGATGTACCCGACCACGCATAGCGCGAGGAGCACGCCGATCAGGATCGCCAGCCGGATGTCCATCCGCAGCCCGCTCGGCGTGCGCACGCCACCGGTCGGACCGGTCTGCACCGGCTCGGCCTCGAGCGCGGCCTTGGCCTCCGGATCCGGCTTAGGGTCCATTGTGGACTCCTTGGCCTCGACATCACTCACGCCATCACCTCGCTACCTTCCATGACCATGTCGAGCACGGCCGCCTCGGTGAGCTCGCTCGCCGGCGCCTCGGTGAGCAGGCGGCCCTCACGCATCACGAGCACCCGGTCGGACAGACCGAGCACCTCCGGAACCTCGCTGGAGACCAGGACCACGGCGACCCCGGCCGCCGCGAGCTCGTGGATCAGCCGGTACAGCTCGGCCCGCGCGCCGACGTCGACGCCGCGGGTCGGCTCGTCCAGCAGCAACACCTTGCAGTCGCGCACCAGCCAGCGGGCCACGACGGCCTTCTGCTGGTTGCCGCCCGACAGCGTGCGCACCACGCGGCGCGGGTCGGCCGGGCGCAGGTCGAGCCGCTCGAGCGTGGCGCGCGAGTCGCGCAGCTCCCGGTTGTGGTCGGTGAACCCGACCCGGCTGTACTCCGGCAGGCTCGCGAGCGTCACGTTGTCGGCCACCGACTGGTCCAGCAGCAGGCCCTGGCTCTTGCGCTCCTCCGGCGCGAGCCCGACCCCGGCGGCGACCGCGGCGGGCACGCTGCCCGGCCGCAGCCGCTTGTCGTTGACCCAGACCGTGCCGGCGTCGGGCTTGCGCGCGCCGAACACCGTCTCCAGGACCTCGCTGCGGCCGGCGCCGACCAGGCCCGCGAGCCCGACGATCTCGCCGGCGTGCACGGTGAAGCTGACGTCGTGGAACTCGCTGCCCCGGGTGAGCCCCTCGACCCGCAGCACCTCGTTCGATTCGTCCACAGTGGACACCTCGCGCTTGGGGAAGACGGTCTCCACCATGCGGCCGGACATCAGGTTCACCAGCTCGCTCGTCGACGTCTTCGCCGCGTCGAGGCCGGCGGCGACCGTGCGGCCGTCCTTGAGCACGGTGACCCGGTGGCCGATGCGGCGGATCTCGTCCAGGCGGTGGGAGATGTAGACGACCGAGACGCCCTCGGCGGTCAGCTCGGCCACGATCCGGAACAGGTTGTCGACCTCGTCGGCGGCGAGCGCGGCGGTCGGCTCGTCCATGACGATCAGCCGGGCGTCGTGCACGAGCGCGCGGGCCATCGACACCAGCTGCTGGCCGGCCGAGGACAGCAACGCGACCTCGCGGCCGGGCGGGATCTCCGGGTGGCCCAGCCGGCGCATGAGCGCGCGGGTCTCGTTGCGCATCCGCCGCCGCTGCGGGAAGCCGAAAACCGCGGGCTCGTGGCCGAGGAAGATGTTCTCCGCGACCGACACCCCGTCGACGAGGTCCAGCTCCTGGTACATCGTCGCGATGCCGCGGTTCAGGGCGGCGACCGGCGAGCCGAGTGTCGTGGGCTCACCGCGCCAGCTGATCTCCCCCTCGTCCGGCTGGTGCGCGCCGGAGAGAACCTTGATCAGCGTCGACTTGCCCGCGCCGTTCTGGCCGAGCAGGCAGTGCACCTCGCCCGCGCGGACCTCGAGGTCCACGCCGTCCAGCGCACGCACGCCGGGGAACGTCTTGACGATGCCGGACATCGTCAAGAGAACCTCGGCGTTCTCGTCGTACTCGGTACGCAGCTCTGTCACGCCGGCGCCTCCTCGTCGTCGGGTTGGCTGGTCGGGACGACCGTCGGGTCGTCGAGAACGCGGTGCAGGGCCGCGAGCGCGCCGCCGGTGGTGGCCGCGGTGAAGCCGAGCGTCGAGCCGACCACCCGGGCCCCGCCGGCGCCGGGGGCGAGCACGTTGGCCACGACCTCGTTGCGGATCGGCTCGACGAGCCACTCGGGCAGTGCGGCGAAGTACCCGCCGAGCACCACGACGGCCGGGTTGAGCAGGTTGACCAGGACCGCCACGCCGAGCCCGAGTGCGGTGCCGATCTGGTGCAGGGCGTCCAGCGTGCGGCGGTCCCGCTGCTCGGCCCGCGCCCGGACGATGCCCATCCGCTTGTCGAGGTCGAGCGTGGGGTCGCGGACCGGGTCGTCGGGGTCGGCGCACGCGTGCAGCAGGGCACCGAGGCCGACCTGGGTCTCCCAGCAGCCGCGCCGCCCGCAGGAGCAGTACGGACCGAGCGGGTCCATGGCCATGTGCCCGATCTCGCCGGCGAAGCCGATCGAGCCGCGGATCAGCCGGCCGCCGGCGATCACGCCGCAGCCGATGCCGAAGTCGCCGGTGAGGTAGGCGAGGTCGGTGACGTTCCCGCTCATGGTGGCGAGCTCGGCCTCCGCGCCGAGGTTGGCGTCGTTGTCGACGGCGATGTGGTCCAGCGGCAGCCGGGTGCGCGCGGCCAGCCCGTCCGCGACCGCGACGTCGCGCCACCGCAGCCGCGGGGCGAAGGTGACGGTGCCGGCGTCGCGGTCGACCAGGCCCGGGACCGAGACGGTGAGCCCGACCGGCGGGCCGACGAGGCCCTCGACCTCGGCGAGGGCGGTGTTGGCGAGCTCGGCGAGCTGGTCGATCGCGCGCTCGGGCCCGATGCCCGGCACGTCGCAGAGGACCCGTCGGCGGAAGAGGAGCTCGCCGGACAGGTCCGTGACGGCCGCGCCGACGTGTCCGACGTGCACGTCCAGCCCGATGCCGCACACGCTGGTCGGCCGCAGGTCCACGAGCTGGCCGGGCCGGCCCTGCCCGCCCGCGGAGACGCCGGCGGAGTGCACGAGCCCGCGCAGCTCGAGGTCGGTGACCAGGCTGGAGACGGTGGCCTTGGAGAGGCCGGAGCGGACCGCCAACTGGGCCCGGGACAGCGCGCCGTGCTCGCGGAGGGTCCGCACCAGAAGTGCGAGGTTCCCTCGGCGCAGACCAGCCTGGTCCACGGGGCGGCTCTGGCCCACCGGCTCTACTCCACTTCGTTGAGGCGCCGATCGAACATCGGTGCTCAAGCTCACAAGAAAGCGTCCCGTAGGCACATCTATCGAGGCAATACGCCGTTTGGCGCAACATCCAGGCCGGTCTTTCGCGGAGAAGCGTCAAAAGTTTGGCTGATTCAACACGAAGCTACAAACCAGTCCACGTGGGTAACCAACAGCAACCGCGGGGCCTACTCCCGGGGGGAGGGGACGGCAAATGTTCGATCTGTTGCCGACCAGGCTGCGCCGGTTACGCCGGCCAGTTCGCCGAGCTCCGAGAGCACGATCGGCAGGTTGCCCGTCGCCAGGGGAAGCGAGCGGCGGTACACCGAGCTGCGCACCTCGGCGAGCAGCGGGTGCCCGAGCCGGGACACGCCGCCGCCGATGACGACCATGCCCGGGTTCAGGAAGCTCACCAGCGAGGCCACCACGTGCCCGAGCCGCCGCCCGCCCTCGCGGACCAGGTTGGCCGCCGCGAAGTCGCCGGCCACCGCCGCCTCGCCGACGTCCTGTGCGGTCAGCTTGCCGCGCTGGGTGAGCAGCTCGGCGAGCATCGTGGACCGGCCGCTGCGCGCCAGCGTCAACGCGTCGCGGGCCAGCGCCGCGCCGCCGAAGTACGCCTCCAGGCAGCCGACCTCGCCGCACGCGCAGGCCGGGCCGTAGTCGTCGAGCCGGATGTGGCCGATGTCGCCCGCGGTGCCGGCCACCCCGCGGTACACCCGGCCGCCGAGCACGATGCCGCAGCCGATGCCGGTGCCGACCTTGACGAAGATGAGGTCGTCCAGGGACCGGGCGACTCCGGCGTGCCGCTCGCCCAGCGCCATCACGTTCACGTCGTTGTCCACGGTGACCGGGCAGCCCCACTTCCCGGCGAGCTCGTCGCGCACCGGATACCGGTCCCAGCCGGGCATGATCGGCGGCGCGACCGGCATGCCGTCGCGGAAGCTGACCGGCCCGGGCAGGCCGATGCCGGCGCCGATGAGCCGGCCGGGCGCCTTGTCCCGCACCCGGTTGACGAGGTCCACGACCAGTCCGAGCACCGGCACCGGGCCGAGCCGGACCTCGCAGTCCTCGCTCTCGCTGGCCAGCACCTCGCAGCGGCCGTCGGTGATCGCGACGTTGACCGACGTGGCGCCGACGTCGGCGGCCACGAACCGCAGGTCGTCGGCCAGGTGCACGAGCGTGGAGCGCCGGCCGCCGCGGCTCGCGGCCGGGCCGCCGATCTCCACCAGGCCGGTGTCGACGAGCCGGGTCAGCTCGCCGGTCAGCTTCGCCCTCGGCAGGTCGAGCCGCTCGCCGAGCGCCACCCGGGACATCGGTCCCTCGTCCCGCAGCAACGCGAGCAGCCTGGACTGTTGGCGGGAACGGACGCCCGGCTGCTGGCCGGCGTTCGATGCGGTCATGAGCGGACTCCTCGCCGAATGTCTCTTTGGTGCCGAACATGATTCGAAGCTCAACCCGTGACCGCAGGCCCGCTCGAACACCTTCGAATCATGTTCGTCCATTTAACCCCCCGCCCCAGCTGGCCGGACGTAGACTTCGGCGCCCCGCGACCCGAGTCCCCACCTGGCCGCGGCGTGAATCTGCAACCTGGACCTTCTGGAGATGCGCATGGCGGCGAAGTTCGAGATCTACACGGACTCCAAGGGCGAGTTCCGCTTCCGGCTCAAGGCCGGCAACGGCGAGATCGTCGCGACCGGCGAGAGCTACAAGACGAAGTCCGGCGTGATCAACGGCGTGGACGCCGTCAAGCGGGCCGCGGCCGAGGGCGAGATCGACGACAAGACCGGCGCCTGATCGTCGGCGAATTCACCCCGACGGGGGCTTACCGCCACGTTTGGCTGGTAGAGCCCCCGTCCTCGGCTGCCCGGAGGGTCGGCGCGAGCCAAGTCGACCTTGGCCCTAGGCTGGCTCCGTGCGTCACGCAACCGTCAGGTTCGTTCCCGCCTTCGTCGTGTCGCTGTGTGCCCTGGTCATCGCGGTTGTGGTGGCCGCGCCGGGCGCATCGGCCGGGCAGCGGACAGCCCGCAATGCCCAGCCGCAGACCCAGGACCAGGGGGGCGCCTGCCAGGCCCGGCAGCTGCCGCCGGCGCCCATCGACACGTCGGAGGAGCCGAAGCCCGGGGAGCCCAGTCCGGAACCCCTGCCGATACCGGAAGACCCGGTCGGGGGACCACAGATGGGTGACTGCGGCATCGTTCGCCCCGACGGCACGCCCTCACCTCCCGGCGGTCTCAGCGCCGCCACGTGGACCATCACCGACCTCGAGAGCGGCGACGTGCTGGCCGCCAAGGACCCGCACGCGCGCGAGCGGCCCGCCTCACTGATCAAGAACCTGCTCGCCATCGTCGTGATCCGCGAGCTGCGCCCGGACACGAAGGTCAAGGGCACGAAGCAGGACGCGAACCAGGAAGGCACGAAGGTCGGCGTCGGCCCCGGCGGCAACTACACGGTCGACCAGCTGCTGCACGCGCTGATCATGCGGTCCGGCAACGACGCGGCGTGGGCGCTGGCCCGCGCGCTGGGCGGCGTCGACGCGGCGCTGGAGAAGATGAACGCGCTGGCCAAGGAGATCGGTGCGCTCGACACCCGTGCGGCCACCCCCTCCGGCCTCGACGGGCCGGGCATGACGACGTCGGCCTACGACCAGAGCCTGATCTTCCGCGCCGCGATGAAGTACGACGAGTTCGCCGAAGCCGCGACCACCCGGTCCATCCAGTTCCCGGGCCACTCCGGCAAACCCGGCTTCCAGGTCGACAACGACAACCGGCTGCTGGACAGCTACGAGGGCTTCATCGGCGGCAAGACCGGCTTCACCGACGACGCCCGGCACACCTACGTGGGCGGGGCCGAGCGCGACGGCCGGCGGCTCGCGGTGGTGCTGTTGCGCGGCGAACGCAACCCGGAGCCGTTGGGCGACCAGGCCGCCAAGCTGCTGGACTACGGCTTCCGGCTGGCGGCCGCGGACGTGCGCCCGATCGGCGAGCTGGTCGACCGCGCGCCGGAGGCGCAGCCCAAGCAGAGCCAGGACGACAACGAGGACGGCGACAACGGCGACGCCGTCCGCGAACCGGTCGACGACGCGGCGGGCACGGTTCCCGCGAGCACGGAGCGCTCGGCCTTCGGCAACGTCGGCCTGCCGCTGGTGTTGCTCGCCGGCTTGGCGGCGTTCGTGACGATGGCCATGTGGTTCCGGCGGCGGCGGGCCCGCATCGCCCGCGCGAACCGCACGTCCTGACAGTCCCTCCTGACCGGAGTCCTAACCGGACGTCCATACAGGACAGATCAGCGTGAGCGGGAACGCCTGCCCCACAACAGGCCCAGCAGTGCGCCCGCGCCCAGCAGCCCCGCCGCATCGCGGGCACGTGGGCCGCTGCGCACCTCCAGCACCGGGCGGATCACCGCCGGCGGCGGCGGTTCCGGCGCGGCCGCATGCAGGTTCTCCTTCGCGGTGGCCGTCCACGCCGTGATGAACAGCAGGAAACGCGACACCAGGTTCGCGAACACCAGCAGGCCGATGATCGGGCCGAACAGCACGCCCGTCGGCGACGTGGTGACGCTCGCCAGGAACACCGTGGCCAGCTGCTTGAGGATCTCGAAGCCGATCGCGGCCCCGATGGCGCCGCGAACCGCCGACCGGGCGCTCACCTTCTCCCGCGGCAGCCGGGAGATCACCCAGATGAACACCACCCAGTTCGCCGCGAGCGCCAGCGCGATCGTGGCCACTCGCAACAGGAACACCGCCCAGGCGTCGTCGTCCAGGCCCATCCAGTCGAGCAGCAGCGAGCCCAGCCCGCTGCCCGCCGCGGTCAGCCCGAACGAGATCGCCAGCGCCAAACCCAGTCCCAGCAGGGAAAGCAGGTCCGAGGCCGACTTCTTCAGGAACGGCACTTCCTTGTGCTCGATGCCCCACTGGGCGGTCAGCGCGTCGCGCAGGTTGCTCATCCAGCCCAGGCCCGAGTACGCGGCGGTCAGCAACCCGATCACGCCGACCGCGCCGCGTGACTCGATGGCCCCGTCGACGATGTCGTTCACCATCTGCTCGAGACCGGGCGGCACCGCCGTGGTGATCGACTCCTTCAGGTTCTCCAGCTGCACCGGATCGCCGGCGACGACGAACCCGACGACCGCGAACGCGATCATCACCATCGGGAACAGCGACAGCACGCTGAAGTACGTGATCGCGGCCGCGTAGTGGTTGCCGTTCCGCTCGGTGAACGCCTCGTACGCGCGCACCAGGTGATCGAGCCACGGCCGCTGTCGACGTTGCCTGGCGAGCCAGGACTCCTTTTCCGCCACGGGTTCGACGCTATCCCGGCGATCGGCTCACCGCAGGGCGAAACGCCTGCTCAGCCGCCGGAAGCCGGCACGAACCCGATCTTGTCGTACGCGCGGGCAAGCGTGGTGGAGGTGACCTCGCGGGCCCGTTCGGCGCCGCGGGCGAGGATCTTGTCCAGCTCCGCGGTGTCGTCGAGGTAGTGGCGCACCCGCTCCTGGATCGGCGTCACGAAGTCCACGAGCACCTCGCCGACGGCCTTCTTGAGATCGCCGTAGCCCATGCCCGCGAACTCGCCGGCGATGTCGGCCAGCGGCCGGCCCGCGAGCGCGGAGTAGATCACCAGCAGGTTCGACACGCCCGGCTTGTTCTCCGGGTCGTAGACGATCTCCCGGCCGGCGTCGGTGACCGCCGAGCGGATCTTCTTCGCCGACACCTTCGGATCGTCGAGCAGCTCGACGATGCCGCCGGGCGAGGACGAGGACTTGCTCATCTTCGCGGTCGGGTCCTGCAGGTCGTAGATCTTGGCCGCTTCCTTGAGGATGTAGGGCTCCGGCAGCCGGAACGTCTTGCCGAACCGCGAGTTGAACCGCTGCGCGAGGTCGCGGGTGAGCTCGAGGTGCTGGCGCTGGTCCTCACCGACCGGCACGTAGGTCGCCTGGTAGGCGAGGATGTCCGCGGCCTGCAGCGCCGGGTAGCCGAAGAGCCCGAGGCTGATCCGCTCCGCCTGCTGCTTGGCCGACTTGTCCTTGAACTGCGTCATCCGGCTGGCCTCGCCGAAACCGGTGAGGCACTGCATCACCCAGCCGAGCTGCGCGTGCTCGGGCACGTGGCTCTGCACGAACAGTGTGGCGCGGTCGGGGTCGATGCCCAGCGCGAGCAGCTGCGCGGCCGAGACCCTGGTCCGCTTGCGCAGCAGCTTGGGGTCGTGGTCGACGGTGATCGCGTGCAGGTCGACCACGCAGTAGAACGTGTCGTACTCCTCCTGCAGCGCCACCCACTGGCGCACCGCGCCGAGGTAGTTGCCGAGGTGGAACGAGTCCGCGGTGGGCTGGATCCCGGACAGCACCCGGGGAAGGGCCGCAGGTTGGGTCGACACGGGCCGATTCTCGCAGAAGCGCCTGACCGGGCGGCGGCGGCGTCAGGCCGCGCGCTCGCCGGCGCGCTGCTCCACGGCCTGGCGGGCGACCCGCATCGCGGCGGCCGCGTCCCGCCGGCGGTGCCGCAGCAGTCCGATGATCAACCCGCCGAAACCGACGACCACGGCCGCGATGCCCACCGGACCCGCGAAGCCGAAGGAGGCGCCCTCCGCGGCGACGCTCTCGTCGACGGCGGCCGTCGAGGCCGCGGCCGACTGCGCCATCGCCGCCAGCGCGACGCCGGCCAGAGCGGGGACCAGGGTCATGACAACGCTCATCCGAACCAGCTTGCTCGTCACAGCCGCCCGCGTGCGGGCGGCCTTCAGGGCAACACGGTTGCGCACTGCTGCGCCTCCTGCGCTCGTCACCGAAGTTGTCCCCCGGACAGGGGGCCGTGGGTCGGAAACCTACTGACCGTGGCTGCCCGTGAAGGCGCCGTTAGTCCGATCGGTCAACGCGGTGAAGATTAGACCCGACATGTGCGCGCCATCACGCGGGGGGTGCCGCCGGGCGGCCGTCCCCGGTGCGCTCCGCGGAGCGCACCCAACCCCGCCGCTCGCCCTCGTCGATCAGAACCAGCGCGGCCTCGCCGAGCGCCGCGGAGGCCGCTCCGATGTGCGCCTTGCGGGCCCGCACGGCGTCTGCGGTGACGCCCGGCGTGCGCCAGGTCCCGCCGCCGGCCATCCAGTTGAGCAGCAACGGCTCGAGCCGGTCCATGCCCTTGGCGAACCGCGACTCTGGCGTCTCCCGGGCCTCGAACTCGTCCCAGAGCGCGCGCAGCTCGCGAGCCTGGTCGCCGGGCAGCAGCCCGAAGAGCCGGTCGGCGGCGGCCTGCTCGCGGGCCTCCTGGGTCCGCGCGCCGACGTCGTCGTAGAGCGGCGTGTCCCCCGCGTGGATCTCGACGAGATCGTGCACGACGACGAGCTTGACCGTGTGCCCGACGTCGATCGGCTCGTCGGCGTGCTCCGCGAGCAGGATCACCATGAGCGCGAGGTGCCAGGAGTGCTCGGCGTCGTTCTCCCGCCGCGAAGCGGCGGCCAGCGGCGACTGGCGCAGGACGGTCTTGAGCCGGTCGACCTCGACGACGAACCTGAGCTGCGCGGCGATGCGCGGGTCGAGCGCGTCGGGCAGCGGGTTGCGGTCGGTCAGCAGCGGTTCCCGGGCGACATCCACGTGCGCGACCCTCTCAACCGGCGGCGCCCGCGGGCAACCGCGTTACGGTGCCGTCCCGTGAAGGTCACCGTCCTCGGCTCGTGCGCCGCCTGGCCGGAGCCCGGCCGCGCGTGCAGCGGCTACCTCGTGGAGCACGACGGCTTCCGCCTCGTCCTCGACCTCGGCTTCGCGACGCTGCCGCGGCTGCTTCGGTACTGCCCCGGCGGAACCGTCGACGCGGTCGTCATCACCCACCGGCACAGCGACCACTGCGTGGACCTCAACGGCCTGCTGCGGGTGCGCCACTACGGCGAGCGCACGCTGCCGCGAGTCCCGCTGCTGTGCCCGCCGGACGTGGCGGAGCTGGTCGACACGCTCGAGCCGCAGCCGCGGCTGGCGGAGCTCTTCGACGTCGGTGAGCTGCCCGGCAGCCATCGGGTGGGTCCGTTCCACGTCGACGGCATCGACCTGCCGCACTTCGTACCCAACACCGGCATTCGGCTCACCACGGCGAGCCGCACGCTCGCCTACACCGGCGACACCGGCCCGGATCCGCAGCTGGCCGAGCTGGGCGCGGACGCGGACCTCTACATCATGGAGGCGACGCTGCAGGCCGAGCCGGAGCCCGGCGAGCCGAGGCGGCTGCTGACCGCGCGCGAGGCCGGCCAATGGGCGACGGAGGCGAACGCCCGCCGGCTGCTGCTCACCCACTTCTGGCCGGGCAGCGACCGCGGCGTGTCGCTGCGCCAGGCGGCGGAGACCTTCGGCGGCGAGATCCTCGCCGCCGAGGAGGACCTGGTGATCGAGTAGGCCACACTCAGATCTGCCCGGCCTGTTCGGCCTGCTCGGCCACGGCGAGGAACCGCGACAGGACGGGCGAAGGGCTGTCGGCGGACCAGGCCAGCGCCAGCTCCCACAACGGCAGGTCGTCGCTGATCGGCCGGTAGACGACGGACTGCTCGGCGGTCGGCGGGGTCGGCGCGATCAGCAGGGACACCCCGAGCCCGGCCGCGACGAGCGACACGATCGTCTGCACGCCGGCGGCCTCCTGGACGACCCGCGGCGAGAACCCGGCCGCCAGGCAGTGGCCGATGATCGAGTCCTGCACGGACGGGCCGAACGCGCGGGTGTAGAGCACGAACGACTCGTCGGCGAGCGCGGCCAGCGGCAGGCTCTCGCGCTCGGCGAGCGGGTGCCTGGCCGGCAGCGCGGCGACCAGCGGGTCGCGGGAGACGACCCGGGTGTTCAGGGTCGGCTCGGAGATGGGCGGGCGGAGCAGGCCGACGTCGGCCTCGCCCGCCCGCAGCGCCGCGACCTGGCGGAGGGTCGTCATGTTCTCCACGTCGAGGGCGACGTCCGGGTACGCGGCCCGGAAGGCGACCAGCAGCCGGGGCAGGGCCTCGAAGGTGGCGGACTGGACGAAGCGCAGCCGCAGCGTGCCGAGCTCGCCGCGGTGGGCCCGCTGCGCGTCGCGGGCCGCCTCGTCCGCGCGACGCACGATCTCCCGGGCCGCGCCGAGGAAGACCTCGCCGGCCGGGGACAGCCCGAACCTGCGCTTGACGCGGGTGAACAGCGGCACGCCGACGTCCCGTTCGAGTGCGGCGAGCTGGCGGCTCAGCGACGGCTGGGTCAGGTGCAGCCGGGTCGCGGCGCGGCCGACGTGCAGTTCCTCCGCGGTGACGACGAACGACCGGAGGTGGCGGAGTTCCACAGCACACATCATTCCTGATGTGCATGAGATGAGCCAAATAGTTGCATTGGACGTATCGACGGCGGCGACCTAGCGTCGATGGTGTCGAGGTACCTCACCAGCACGCATCACTTGTCTGCCAACGAAAGCGAGTCGAACGATGTCCGTCGTCATCCCGCCGCACCTTGTCACCGACGCCACGCGCGGGCTGGCGTGGTCCGCTTTGCCGAACGCGCCCGTCGAACCGGACGACCCACCGCCGCGCCGGCGCGTCCGCGGGTTCCTCCGCGCCGCGTTCAGAGCCGTGTTCCGCAAACCGGCGAGCACACCGGCCGGCACGCCGCCGGCTCGGCCCGCGCCGCTGCGGCCGCAGGCCGACCGCTGCTAGCGGGGACCGGCTAGCAGTCGCGACCCTCGACTGTCACGACGTACTCGCTGGAGACCCAGCGGCCCTCGTCGAGCTTGCGGAAGCCGTTCTGTTCGACTTTCTGCGCGTCGGCCTGGTCGCCGCTGTCCAGCGTGCCGACGATGTTGTTCGGGTTCAACGCGGGGGCGGAGCGGATGTTGAGATCGTCGACGGTCGCCTCGACGCGGCACTGCGTGGTGCTCGACGTGGTGTCCGCACCGTCCTTGCCGTCCCCGCGCCGCTGCTCGGAGCCCATGGCGTAGAGCCAGAGCACGCCGACCAGCAACCCTGCCGCGATCAGGGTGCGCTTACCGGACCACTTGATCTTCACTGTGACCGCTCCCGACAGCCCTGTGGTTGCCTGCCCACCAGATATAACCCAGCTCGCTCGCGTTTGGAACGTGACACCCGGCGAACCACTCGCAGGATGCAACGCCCGGGCGACCGACCGCACTGTCCGTCACAGCACGTGCAGATGCGATGTACGGCGCGTTCCCGCCGCTGACCGCGGGGAACGCGCCGCACACCGATCTGTCAGGTGCCACTAGGCAGCGTCGCTAGGCAGCGTCGCTAGGCCGAGGCCATGCGCTGCCGGAGGTTGTCGTCCAGCGTCGCGAGGAACTCCTCGGTGGACTGGAACGCCTGGTCCTTGCCGACCAGCAGGGCCAGGTCCTTGGTCATCTTGCCGCTCTCGACCGTCTCGATGATCACCCGCTCGAGCGTCTCGGCGAACCCGACGACCTCGGGCGTCGAGTCCTGCTTGCCGCGTGCCTCGAGCCCGCGCGTCCAGGCGTAGATCGACGCGATCGGGTTGGTCGAGGTCGGCTTGCCCTGCTGGTGCTGGCGGAAGTGCCGGGTGACCGTGCCGTGCGCGGCCTCGGCCTCGACCTTGCCGTCCGGCGTCATCAGCACCGAGGTCATCAGGCCGAGCGAGCCGAAGCCCTGCGCGACCGTGTCGGACTGGACGTCGCCGTCGTAGTTCTTGCAGGCCCAGACGTAGCCGCCCTCCCACTTGAGCGCGGCGGCGACCATGTCGTCGATGAGCCGGTGCTCGTAGGTCAGGCCCGCGGCGTCGAAGTCGCTCTTGAACTCGGCCTCGAAGATCTCCGCGAACACGTCCTTGAACATGCCGTCGTAGGCCTTGAGGATCGTGTTCTTGGTCGACATGTACAGCGGGTACTTGCGCTCCAGCGCGTAGCGCATCGACGAGCGCGCGAAGTCCTCGATCGACTTGCGGTAGTTGTACATCCCGACCGCGACGCCGCCGCCCTCCGGGAAGTTGGCGACCTCGAACTCCATCGGCTCGCCGCCGTCGGCCGGCTGGTAGCTGACCGTGAGCGTGCCGGGGCCGGGCACCTTGAAGTCGGTGGCCTTGTACTGGTCGCCGTGCGCGTGGCGGCCGATGATGATCGGCTTCGTCCAGCCCGGCACCAGCCGCGGGATGTTGGAGATGACGATCGGCTCGCGGAAGATCACGCCGCCGAGGATGTTGCGGATCGTGCCGTTGGGGCTGCGCCACATCTTCTTGAGGCCGAACTCCTCGACGCGGGCCTCGTCCGGGGTGATCGTCGCGCACTTCACGCCGACCCCGTGCCGGGCGATGGCGTTCGCCGCGTCCACGGTGACCTGGTCGTCGGTCGCGTCCCGGTGCTCGATGCCCAGGTCGTAGTAGTCCAGGTCGACGTCCAGGTACGGGTGGACCAGCTTGTCCTTGATGAACTGCCAGATGATGCGGGTCATCTCGTCGCCGTCGAGCTCGACGATCGTGCCCTCGACCTTGATCTTGGCCATCTGCCGGGATGCTCCTCTCGCGTCGTCGTCGCGCGTATTACCTGTCTCAGCCGACCCAAACGGTACACGCGTACTGCTGCATCATGGGGGCATGCCCCTGCACCCCGACCTCGTGCCGGTCGCCGACCCCTCGGTCGGCGACTGGATCCTGCCGCGGTTCGGCGACGACGAAGGCACGGTCGGCGCCACCGTGCCGCAGGGTTACGAGACGTACGCCCGGGTGCTCCACCCCGTCGACCGCGGCAGCGAGGGCCCACACCTCACCTGGGCCGAGGTCTGCCGCCGCACCGGCCGCGTCCCGCACGCGCTCGCGCAGTGGCACGCCGTGGCCCAAGGCGACACCGGGACGTGGGACGACGGCGTGCCCCAGGAGGGCAACCTCGACCCGACCGCGCTCACATTGCTGCTCGACATCCTGGCTCCGGTCACCGGCGACCAGGACTGCTTCCACGCACTGTGGGACGGCTGGGGCTGGTTCCACGGGGAGGCCATGGCCGTGCTCACGGCGAGCGACGAGCCGGAGCCACCGTTCGAGTCGCCGAAGACCGGGCCCGGCATGCCCCCGGAGGTCCTGGCCCTGCCCCGGCTGCGCCTGCCCCACCGCGAGTACCTGCTGTTCCGCGGCCCGCTGCGCGCGGCGCTGAAGATGGGCCGGCAGAGCCCGTTTTTCGGCTTCGTCCCGCAGTCGCCGAGCCTGCTGTGGCCGGTCGACCATGCGTGGTGCGTCGCCACCGAGATCGACTTCGACTCCACGCTCGTCGGAGGCGACGCGGAGCTCGTGGCCGCGGTGCTCGACGCGCCGGGGCTCGAGGCGTGGCCCGTCGCGCCGGGCGACCGGCTCACCTACCGCAGTGACCAGCTCAATGGCGGGCCGACCACTCCTCGTTGAGCATCGCGAAGACCAACTCGTCGGTCCACTCGCCCTTCACGATCTCGTTCTGCACGAAGTGCGCCTCGCGTCGCATGCCGAGCTTCGCCATCAACCTCGCCGACGCCTCGTTGCGCCCGTCGCAGCGCCCGATGATCCGGTGCAGCCCGAGCCGCTCGAACCCCAGCCGCAGCATCTCGATCGCGGCCTCTCCCGCGTAGCCGCGGCCGTGGAACGCGGGGTTGAACACGAAGCCGAACTCGCCCAGCGCGTGCTCCTCGGAACGCCATCCGAGGTTCACCTCGCCGACGAGCTCGCCGGTCTCGCGCAGCAGCACGGCGAGGACGAGGGTGTCGCCCTCCCGCGCCAGCGCCGGCGTGGAGATCCGCCGGTGGAGCGTCTCCGCCGTCGCCGCGCGGTCGCGCGGGTCCCAGTAGAGGTAGCGGGTGACCTCGGGCAGGGCCTGGTAGGCGTGGAGCGCGTCGAGGTCCTCCTCGGTGAACGGGCGCAGGATCAGGCGGTCGGTGATGATCGGGTACGAAGGCCGCAGCACCCCGTCAACATAGCCAGCGACACCGACGGTTCGCGGCTCGAAGTTGCGCGCTGGGCGAACGTGGCCCGTGCCATGATGACCGCATGGCGATCTGGCTGACCGAAGACCCCGAGGCCAACGAGCTGCTCGAGCGCGAGCCGCTGGCCCTGCTGACCGGGATGCTGCTGGACCAGCAGATCCCGATCGAGGTCGCCTTCGCCGGACCGAAGAAGCTCCGCGACCGCCTCGGCTCGCTCGACGCGCACACGATCGCCGAGCACGACCAGGAGAAGTTCCTCGCGATCTGCGCCACGCCGCCGGCCATCCACCGCTTCCCCGGCTCGATGGGCAAGCGCGTCCAGGCGCTGTGCCAGGCCATCGTCGAGGAGTACGACGGCCGCGCCGAGAACGTCTGGACCCAGGGCGACCCCAGCGGCGCCGAGGTCCTCAAGCGGCTCAAGGCACTGCCGGGCTTCGGTGAGGCCAAGGCCAAGATCTTCCTCGCCCTGCTCGGCAAGCAGCGCGGGCTCGCCGCCACCGGCTGGCAGAAGGCCGCCGGCGAGTACGCCGCCAAGGGCTCCTTCCTCAGTGTCGCGGACATCACCGACTCGACGAGCCTGCAGCACGTGCGCGCCTACAAGAAGGAAATGAAGGCCGCCGCGAAGGCCAAAAAGGCCTAGTCGACGTCCGGCCGGATGGCCGAACAACGATCAGTACACGACCCGGCACATATCGTCACCGGGTAGCGCATACATTTCTATTCGATAAGCGGTCTTGTTAGTCCTTTTCCGGCTGTGGGTGTACACCGCGAAATAGCACCGGACCTGGTATTTGACTCCGTGACGACCTCTGTTTACCGTTCCCGGCGGGTCCGGAGGTTAACTCGGGTGACGGAACCCAGGTTGTTGCGGTAACCCCTGCGATCGCCGGAAGGAATGCGGACCGCGGTGAACAAGACCTCCATCCGGCGTGGCCGGGCTCACTCCATTCGGACGCGTGTACTCACCATCGCGCTGGTGCCCTGTTTCGTCTTTTTGCTAGCCGGAACCGCCGGTGCCGGTTATCTCATCTACGACGCGGCGAAGACGCGGAGCTACTTCAACCTCGCGAGCGAGACGCAGGACACCGCGCTGCCGCTGATCCTCTCGCTGCAGGAGGAACGCCGGCTGACGCTGCGCCGCCTGGCGAGCTACGGGACGTTCCAGTCCGAGCTGATCCAGCAGCGGCAACGGACCGACGCGGTGGTCGGCCAGGTCACCGCGAAGCTCGGCGAGCTCTCCGAGGTCGCGCCGGACACGGTGCGCGGCGACATCGCCGAGTTCTCCACGCTGATGGCGAAGCTGCCCGAGGTGCGCGCCCAGGTGGACGGCGGCCAGATCGGCGTGAGCGAGTCGTTCGCCTTCTACAACCAGATCGTCGACCAGTTCGTCCAGGGCTCGCAGGGCTTGTCCCTGTTCGCGCCGGATGCCGACACCGCGTACGCCCAGCTGGTCGTCGCACCCCTGCTCACCGGCGCGGACCTCATGCAGCGCGCGGACGCGCTCGCCACGGCCAGCATCGTCGGGCGCGGGATCACCGGCGCCGACTTCCGCACCTTCCAGGGCCAGGTCAGCGCCTACCACCTGCAGCTCGACTCGTCGGTCCCGCTGGCGAACCAGGCGGTGCAGGACCAGTACGCGAAGCTGCGGAAGAGCCCGGCGTGGCAACGGCTGACCTCCGTCGAGGACACGCTGGCCCAGGGCAAGACCGAGCTCCCGATCACCGAGGACCTCTGGCGCGCGGCCGCCCGCGACGTCGGCGTCGCGCTCATGTCGATGCTGTCCACGCAGAACGACCGGACGAACGCGGAGGCCCTGGACAAGGTCGACAACATGCTGATCCGGGCGATCGTCGCGGGCGTGCTCGTGCTGTTGCTCGCCATCGCCGTGTTCGTGATCGCGCTGCGGCTGTCCCGCCGGCTCATCGACCGGCTCACCAGGCTGCGCCACGAGGCACTCGACCTCGCCGACCACAAGCTGCCCGAGCTGGTCGAGAAGGTCCGCACCGGCAAGGACGTCCGGGTCGACGACTCGCTGCGGCTGCGCGACCACGGCCGCGACGAGATCGGCGAGGTGGCCGAGGCGTTCAACAAGGCGCAGCAGACCGCCGTGTCGGCCGCCGTGCAGGAGGCGAAGACCCGGGAGGGCACCAACAAGGTCTTCCTCAACATCGCCCACCGCAGCCAGGTGATCGTGCACCGCCAGCTCAAGGTGCTCGACGAGGCCGAGCGCGGGCAGGAGGACCCCGAGCAGCTGGAGATGCTCTTCCAGCTCGACCACCTGTCCACCCGCGCCCGCCGCAACGCCGAGAACCTGATCATCCTCGGCGGCGGGCAGCCGGGCCGGCGCTGGCGCAACCCGGTGAGCCTCACCGAGCTCGCCCGCGGCGCGGCGGCGGAGACCGAGCACTTCGCCCGCGTCAAGATCGCCAAGCTGCCGGCGCGCGCGGTCAACGGGCCGGTCGTCGGCGACCTCGTGCACCTGCTGGCGGAGCTGATCGACAACGCGACGACGTTCTCGCCGCCGGAGTCGGGCGTCGAGGTGCGCGGCAACATCGTCGGCCGCGGCGTGGTGCTGGAGATCGAGGACCAGGGCCTGGGCATCGAGAGCGACCGCATCGAGGACCTCAACACGATGCTCGCGAACCCGCCGGACTTCGGGATCATGGCGCTGTCCGCGGAGCCGCGGCTGGGCCTGTTCGTGGTGGCGCGGCTCGCGGCCCGGCACGGCATCGCGGTGTCGCTGCGCGAGTCGGCCTACGGCGGCACGCGAGCGATCGTGCTGGTGCGCAACGAGTTGCTCGGCGAGGTGCCCGACCCGGACGCGGTCGAGCCGACCGCCCGGCACGAGGCCGCGTCGCCGGTGCTGCCCACGGTCAAGCTGCCCATCCCGGTGGTGGCGGACCTGCCGCCGCTCCCGATGGTGGCGGCGCGGCCGGGCGAGGACCTGTTCCGCCCGCAGCGCCCGGTCGACGTGCCGACGAACGGCTCCAACGGCACCAACGGCTCGAACGGCACCAACGGCGGTGCCCACGCCCTGCCGGATCCGCCCACGGTCCACGTGCGGACGGCGCCACAGTCACCGGCACAGTCACCGGTCGGGCAGCTCGCACCGGACCGGCCACCGCTGCCGCGCCGGCGGCGCCAGCAGAACCTGGCGCCGCAGCTGCGCGAGGCGCCGGCCGCCTGGCCGGACGAGGTCCCCCGCGATGACTCCCGCGACTCCCGCGACTCCCGCGTGGACTCGCCGGACCAGGCGCGCAGCCGGTTGGCCGCGTTCCAGCGCGGGACGCGACAGGGCCGCGAGGAGCCGGCCGACGAATACACCGACGGCGACGACATCACGGGGAGCGTGCGCAATGGCCAACACCGCAGTGAGTGAGCTCGACTGGTTGCTCAACGAGCTGGTCAAGCGAGTCGCGGGGGTGGACCGGGCCGTCGTGCTGTCCGCGGACGGGCTGCTCATCGGCCGGTCCGGCAACATCTCCGACGCCGACGGCGAGCACCTGTCGGCGGTGGCGTCGGCGTTCCAGAGCCTCGCCCGGGGCACCGGCCGGCACTTCGGTGGTGGGCAGGTGCGGCAGACGCTGGTGGAGATGGACCACGCGTACCTGTTCGTCACGGCGGCCGGGCACGGCGCCTGCCTCGCGCTGCTGGCCGAGGAGACCGCGGACGTCGGGATGATCGCCTACGAGATGAACCTGATGGTCAAGCGGGTCGGCGCGGTGCTGACCGCGAGGCCGCGCGAGGCCATGGGCCGTCCGGTGCCATGAGCACGGAGGCCTGGTTCGACGATCCGCTGGTGCGGCCGTACGCCGTGACGGGCGGTCGAACCAGGTCCAGCACGCTCGGGCTGGACCTGATCACGCTGGTCGTGGCGATGCGCACGCCGGCCGAGGTGGACCTGCAGCCGGAGTACGCGAAGACGTTGCAGGTGTGCCAGCACCCGATCTCGGTGGTCGAGGTGGCGGCGCTGGTGAACCTGCCGCTACAGGTGGTGAAGGTCGTGCTGAGCGACCTGATCACGCAGGGCCTGGTGATCTTCCGGTCCGCGCCGCCGTCCGACGACGCTCCCAGCCAACACCTACTCCAGGCGGTTCTCGATGGCATCAGACGGCTCTGACCGCCGGTTCAGCTCCGCGGTCAAGATCGTCATCGCCGGCGGTTTCGGCGTCGGCAAGACGACGCTCGTCGGCTCGGTCAGCGAGGTGCCGCCGCTGCGGACGGAGGAGCTGATCACTACCGCGTCGTCCGGAGTGGACGACCTGGAGGGTGTGGAGACCAAGTCGACGACGACGGTGGCACTGGATTTCGGCCGGATCACGATCAACCCGGAGCTGATCCTGTACCTGTTCGGCACGCCGGGCCAGCACCGCTTCTGGTTCATGTGGGACGAGCTGTCCCGGGGCGCGTTGGGCGCGGTGGTACTGGCCGACACCCGCCGGCTGGACACGTGCTTTCCCGCGGTGGACTTCTTCGAACGCCGCCGCCTGCCCTTCATCGTGGCCGTCAACTGCTTCGACGACGCGCACCGCTACGGGACGGAGGAGGTGCGCGGCGCCCTGGACCTGGACCCGCACGTCCCGATCCTCCTGTGCGACGCCCGTGCTCGGGACTCCACGAAACAGGTCCTGACGGCCCTGATGCACCACGTCATGACCGCCGCCCGCCTGGCCGAAACGCACTGACCGAGCTCGTCGAGTCAGATTTCCATGGCCGCGGCCTTCGAGATCAGAAAGTGCTGTTCCGGCCGGCTGGGCGAATGCCGCGCCGCCAGCTCGTAGTGGTGCCGCGCCCCCTCCCGATCCCCGGACAGCGCAAGCAGATGTGCCCGTACCGCGGAAACTCGGTAGTGATCCGCCAGGGCCGGGTCCGACAGCGCGGCGTCCAGTTCGGACAGTCCGGCAGCCGCCCCGTGCACCATCGCCAGCGCGACTATTCGGTTCAGCGTCACCATCGGGCCCGGCGACGCCGTGCGCAGCAGTTCGTACAAGGTCAGGATCTGGCGCCAGTCCGTGTCCTCCGCCCGCCGCGCCTCGTCGTGGAGCGCGGCTATCGCGGCCTGCAGCTGGTACGGGCCGATCGGCGCGCTCGTCAGCGTGTCGGTCAGCAGCGACTCCCCCTCGGCGATCAGCTCGCGGTCCCACAGCGATCTGTCCTGTTCGGACAGCGGGATCGGCATGCCGGAGGACGAGACGCGGGCCGGGCGCCGCGCGTCGGTCAGCAGCATCAACGCCAGCAGGCCCGCCACCTCACCCTCAGCCGGCAGCCGGGCACGCAGCTGACGCGTCAGCCGGATCGCCTCGGTCGACAGCTCCACCCGGTGCAGCGACGAGCCCGACGACGCCGTGTAGCCCTCGTTGAAGATCAGGTACAGCACGTGCAGCACGGCGCCCAGCCGCTCGGGCCGCTCGGCCGGCGGTGGCATCGAGAAGCCCGCGCCCTTGATCTTCGCCTTCGCCCGGCTGACCCGTTGTGCCACCGTCGCCTCCGGCACCAGGAACGCCCGCGCGATCTCCGCCGTCGTCAGCCCGCCGACCGCCCGCAGCGTGAGCGCCACCTGTGACGACGGCGTCAGCGCGGGATGGCAGCACAGGAACAGCAGCGTCAGCGAGTCGTCCTCGGCCGGCACATCGGCAGGGGCATCCGAGGCGGGCGAGGACAGCGCGAACACCGCCGACTCGCGCCGGCGCCGGGCCGAGTCGCTGCGCCACTGCTCGGTCCGCCGTCGCGACGCCACCGTGATCAGCCACCCCTTCGGATGGTCCGGCAGCCCCTCGACCGGCCACTGCGTCGCCGCCGCGAGCAGCGCCTCCTGCACGGCGTCCTCGCACGCGTCGAAGTCGCCGTGCCGCCGCACGACCGCGGTCAGCACCTGCGGCGCGAGCTCCCGCAGCAGCGCGTCCACGGCTACGCCAGCGCGGCGAGGTCGACGATCGGCCGGACCTCCACCAGCCCCATGAACGCCTCCGGCACCTTCGCGGCGATCTCCACCGCCCGGTCCAGGTTCACGCACTCGACCAGGTAGAACCCGACCAGGTACTCCTTGACCTCGGCGAACGGTCCGTCGGTCGTCAGCGTCCCGCCCTCGGTGACGTGCACCCGCTTGCCCTTCGCCGCGTCGTCGAGCGCCTCGGACTCGACCAGCTCGCCGGACGCGGTCAGCTCCGCGTCGAGCGCCTCGTACGCGCCCAGACCCGACGCGCGCTCCTCGGGGGTGAACTTCTCCCAGAGCGCCCGCGACTCGGGGTTGCTGTAGATCAGGATCAGGTACTTCACTGGCAGATCCTCTCACCGTGCGGTAAGGAGAGCCCATGTTCGAGCACACCAGAGCGTTCAGCGGTTTCTCCGTGGACGACATCGCCAAGGCCAACCAGTTCTACGGCGAGACGCTGGGCCTGCGCGTGTCGGAGGAGCACGGCATGCTGACGTTGCACATCGCGGGCGACCGGGACACGCTGGTCTACCCCAAGCCGGACCACACGCCGGCCGCGTACACGATCCTCAACTTCCCCGTCGCCGACATCGAGGCCGCGGTCGACGGGCTCGCCGCCCGGGGCGTCGAGTTCGAGAAGTACCCGCACGTCGACGAGAAGGGCATCTTCCGCGAGATGGGCCCGCTGATCGCGTGGTTCCGCGACCCGGCCGGCAACGTCCTCGCGGTACTCCAGGAGGACTGACCTCGACCACGGTCGAGGCGGCGGCGGAAATTCTGGGCGAAACGGTAGAGGACGCGTAGCGTGCTTCGACGTCCCCACGAAAGACGCCCGGCGTGGGCGTCACCAGTGAGGAGAAGCGCCGTGAAGTACATGCTGCTGATGAACACCACCGACATCGGGCACCCGCCGATCACCGAGTGGGACCCGGTCGACGTCAAGGCGCACATCGAGTTCATGGGCGTGTTCGGCGAGAGCCTGGTCGAGTCGGGCGAGCTGGTCACCGCCGAGGGGCTGGCCATGCCGGACCAGGCGAAGATCGTCACCGCGCGGGACGGCGCCGCTCCGGCGATCACCGACGGGCCGTTCCCGGAGTCCAAGGAGTTCCTCGCCGGCTACTGGATCGTGGACGTGGACAGTACGGAGCGCGCGCTGGAGATCGCCGCGGCGGCGTCCGCCTCGCCCGGACCGGGCGGCATCAACTTGAACCACCCGATCGAGGTACGCCAGGTGATGTCCGCTCCCGAAGTAGACGTGTGACCGCGCGCACGCCGTGAGCGGGAGCGTAGCCGCGTGTTGCGAGGACAGTTCCCGACCTCGCCGGCGACGGCACCGCCGGTCGTCGCGACCGGAGCCGGCTCGTCGCGAACTGTCCTCGGCCTGGACTGACGAGCGCGCGTAGGCGCGCCGGCGCCGAGCACGAGAGGAGGGAAGACGGCGTGCTAGCGGTGGAGCGAAGCGAGCCATCCGGCACTGCGGACCTGCTGCGTGAGCTCGCGCCGCAGGTCCTCGGCGCGCTGATGCGGCGCTACGACGACTTCGCCGCGGCGGAGGACGCGGTCCAGGAGGCGCTGATCGCGGCCGCCGGGCAGTGGCCGGCCCGCGGGCTGCCCGACTACCCGCGCGGCTGGCTGATCCAGGTCGCGTCCCGCCGGATGACCGACCAGCTGCGCAACGAGCAGGCCCGGCGGCGACGCGAGGACCTGGTCGCGGCCCAGCCGGGCTCCGACGCGGTCGTGCCGGACACCGACGACACGCTGGTCGTGCTGTTCATGTGCTGCCACCCCGCGCTCAAGCCGCCGGCGGCGATCGCGCTGACGCTGCGCGCGGTCGGCGG
Source organism: Actinophytocola sp. (assembly GCF_050699915.1). Lineage (GTDB taxonomy): Bacteria > Actinomycetota > Actinomycetes > Mycobacteriales > Pseudonocardiaceae > Actinophytocola. Next base: position 66,031 of record NZ_JBOHGA010000003.1, read on the forward strand.
CCTGTCGACCGCGGAGATCGCCTCGGCGTTCCTGATCCCCGAGGCGACGATGGCGCAGCGGATCAGCCGGGCGAAGCTGAAGATCAAGTCCTCGGGCATCCCGTTCCGCCTGCCGACCGCGGCCGAGCGGCCCGAGCGGCTGCGGCTGGTCCTGCACGTGCTGTACCTGATCTTCAACGAGGGCTACACGGCGACCGCCGGTCCGGCGCTGCACCGGGTCGAGCTGTCCGCGGAGGCGATCCGCCTGGCCCGCGCCACGCACCGGCTGCTGCCGAGCGAGAGCGAGGTGGCCGGCCTGCTGGCGCTGATGCTGTTGATCGACGCGCGGCGGCCGGCCCGCACGCGCGCGGACGGGACCCTGGTGCCACTGGCCGAGCAGGACCGGTCCCGTTGGGACGGTGACCTGCTCGGCGAGGGCGTCGCGCTGATCACGCGGACACTGCCGCGCGGCCCGGTCGGCCCGTACCAGGTGCAGGCCGCGATCAACGCGGTCCACGACGAGGCGGCGAGCGCCGCGGACACCGACTGGCCACAGATCCTGGCGCTGTACGGGGTGCTCGAGCGCCTGACCGACAACCCGATGGTGACCTTGAACCACGCGATCGCCACCGCGATGGTGCACGGCCCTGCGCGGGGCCTCGAACAGCTGGAACCGTTGGCGGACAAGCTGTCCGGCCACCACCGGCTGCACGCGGTGCGCGCCCACCTGCTGGAGATGTCGGGCGACCGGGCGGCGGCGCTGGCGGAGTACCGGCAGGCGGCCAACCGCACCACCAGCACTCCGGAGCGCCACTACCTCATGCGCCGAGCCGCTCAGCTCACCCGAGCCGCGCAGTGACCGTCCACAAAGGTCAGGGCTTGCGACCCACCACCGCGGAGCTGCACTGCTCCACCTGACTCAGCGGGCGCAGCCGCGGGCCGTCCGGCCACCACAGGTCGGAGAGCTCGAGGTCACCGGGCTTGCCCGGCCCGGGCGCGACGATCTCCATGCCGGGCAGGAATGCCAGGATCTCCTCGCGCGTCCGGAACTTCCCCGAGCCCATCGGGCTGTGCAGGAACACGTCCTCCATTCGCCGGGCCAGTTCGCTGTGCTCCGGCGTCTGCGGGTCGAGGAAATGTGAAATCGCCACGAAACTGCCCGAGGGCAGCGCGTCGACGTATTCCTTCATCAGGTCGGCACCGTCGTCGGCCGTGTAGTGGTGCAGCGTGCCCACCTGCAGCAGTCCGACCGGCTCGGTGAAGTCGATGTGCTTCTCGATCAACGGGTGACCCAGCACCTCCTGCGGCTTGAAAATATCCGCCGCCATGAAATGCGTGAAGTCGTTCTCGGTCAGCAGCGCCTCGCCGTGCGCGATCACCACGGGGTCGTTGTCCACGTAGATGACCCGCGTCTCCGGGTCGATGCGTTGTGCGATCTGGTGAGTGTTCTCCGCGGTGGGCAGGCCCGAACCGCAGTCGATGAACTGCCGAACGCCGCCCTGGTCGGTGAGAAACCGAACCGCCCTGGTCAGGAAGTTGCGGTTCGACCACGCGAGATCCCGCGCCTCCGGTGCCTTCTCCTTAACCCGCTCGAAGACCTGGCGGTCGATCTCGTAGTTGTCCTTTCCACCGAGAAACGCGTCGTATACCCGGGCGATGCTCGCACGGGTCGGGTCGACTCCGACGGGCACCGAGCTCGGTGCCTCGTATTTGGACGCGGTCCCTGACATGACTACCTCACAACTGGTCGAGCTCCAGCGGACCGATCCAGCGTATCGACGCCTCGACGGCCGGTAAACGCGGCGGGCACCTCGGCGAATGCCAGTGCAGATGCACATGCGCAGGTAGCGAGGCCGTGGCCCTGGACCTGCAAGTTGCGCAAAGTCACCCGTTCGGGCTAGCGGAGACCAACTGCCGAATGCGGGACGCACGACTCGCGACCGGACCGAGATCCTCCCGAATCTCGGTCAGCGCCGCCGGTAATCCATTGTGGACGATCGAGTGTCGCTACCCCGAGAACGCGGCGGGCATCACCGGCGCAGGCTGCGCCCGGCCGCGAACCCGCACAGGCACGCGATCACCCCGAGCGTCACCGCCAGCACCAGCGGCCAGAAACGGGCCGTGCTGATTGCCAGCAGGAAGTTGAGAACGCAACCAGCCAGGTACAGCGCGGCGAGCGCCAGCCAGCCGAGAGCCGGGTGTAGCAGGACGTTGCGCGCACTCCGGTGCGGGCGGTGACGAAGCATCGGCCGCACCTCCAGATCCAACAACTGTGAGGTCGCGACACTCCGACGGTTAGTTACGTTTCAGTGATCTCGATCGTGTCACCGGGGCGCGGGCGAGGTACACCAGATCCGGTTCACCGCGGGGCACCGGGATTACGAGGGTCTCCACCTCGCCGAACCTCTCGGCGAGCCGCGCGGCGAACGCCGGGCTCGCGCCCGCGCTCCACACCGCCAGCACCCCACCGGGCGCCAGCGCGCCGGTCAGCATGTCGAGCCCGGCTCTCTCGTACAGCGCCGCGTTCGACTCGGTAACGGTCCATTCCGGACCGTTGTCGATGTCGAGGCAGATGCCGTCGAACACCTCACCGGCGGACGGCAGCCAGGCGAGCAGGTCCCCCGCCACGCACCGGGCGCGCGGGTCGGCCAGCGCGTCGCCGTGCAGCGTCCGCAGGGTGCCGCGGTTCCAGTCGATCACCGCGCGCTCCCGCTCCACCACGACGACGTCGCCGACCCGCGGATGGTCCAGCGCGGCGCGCAGCGAGAACCCCACGCCCAGCCCGCCGACGAGCAGCCGCCCGCCGGCCCGCATCCGGTCGGCCGCGGCGGAGACCAGGAGCCGCTCCGACGCGCCACCGCGGGTGTCCATGAGGAACACGCCGTTGGCGATGATCTCGAAGTCCGGCCCCACGCGGCGCAACACCAACTCGCCGCAGACGCCCGCCAGCCGGTCGAGTACGACGGGCTCTTCGCTCACCCGCCCACCCTAGTTACCCTGGGATGGCGGAGGTGGTCCCATGCGAGCGGCAATAGGCGACCGGTTGCACGTCCACGGTCGCAACGTAGGCAACCCCGACAAGACGGGCGAGATCGTCGAGGTGCGCGGCGCCGACGGCGGACCGCCCTACCTGGTGCGCTTCCCGGACGGTCACGAGGGACTCGTGTTCCCCGGCCCGGACTGCGTCATCGAGCGCGACTGAGAGCGAGGAACGACGCCTTCCCGGCCGGGAAGGCGTCGTTCGTGACCGCGCCCGGTCAGACTCGGGTGAGCTCGTCGATCAGGCCGTCGACGTCGAAGTGGTCGGACTCCGCGCCGAGCGGCACGATCTCCTCGGTGGCCGCCAGGAACGAGCTGACGCCCGCGTGGTCCAGGTCGAGCTCGGCGTAGCCCTCGGGCGACTCGATCTCCACGACCAGCATCGTCAGGTCGTCCTCGGCCTCCGGGTGCAGCCGCACGTCGCCGACGCCTGCCGGCCCGCGCAGCCCCTCGACGAGCAGGTCACGCGAGAACGCCCACTCGACCCAGCGGTCCCGCTCGGTCTGGAACGCGGCGGTCACGGTGTACGGCTGGTCGGCGCGGTAGGACCAGCGCGAGCGAACCGGCGTGCCGCCGTCGTAGAGCGCCACGAGCTCCGCGTGGATGGCCTCGGTCGACATGGCTGCCCCTCCTCCTCGTTCGATCCGCATTTGGGCGCGGGTCGGTCGAGGATGAGATCGCCCTGGAGGGCCAGTCATGATGCCGGATCCGAAACGTTCACGCGATCCGGTGTGAACGGGCACACACGGCTAACGCGCGACCTGCGGATCTAGATAAGCCCAAGGCCCCTGACGGCGTCGCGCTCCTCGGCGAGCTCGGTCACGGAGGCGTCGATCTTCGACCGGGAGAAGTCGTCGATCTCCAGACCCTGGACGATCTCCCACCGGCCGCCCGCGCAGCGCACCGGGAACGAGGAGATCAGGCCCTCCGGCACGCCGTAGGAGCCGTCGGAGACCACCGCCATCGAGGTCCAGTCGGTGCCGTGGACCCAGTCGTGGACGTGGTCGACGGCCGCGTTCGCCGCCGAGGCGGCCGAGGACGCGCCGCGCGCCTCGATGATCGCCGCGCCGCGCTTGGCCACGGTCGGGATGAAGGTGTCCTTCAGCCAGTCGTCGTCGTTCACCGCGGCCGCGGCGGTCTGCCCGCCGACCTCGGCGTGGAACAGGTCCGGGTACTGGGTCGCGGAGTGGTTGCCCCAGATCGTCATCTTCGAGATGTCGGTGACCGAGACGCCCAGCTTGGCCGCGAGCTGCGACAGCGCGCGGTTGTGGTCGAGGCGGGTCATCGCGGTGAACCGGTCGGCCGGGACGTCGGGCGCGTGCGCCTTGGCGATCAGCGCGTTGGTGTTGGCCGGGTTGCCGACCACGAGGACGCGCACGTCGTCGGCGGCGCCCGCGTTGATCGCCTCGCCCTGCGGCTTGAAGATGCCGCCGTTGGCCTCGAGCAGGTCGCCGCGCTCCATGCCCTTCGTGCGCGGACGCGCGCCGACGAGCATCGCGACGCTGACACCGTCGAAGGCGTGCTTCGGGTCGTCGGTGATGTCGACGCCGGCGAGCAGCGGGAACGCGCAGTCGTCGAGCTCCATCGCGGTGCCCTCGGCGGCCTTGAGCGCCGGCGGGATCTCCAGCAGGGAAAGCCGCACGGGCGTGTCCGGCCCCAGGAGCTGCCCGGAGGCGATGCGGAACAGCAGTGCGTAGCCGATCTGGCCGGCGGCACCGGTGACGGTGACCTTGACGGCAGCCTTGCTTGCCACGGGGAAGATCCTCCCGACGAGATGACGAAATCCGGTGCTGGGAGGCTAGCAACCGCGACACCCGACGGCGCCGCTGGGAGCGCGCGTCGCCCTCCGTCAGTTCTCCAGGTCGAAGCCCTCGATCGTCAGCGCCACGGCCATCACGCAGACGCCGAAACCGCCGTAGGTCAGCACGTCCACGCCACGGCTGCGGATCGCGATGAGGCCGGCCTGGTCGTCGCGCAGCAGCATGCGCAGGGCGGCCGCCAGGATCAGCGCGGCGCCGATGAGCACGGTGCCCTGCCGCCAGTGGTACAGCAGGATCCGCACCAGGCCGAGCACCACCACCGCCAGCACCATGCCGAACGGCAGGTGGACGAGGACGGGGTGACGCCGGCGCTGGGGGGTGGTCACTTCGACAAGCTCCGTTCGGTGTCGATGCTCACTTCGACAAGCTCCGTTCGGTGTCGATGCTCACTTCGACAAGCTCCGTTCGGCCGCTTTGACCGTGTTGGTCAGCAACATGGCGATCGTCATGGGACCGACGCCGCCGGGCATCGGCGCGAGGAACGCCGCCGTCTCGCGGACGTCCGGGTGGACGTCGCCGACGAGGCCCTGGTCGGTGCGGGTGATGCCGACGTCGAGCACCGCGGCGCCGGGCTTGATCATGTCCGGCGTGATCAGCGCGGGGTTGCCGGCGGCCGCGACGACGATGTCGGCGCGACGGGTCTCGGCGGCGAGGTCCTTGGTTCCCGTGTGGCACAAGGTGACCGTGGCGTTCTCGCTGCGGCGGGTGAGCAGCAGGCCGAGCGGACGGCCGACGGTCACCCCGCGGCCGACGACCGTGACGTTCGCGCCGGCGATCGGCACCTCGTAGCGCTTGAGCAGCTCGATGATGCCGACCGGAGTGCACGGCAGCGGGCCGGTCTCGCCGAGCACGAGCTTGCCGAGGTTCATCGGGTGCAGGCCGTCGGAGTCCTTGGCCGGGTCGACCCGCTCGAGCGCGGCGCCGGCGTCGAGGTGGCCGGGCAGCGGGAGCTGGATGAGGTAGCCGGTGCACGCGGGGTCGGCGTTGAGCTCGTCGACGACCTCGTGCAGCCGGGCCTGCGTGATGTCCGCCGGCAGGTCGCGGCGGATCGAGGTGATGCCGACCTTCGCGCAGGCGTTGTGCTTGCCGCGGACGTAGGACTGCGAGCCGGGGTCGTCGCCGATGAGGATGGTGCCGAGTCCGGGCACCACGCCCTGCCGGGCGAGCGCGCCGACCCGCTCGCGCAGGTCGGTGAAGATGGCGTCGCGGGTGGCCTTGCCGTCCAGGATCGTCGCGCTCACGCGAGCCATCCTCTCACCGCCCTCTCACCCCGATCGCCGCGATGCCGACCGCCACCATCGTCAGCGACGTGCCGAGCACGCTCGCCAGGGTCAGCCCACCTCCGGTGGGCACGACGATGTCGAGCAGCACGGCGCCGGTGAGCTGGCCGGCGACCGAGGCGAGCCCGAGCAGGAGCACGCCGGTGAACCTCACGGCCGCGACCGCGGTGATGATCGCGATCATGCCGAGCGGGCCGCCGACGTAGTACCACCACTCGCCCGGCAGCTCGCCCGGCAGCCCGCGCACGAGCGCGTCGACCAGCGCGGCGAACAGCAGCGCCACCGTGCCGACGGAGAAGTTCACCAGCGTGGGCACGACGAGGTGGTCGGACTCCATCCGAACCAGCCCGTTGACCGCCGCCTGCCAGGCCAGGCCCAGCCCGGCGACCGCGGGCAGCAGCGCCCACCACAGCCCGCCCGCCTCGATCCCGGCGTGGTCGGACACCGCGATCCCGACCGCGACCACCGCGAGCGCCGCGCCGACCGCGCGCGGCAGCGT